>NZ_JAMYLR010000017.1:0-115095 GCF_040318155.1 Mesorhizobium sp. M1307 | reverse complement strand
CCCCCCCCCCATAAAACCCCCTTAAATGGGGGGCCCCGCGACTTTTTTTAAAACACCACTGTTTGGGACCCCCCGGCGCGGGCCGCCGCCCCGGCCCGGCGCCCGTGAGGGTGTCGGAAATGCCGGTCGCGACGCCATCATGACCATAGGGCCCGAAGACATTGAGACGGCGATGGCGACATACGAGCGGCAGGGGTCAATCACATGACGGCTGAAACGCTCTTCTCATCTGTGCGAGCCACACTTCTACGCTGGCTCAAACTTGTTCCCGCCCTGTTCCGGCGCGATCTGCTGTTCCGCTATGCCACGATCGCCGCTGTCCTGGCTTTGATCTTTCGGGCTGTCAGTATCGGTCAGGATGTCGCCGGCCAGCGCGACGATCGTCCCACAGACGCTGGAAAGAACGCCAGCACCCCGCCGACGGATCAGGATAATTTCGAACAGGGCAATGCGTCTTCGGCCGCGGGGTCGCAGACGACGGAACCGCCCGCACCTGGATCAACCTTGGAGCCGGCGCACGAGAAAACGCCTGCTGTCGCTCCAGGCCGGCCGCTACAAGGGATAGAAGTGGCGCCAGCGCCGCACGACAATTTTGGAACCGTGCCGATGGAAGGATCATCACCATGACGCAAAGAAAAAGTGTGGGCGGGCTGGCGCTCGGGATTGGGATCGCAGCATTGAGTTTCGTTGAGGGCCCCGGCTTCGCACTGGCGCAAGACCGGCAGCCAGAAACCCAGAAGCAGTTGGACCGCATCGAGCAGAAACTCGATTCGCTGATCGAGCATCTCGGCATCACCGGACAGGGCGGTGCGTCGGCAAAGAGCAACGACAGCATGCCCGCCACCGGCAACGATGACGCGAAGAAGCAGGCTTCCTCCGAAGGGGGTGCAAGCCAAGGTTACCAGCGGGGCGCGCTCGCCATCGCCCGCGCCGCGCCGGCCAAAAAAGACAATCTTCCAGATATCCCTGCCGACAGCGTCGGCAGCTTTGTCTATATCGGCGGCGCCATTCCCCTCAGTGAACCGTCGCGCAACGGTGTGCTCTACACCGGCCTCACCTCAGTCGAACTCCAGGGCTGGCTGAAGATTGCAGAGCCCGGCCGCACGCAGCTCGCCGTGGAATACCGCGCCACCACCGGATCCAACGTCTTTGTCAATGCCGGCTGCATTGCCTCGCTCTGGCTTGAAGACCGCTCGATTGGCTCCCAGCACGGCGAAATCCCGATGCCCGCCAGGGAGCAAAAAAGCGTCTCCTTCATCTTTGGCGCCGATCTCCAGCCGGGTCTCTACAAGCTTCGCGCCTGGCTGGCCTGCACCGAGCCGCGCGACCTCCGTGCTCTCAACGCTCAACTGCTCATCAAGACGCCTGGCGATATGAACCTGCGCATGATCGACAGCGGCGAATTGCTGCACCAGGGGTCGTAAAAGGTCATGGCGAGAACCTGCTCAGGTGATCGCCGCCTCCAGGAGTTACCGGAAAACATTTTGGCCTTGCTGTTGCCCCTCCTCGAGGTGCTGCGATTTCGGTCGGTACAATCTACTGCCGCGCCCGTCGTCGCCGTCGACGGGGTGGCGACGATGGGCCGAATGAATCCGTCCATGATCGGCGGCGGCGAGTGCTGCACCTGGGCGCTAATTCAAAGCGTCGTCCACTCTCTCCGTGACGCCCGTCCGTTTCGCTGTCGACCGGCCGCACTGAGGCTGATAGACATTGGTCTCCAGCCACTCTGCATGAGAAAAGCCCGGCGACGGAGCGCTCCGTCGCCGGGCTTTTGGGGCACGTTCGCCCAGTCGGGCTCATTGAGGCGGCGCCCGATCAGCCACAGCCGCCTTGTCTCCGATGAGTTTCGCCGCGAGATCCGCCGGCAGCGGCATGAGATCGTAGCCGTGTAAGATGGTTGCATGGCGAAGATCCTCAAGCGCTTCGAACGCGCGATCGCGGGTGCCAAGCCAAAGACCGGGCTCGTCGGTTTCATCGTGCGGGAACGCGTGCAGGAAGTAGGTCCGAAGCGGTGGGTCGTAGCCGATGACGGCGTCTGGATCCGAGCGGACCTGTCCGGTGACGGTGCCACTGACGGTGATGGTGTAGCGCCTCATTGCAACCTCCTTTTGCCGATGGGGAAGCCGGCCCCTTGCGGAGCCGGCCACCGATGCCCGGTTGTTCCAGAGGATGACCTTCTTGTTCTCCTCGCCGCCCGGGGCGGGTGCGAGGTTGCCGAAGATGACGCCGATCTCAGGGGCTTCCAGCTTGACCGAGAGGTATTCCTCGCCCGAACGCTGGGAGGTGCGGTGCCAGCCGGCTCCGATCTCGAAGCCCGTACGCTTGTTGACGATCCGGTAGTCGGGCGCGTCCTCGCGAGACTTGTTGGTGTTCGGGATCACGGTGATCGGGGCGTTGACCCGGAGCGTGGCAAAGACGCCTTCCATCGAGCCGTCGGACTTTGTGGTGAGGTTTGCGATCGTGGTGGCCATGGTAGTTCTCCTTCGGTTGCATCGGGACCATTCCCGATGGCGCCAAAGGAGAGGGCCGTCCTGCTGCGGTCATCTCGGCGAAAATTCTGGAAAATTCTATTTGCCTAGAAATAACGGGCAGGCCCTTCGCCTGTCCGCAGACAAAAACAGAAATCGAATTTTCCTGAATATTCGCCGAGTGTACCCCCAACGGGGGTTGACCGCACAAAGCAGGCGGTCGTCTACAAAGGCGACATGAAACGGGAATGGCCCCGGATGGGACCGAAGGAAAAGAACTCAGGCCGCCATCACTAGACTAGACCGCCGACGCAACGCTGCCGGATCGCAGGAACATGCTGCAGCCTCTCGGGTCATGTCGTCGGCATCGCCAACACGTCGAACAGCAGCATGGCGCGTGAACCGCCTTGCGCGTTCGGTATGGCGGCACAGCGGTTTCAAGATCGGAGCCGGCTGGCAGCGAACTTCACGCCCCACGGTGGCGGTGCCTAGCAACCAGGTTGGATGACCAAGCAAGCAGGATGTTGTTCGGCACGCTTGCACCTGCTTCAGAGGCGAGAAGCGTCAGGAGGATCATCCTGCACAACGCCGGCTCTGCGCGTGGGCCGGTTTCGAAAGGGCCGGCTCATGCCGTTCATAGAAGTGGAGGTGGCGGCGCGGGGCCGGATCAAGCATATCGGAGGTCGGCCCCCCGGGCTGTCGGCGGAACCGCGCGTACATCATCCCGGCAATGCCAGACGCTCGTCCGGCATCATGCGGGCTTCGGCTTGGCGGCGAATATCCGGACCGGCATGGCGGAGCATGGCGCACCAGTCTTGCACATTGTACGTGGTCGCCATGCTGCCCCTGGCCAGATCGGAAATGACGCACGGCTTGTTCGCGATGGCGAGCCGAAGCACGTTGACGGCCGTGCCGGGTGATGCGCCGTCCCAGACCATCATGCCAAAGTCGGCGCGCCGTGCCATCTCCCGGTCCTTGGCACCGTGGAACCCGTGAGCGCCTTCAAGAGACGGGACATGGTAGGCAGCCCAGTCGCCCAGATTGTTGTGGGGTTCCTTGCCGGCATGGGAGATCCCGACATGCTCGTAGCCGTAGCCAGCGAGCAGGCCCTGCGCCTCGGCATCGGCTCCGGGCGCGTCGCCAATCAGCACGCCGTGCTCGGCAGCAACGATTGCGCCGATGCGAGCAATGGCAGGTTCCGGCAGCTCGAATATCTCGCGTGATCCGCCTATGAATATTATCGACATGGTGACTTTCCCTTCTCTCCAGCGTCCCCCGCCCCGCGCCGGCCGCCCTCTCCCTCTGGCCCTGCGCGAGGGATCGTCGCCCGAAGGCCGAGGCGGCGAAGCCGGCTCGGGGAACGGCGGGACGCCGCGACTGGAGCCCGGCTGGCCGCAGGCCGGCGCGCCCGGACCCTGCCGCTGCCGGAGGCGTTACGCGCGTGGAGCTAGTGACCTTTGTCGGCCAGCCAGAGGCTCACGTCCTGGATCGAGCGCATGAGCACCGACGGATTGTCCCGCGCGGGAATGAAGCCCCAGCTCTGCCAGTTGCGCTCGGCCTCGGCGTCTATCGCCCGCACCACCACCGCGCGGCCGCCGACGATGTCGGCGCTGGCGACACAGCGATGCAGCGCGTCCTTGACCAGGCCGCTGCCGACGCTTTGCCCGGCATGGCGGTGGCTGACGGCGAGTTGTCCGATCAGCAGGCAGGGGATCGGATCGGGCGGGCGTCCGGTGCGGAAAGCGCGCGGTGCGCTGTTTGGCTGGATCACGCCCGGCGCGAGGCCGTAATAGCCGACGACTGTTCCCTCGTGGTGAATGACCAGGACGCGGGTAAACCCGCGGGCCTGGTTCGTTCGCGCGAAGCCGGCCATCCAAGCGTTGAGCGCCGACTTGCCGCAATTGAAGCTGTCGAGGCGGTGCGCGTCATCGAGGAGTTCGATGCCTGAAAGCGCCACTAGCGGTTCCCGAACGGGGGCCGACGCAGCCGCTCGGTCGCCTTCGGCGGGGGCGCAGCGGCCGGGGCTGAGATCGCCTGCATGAAGGCGTCATAGGCTTCCGGGGACACGCGGATGACGGTTTCGTTGAGGATGGCCGCCTGCGCCTCGTGGAGTGCTGCGCGCCGCATGAACTCCGTGCGCGACAGGCCGAGCAGCTGCGCGCCGCGGTCGATGATGGTGAGATCATCGCTGCGAAACCGCATCGAGACGGATATCTTCCTATTTGCGGCGGCAGCCATGGTGCGTTCCTGTGCTGGAATGGGTATACGTCGGTGCAATGGGGCATGACACCGGATTTGCGTAACGAACATTCCTGCTCCTGCGACCGGCGTACAGGCATGCGGAAACGGCGGACTGATCCGATCCGAGGTATGCTCCCTGCCGCGAAAACAGAACGTCAATCCAGACGGCTGACGCGGCGGCCCTCGCTGCGCGCTTCGATAAAGGCGCCTGCGATCTTCATCATGAATGCCTTGCTGAAACGACCGAGGGGCTTACCGTCGGATTCGATGTACCAGGAGCGTTCGGCAATATCGTAGTTGTATTCGTCAACCACGATCCAGCAGCGTTTGAGATCGGTCAGACCGGCGCGGCGGCACTCGATAGCGGAGACTTCCAAACCGACCCGATCGCCGGGCGGTGGCTGGGTGGTTATCGCCAGGAGCGCGAGATGGGTCAGGCCATCTCTTGCGCCGCCGACAGCGATGACCACGCAGGTCGGCCGGCTCTTGCGGCCTTCCGTTTCGCCGCGCTCGTGTTGCCATGCCCAAAGATACGGGTAGGAAATCACCTGACCAGGCAGAAATCTACCGCTCATCATCGTATCCCTCCCCGCGCGCTAGTCGGTCGATCTCGGCGGCGAAGAGTTCCGTGTGTTCCTCCGGCATCTCGGAGACATGGTATGCGCGGCGGGGATCACTGCCGATGCGCATCCGTTCGTAGTGCTCGTAGCTCATCAGCACGAACCGGGGTTTGCGGTGCTTGGTGAGAATAACGGGTTCGCGGCTGGCAACGTCGGTGACGTCGCCAACCTGCTTGTTGAGATCCCCTGTCGTGAACTGACGCATGGCTGTACTCCTTGTCGATCTCCATATTATCCAGATTTTCTTGATTTGCAAGAAAACGGCGCTCACGCGCCTCCCTCCGCGAACCGCCAGACGGGGATGCCGAGCCGACGGGCCTTGTCGGCAAGGTTGTCGGTGATGCCGGAGCCGGGAAAGACGATCAGGCCGTAGGGCACCACGGAGAGAAGCTGGTCGTTGCGGCGGAACGGAGCCGCCTTGGCGTGCCGGTTCCAGTCCGGCTTGAAGGCGATCTGGGTGACCTTGCGGCTCTCGGCCCAGCAGGCGGCGATGCGCTCGGCGCCGCGCGGGCTGCCGCCGTGGAGCAGCACCATGTCGGGATGCTTCTCGCGGGCCTTGTCGAGCGCCTCCCAGATCCGGTCGTGATCGTTGCAGTCGAGGCCGCCGGCGAAGGCGATCTTGGTGCCGGCCGGGACGAGCACCTCGGATTCGGCGTGGCGGCGGGCGGCGAGGAAGTCTCTGGAGTCGATCACCGACGCGGTCATCGCCTGATGAGAGACCTTGGAGCCGGTGCGCGGCCGCCATGCCGATCCGGTTTGTGCTTCGTAGAGGTCGGCGGCCTCATCGCGCATGATTTCGAGCACGTTGCGGCGCTCGATATAGGTGATGCCCTCGGAGGTGAGCCGTTCCAGCTCGACGGACTTCACCTCCGAGCCGTCCTGCTCCTGCTGGCTCGAACGCTGGGCCTCCTCGTTACGATCGAGGCTGCGGGCGACGCGCTCGGCGGCGCGGTGGAAGACGTTTGCGAAGGACCAGAGCAGGTCGTCGAGATCGGGTTCGAGCCTGGTGTCGCCAAGCATGCCGGCGAAGCTCTCGACGATCCCGGCGAGGCCGGCCCGGATCACCTCGTCGTCGGGAAGTGGCCGAGGATCAGGTTCGTCCTGATGCGGGCGATGGCCGTACATCTGCAGTTCGAGGATGACGCGGTCGGTCGGCGAGGAGGCGTGGTAAGGCTCGTAGCCGTCGTCGAAGGGAAGCTCGTAGGTCATGGCGTGTCTCCGTCGGTTGCGGCCGCGCCCATCGCGGCCTGACAGCGCATCCCGGCCGCGCCCCGGGGCGCGGCCGCACCGAAGGCCGAAGCGCGAGCGGAGGACGGCGCAGCCGTTGCGGCCGTGACCCGGGGGTGGCAGGGATCGCCTCTCGGGCAGGCCGCGGGCGCAGCCTCTCCGGCGGACCGCCGCCATGCCTGCAGGCTATCCGGCGACGCCGTGCCGGCCCGCCTGCCAGCCCGACCCGTTCATCCGGGCGACAGGAAGAGACGGGCATCATCCGGGACGAGCTGATCGCTGAGCCATGCCGCGAGATGGGCCGGGCCGGAATGGCGCAGATCGTCGTTGAAATCGCCGAGCTGCGGCCGCAACACCAGGGCGAGGATCCCGGCCTCGCCTGCGCGTTGGCTGAGGCGTTCGATGCCGTGCCGGCCGGCAGCGTCGGCATCGGCTGCGATGTAGAGGCGGCGGCAGCCAAGCGGAAGCCTCAGGCCGGCGAGGTGATTGGCCGAGGTGGCGGCCGCCACAGGCAGCGCCGGTATCACCACCTTAAGCGAAGCCATCGTCTCGAAGCCCTCGCCGGCCGCCATGACCGGGACGGGCATGCCGGGCTCATGGCCTAGCCAGATGCCGTTGCCAAGGAGATCCCCCAGCGAGCGGCGTGGATCCGCGAGTTGCGCCTTGCCGTGACCCGAAGGATCAAGCCAAGTCCGTTGCAGGCCGGTGATACGCCCGTCGAGGTTGGTGACAGCAGCAATCAGCGCAGGCAGGGTCTGCGTCTCGCCCGTTACGAGATTCCTATGGTAGCAGCCGGGATGGAAGCGCAGCGCGCGCTCGTGCGTCGAAAGCAGAATGCCGCGGCCGGCAAGATAGCGTTCGGCCAGCGTGCCGGCGATCGGCTGGGACATGGCGAACAGACGACGCGCAGCCTCAGGGGAGCCGCGTTTCGCGGCTGGCTGGCACTGCGCGCCAAGGGGCTGAGGCTGGGGCTGGGGCGGTGGCAGCGGCATGGAGAGGAAGCGACGTGCTTCATCCGCGATGTCACGGAAGTCGACGAGGCCGCAACTTTCACGGATGACATCGAGCAGATCGCCAAATTCAGACGTCGCCTCGTCGACCCACCTACCCGCCGGGCCCTTGGCGTTTGCCCTCAGCCGCACATGCATGGAACGGCCGCGCGTGTTGTGGACATCGCCGACCATCCAGTAATTGCCGGAGCGATGGCCGTTGGAGAGATATTCCCGGCACACCGCCTCGGCGTGTTCGCCAAGGCGGCGTGCCAGCTCGGAGGCCGAGCCGGTCATGATCGCCTCCCCTCAAGTCGCCGAGGTACGGTCGGTGACACCAACCAGCGTATGGCGGTCGAGGAGCGCGGCGAGGATGGCGGACCCTTGCGCGGTCGTCGGGATGAACAGCCGGAGCTTCCAGGAGATGATCTCGGAGATCAGTCCCAGCGCCTTCAGCCGAGGGACCATCGCGTCGGTGAAGCCGACCAATTCGACACGGTAGTCGTTCATGATCCGACTGCGGCGCAGGATCAGGCCATCGGCGAGTTGCAGTCCAATCCGTCCGTCGGCGAGCCCGGTCCAGGCATCTTCCGGCGCCAGCCTCGGCACATCGTCGAGACCCAGATTGCGGAACATGGTGGCGACCAGCGTCGGCGCGATGTGGCGGCCGATGATGCGCTCCCCGGCATCGGTCTGGATTCGATAGACTCGACAGTCGCCGTCCGGCAGCCGACGCCAGATCGGCAACAGCAGACCCGTCACGATGTGAAAGGTGCTGGTGGTGAACTCCGGGACGGCGGCGACTTCCGAGTCCCACAGCTCGCAGAAGAGTTTTCGGTCGGTCGGCTGCCAATGGGTTTCGGCAAGTGCGTCGAGGCCGAAGCGCAGCTCGTCGGTCGGCCGCAGCAGGCGCGCGCGATGCTCGACGGTTCCGTCGTCGAGCATCAGGCTCGCCGTCGGCAGCCGGATCGCCGCGCGGCTCGACCGTGTGTTCACCAACAGAACCGATTGGGGCTCCGCCCGGACGATGGCCAGCGCGTCGACGAGGCCGAGCGGCCGGATACGGTCCTTGCGCGCGACGGTGAGCACATGTGACTGCGCGCCGGAGACTGGATGGGTATAGACGGTCCTACGATCGGTGACGACGATGCTCTCCGCCGTGATCGTCTCCAGACCCTTGTCATAATTGCCGGCGGCTATGGCGCCTTCTATTCTTCCCGCCATCAACTGCTCGAACACCTCGAACAGCAGGTTCTGGGTCTCGATGCGCAGCGCCAGCAGGCGATTGAGCCAGGTCGTGATCGGCGGCAGCTCGTCGCGCAAACCACCTTCATCCGTCGTCAGCGACAGGCCGGTTACCGTCTCGAAGGTCGTGAGCGAGCAGCCGTCGATCTTGCCCTGGTGCAACAGAAGATAGAACTGGCGAAGGGCCGCACGGGCATAGGGGCTTTCGAGATTGTCCTCGGACCGGAACAGCCCTGCCCCGCCGGTCTGGCGCTGGCCGCGCGTGATCGCGCCAAGCGTGTCGAGCCGTCGCGCGATCGTCGACAGGAATCGCTTGCCAGCCTTCACGTTGGCGGCCATCGGCCGGAACAGCGGCGGTTGCTTCTGATTTGTGCGGTGGGTCCTTCCGAGACCCTGGATGGCGTTGTCGGCGCGCCAGCCGGCCTCGAGCAGATAGTGCTTGCGCAGCCTCTGGTTCCTGGCCCCGAGATCGGCGTGATAGGAGCGGCCTGTACCGCCGGCGTCGGAGAAGATCAGAACGCTCTTGTCGTCATCCATAAAACTCTGGGTCTCGGCCAGATTGGCCGAGCCAGGGCGGTTTTCCACGGCCAGCCGGTCGATGCCGTCGCGGCCGGTCTTCTTGACGATGCGGCGCGAGCGGCCGGTCACCTCGGCGACGGTGTCTGTGCCAAAATGATGGATGATCTGGTCGAGGGCGCTGCCGACCGGCGGCAGCGATGCGAGTTTTTCGATCATCTCGCCGCGCCGGCGAACCGCCTCGCGGCACTGGACCGGGTTGCCATCTTCGTCGTGGACAGGCCGCGAGTAGACGTTGCCCTCCGCGTCGGAATACTCCTCGAACAGTTGGGTCGGGAAGGAATGCATCAAGTACCCCCCGACATACTCGCGCGGCGTGATGTCGACATGCAGGTCCGACCATTCCTCGGTGGGGATCTCGGCAAGCCGTCGTTCCATCAGCGCCTCGCTGGTCGAGACGATCTGCACGACTGCCGCATGCCCGTCGGCGAGGTCCTGCTCGATCGCGCCGATCAGGGTCGGCGTCATCATCGAGGTGATCAAATGCGAGAAAAAGCGTTGCTTGGTACTTTCAAAGGCTGAGCGCGCCGCCGATTTGGCGTTGCGGTTCAGCGTGCCGGACTCACTGGTGATGTTGGTCGCCTCGAGTGCGGCGGTCAGGTTGTTGTGAATGACCTGGAAGGCGTCCGCATAGGCGTTGTAGATGCGGATCTGCTCCTCGGACAGCTCGTGCTCGAGGAGTTCATATTCGACCCCGTCATAAGAAAGCGAACGCGCCGCATAGAGGCCGAGCGACTTGAGATCGCGGGCGAGCACTTCCATCGCCGCGACACCGCCGTCCTCGATCGCGGCGACGAATTCGGCACGGTTGGCGAATGGAAAATCCTCGCTGCCCCAGATGCCGAGACGCTGCGCATAGGCCAGGTTCTCGACGGCGGTCGCACCGGTCGCGGAGACGTAGACAACGCGGGCATCGGGCAGCGCGTGCTGCAGCCGCAGGCCCGCCCTGCCTTGTTGGGAGGGCGCGACGTCGCCACGCTCACTTTTGCCGCCAGCGGCATTGGCCATGGCGTGGGCCTCGTCAAAGACGATGACGCCATCGAAAGATTTTTTCGCCCCCGACGGGTTCTCTCCAGCCCCTTCGGCCCCTCTCGCCTCTTGTCCGACCCAGTCGAGGAGCTGGGCGATCCGGGATTTCTTGCCCTCCCGTTCCTGCGAGCGCAGGGTTGCGTAGGTCGTGAACAGGATGCCTTCGGCAAGGCGGATCGGCGTGCCCTGCCGATAGCGTGAGAGTGGCTGCACGAGGAGTTTTTCCTGGCCAAGTGCTGCCCAGTCTCGCTGAGCGTCTTCCAGCAATTTGTCGGACTTGGAAATCCAGATCGCGCGGCGCCGCCCCTGCAGCCAGTTGTCGAGGATGATGCCGGCGACTTGCCGTCCCTTGCCGCAGCCGGTTCCGTCACCCAAAAACCATCCACGCCGAAACCGGACAGCGTTCGTAGCTCCTTCTGGCGCGGCCGAGACGACATCGCAGGTCTCGTCAACCGTCCAGGCGCCGGTGAGATGACCGCAATGGGCTTCGCCGGCATAGATGACGCTTTCGAGCTGGGCGTCCGACAGCAGGCCCTCGTCGATGATCGCATCAGGAAGAAGCGGCCGATAGGAAGGTTTTGGTGGCGCGACGGCGGCCATTGCGGCCGACTGTACGAGGGGCGTCGGATGCGGTTTGGCGCGGGGAATGTCGATCGACTGGAGCGCGTAGGGTTCGTAGATTGACTCGGTGAGCCGGCCGCCCTCCTCCGGCATCCAGTCGCGCAATTCGTAGGCAAGGGGAACAGCCGGCGTGCTGTTTGCCATGACCTGGCGAGCGGGCTTCGCTCGCGCAATCGGACGGACCGATTGCATTGCCTTTGGAGCAGCCGTTGAGACAGCGAGGGGTGCGGCTCTCCGGGATCGGGCAGCCATCTGCATGGCGGCATTGCGCAGGATGCCGCTGGACAATGCACCGATCGAATCCGGGAATCCACCCAAAGTCCGGGGCGGCAGATCGGAGATCCAGGAGAGCAGCGTTTCGACATCCTTGGCCTTGCCCGGCAAGGCGACGAAACGCGACGGATCGACGGCCGGCACCTTGTCGATGATCGTCAGGCGGGTCTCGGTGGTGGTTCCGTGGCGGGCATAGACGCGGCCGTCGATCGCTGCGGTGAAGATGACCGTGCCCTGCTGCTGCAGGCGTTCGAAGGCGAGCCGCCATTTCGGGTTTTCGGGAGACAGCCCGGCGCCGGCGATGGCGACAAGACGACCGCCCGAACGCAGGCGTGCGAACGCGGAAGAGAGGTGCCGCCATGCCGCATCGGCGACATGGCCGTCGACATAGGCGCCGACGCTGAAGGGCGGATTCATCAAGACGAGGGACGGCTCCATGGCCGCGTCGAGATGGTCGTCGATATGGGCGGCGTCGTGCCGCGAGACGGGGAACTGCGGAAATAGCAGGCCGAGCAGATCGGCCCGCGTTGCGGCAAGCTCGTTAAGCGCGATCGAGGCGCGCGCCATCTCGGCATGGACGGCGAGCAGACCGGTGCCGGCCGACGGTTCGAGAACGAGGTCGCAAGATGCGATCGCCGCGGCGTGCGCCGTTACGAAGGCCAGCGGCAAGGGCGTGGAGAGCTGCTGCATGGCCTGGCTCTCGTCGGAGCGTCGCGTATGGGTTGGAAGAAGGTCGGCGATGCGCTTTATCATCGCTAGCCTTGCCCGCGGCGTGGCGGACCGGGACAGGATCGCGGGGCCGAACCGGCGCAGAAACAGAACCTGGGCGACTTCGAGGGCCTCATAGGCGTCCTTCCAGACCCAGCACCCTTGCGCATCGCTGCCGCCAAAACCTGTTGTCATGGTGGTGCGCAGTTCCGCAGTGGTGACAGACTTGCCCTGCTCGAGGAACGGCAGAAGCCGCATTGCCGCTCGGTAGATCGCCTGGGCGGTGTCGAGGGCGTCTTGTGCCGGCGCGCCGAGGGGAGCGGCCGTCCGGGCAACGGCAGATGTGGTCGAAACAATGTTCATGGAGATGTCCTTTGCGAGAGGGAGTGGCGCCCGCGCCGGCACTCTCTCCGCGCCAGCCGGGCCGCACTCCTTCCGGCTCCCCTTTGCCTCTGCCGCGATGCACCAAACGGGTTGCGCTCTGCGCAAAGCCATGACTTGAATGCGCGGACAGGGATGCGGCGGCGACCTGGAGCTGCGGAGGTGATGCGACGGTTCAGAATTGGCAGTGAGGTCTACGAGGAGGGAGCGCCTGACCTGCAGGCGGCGCTGGCGAACGCCTATGGCCGCACCGAGCGTCCGCTATGCCTGTGCCGCGAGCCGGGCTGCCCGATGTACATCGCCCGCATCGGCGACCTTCACCTGATCAAGCGCATGCCGCTGAGCGGCAGCGGGCATGATCCATCCTGTGATTCATATGAATCGCCTTACGAGCTGTCCGGCCTGGGCGCCTTGATGGGCAGCGCGATACAGCTCGATCCGCAAAGCGGCTTGGCGGCTTTGAAACTCGATTTCAGCCTGTCGAAGACGGGGAGCCGGGCAGCATCCGCGCCTGCTGGCGAGAGCTCCGCCAGCGTAACTGGAGACCCCAGGAGGATGTCGCTGCGTGGCCTGCTCCATTATCTATGGCAGGAGGCCGAATTGACGGTCTGGACATCCCGATGGGCTGGCAAGCGACATTGGTGGAATGTCCGCTGGCATCTGCTTGAGGCTGCCGGGCAAATGACGGTGAGGGGCGGACCGCTCGCGGATATCCTGTTTGTGCCCGAGCCGTTTCGCGCCGAGAACAAGGAAGCGATCGAACAACGTCGCAACGCGGTTTTCGGCACGGCGCTCCCGCCAAAATCCGGCCCACGAAAGCTACTGGTTCTGGTCGGCGAAGTGAAGGAAATCATGCCCGCCCGATCCGGTCGGAAACTTGTCGTCAGACATTTGCCCGGCTTTTCCTTTGTCATCGACGATGCATTGCATCGGCGTTTGCAGGCACGTTTCGAGAGAGAATTGTCGCTGTGGGGAGCGGATTCCAGCTCACATCTGATAGTGATCGCGACCTTCGGACTGAACCCGGCCGGCCTCGCCGTTGTTGAGGAGGTCGCATTAATGGTGGTATCCGAGAACTGGATCCCTTTCGAGACGGTCTCGGAAAAGCGGCTCGTTGACGCGCTCGCCCGCCTTCGCGAGAAGAGCGTGAAGGGATTGCGCTACGACCTGCAAACCGACCACCCGATCGCCAACGCTTTGCTCCAGGACAGGCAGCAGCCGACCGCACTCTTTGTCGTCCCGGCCGGCGCGGACGAAGCGTTCGAGGCTTCGCTCGACGAAATGATCGCCGCGCGTCCGGAGATCGGCTTCTGGGTGTGGCGGGTCGGCGAAGGCGATATGCCGCCGTTGCCGCTCTGAGCGTCGGCGGAATTTCCGACGAGGCTCAGTATGTCTTACCCCAGGCCCAGCTTCTTCTTGAGCTCGGCATTTTCCTTGCGCAGACGGTCAGCAAGCAGGTTCTTAAGGCGCTTGTTTTCTTCCTCGAGCGCGAGCAGGTCCTTCAGATCGCCGCTATCTGCGGCTGGCGCTGCAATCTTCTTCCACTGATAATAGGTCTGCTCCGAAATGCCGGCTTGGCTGACCGCACTCTTGCTGGTCGCACCCCCAGCGATCGACTTCTCGATCTGGGCAAGCTTCTGGGCGCGTTCCTTCTCAGAATAGGTCTTCCGGGCGGTCCGCACCGCCACCGCAGGTTCAGCCGCCTGAGGCCCTGGTCTCGCCCCGTTCTTGCGGGTCGGCTTGGCGAGCTCTGCCTTCGCTTTCCTTGCTCGCGGAACTTTCTTCTTCGCTTCAGGGGCTTCCACTTTGGCTGGTGCCACTGTGGTCTGAACAGTTTGAGCTTCCTGAGAATCGGCCATGATATGCTCCGCTTGTGGATTGTCACCGTCATCAGCATCGATGGGTCTTATACTGGAGTCAATGAGCTCAGAACCTGGCAACTGAGCACCATCAGACAGCTGCGTCATCTCGGTGACAATTTTGGACAGGTCGAGAGCACCCCAGATCGAATGGCTTGGCTTTTGCTTGCGGCGCTTCTGTTTGACTTCCACGATAAATGGCCGGATCTGGCGCTTCATAGTCCCTTCCTTGATGTGAGGACGACTTGCAGCCAAGTCGCTGTTTCGCGTCAGCGAGTATTCTGCGCCTAGGCATCTTATCGCTCTTGCCGAGCTTTATCGGAGAAGGCCAGCGACGAGCAAGCGAGGTTTCCCTGACCTCGGGGACTGGCTCGATCACCGGGACGCAAACGGTCTATTGCGAGCCGAGGTCTCATTTGACGCGACCTTCAGAGCCTATCCATGCCCGCCATCCACAGGCGCCACTTCGCTCGATCCACCGGCAGCTGACAAATTTCGACATGCTGACGAGGCTCGCATGCTCCAGGTTCGGTAAAGAACCCCCCTGCATCGAGCGCCGCCTACGCCGTCATTCGTTGCCGCCGGGCAAACGGACAAGGACTAACAGCCGTCCGCATCCGATGACTGTGCACAACCGACTGCATCGATTGCAATCCTGATTTTCTTGGGAGCAAATCTTCTCATGGCGGCGGATGAGCTGGACGCGATTGTTTTCGGGATGGCGGTCGACAGCGTCCGTGCGCTTCCTCTTGGATTCACGGAAAAAGTCGCAGAAATTGCCAACCGAAGCCACGGCGTCCTGCTTTTTGATTTGCGCATCGATGGCGACTTGGAAATGCAGCGGATCGCCGCCGTCCGATATCCAAGCAACCAGACAGGCATTCTGGCGCTGGACAAGCAGGGCTCGGCGATCAGCCATTGCATGGTCAACGGCACTTTCTCCAGCTTTATCGCTCCCTTGGAGGACTGGAACACTCTGCCGCTACCGATGCAGGCCAGGACGAGTATCGCCGGCCCGGCCAGCCTCTTCATCGGCGCCTTACGCAATGCCGGATACATCCTGCGCGGCAGGTCCTGATCCGAAGTTTTGCGCGGTGACTGGCCGATCATATCGTCGAACCAGTCGGCCACACGGCTTCGCTAAGGGCGATTACCCACGGTGATCAGGTGACAAGGATCATCCGAGTTGAAGCCTGACCCTGATAGGTGGCTCGCTGGACTACGAGCACCTGGTCGGTGCTGGCCTTAAATACCGTGAAAATGCGCCGGCCGGCGGCGACGCACTGATCGAGCAATGTCGGTTGCCGTCACGGTATCTTGGAAAGCGATAGGGCTGCGTGCAAGCGATCGTAATTTGCGAGAGCGTCTCGCCCGTCGGCGTCCGATAGTACGCCTCCTCGATAGACATCGCGCCGCATAGCCTATCCGACGCGCCTCATTTCAGCGGAGTAGGCGGACCGTGCTAATAGGGACGTTTCGCTTCCGAGCGGCAGCTCTCAGGGATGACCTTTATCGTCGCCTCCCTTCTTTGAGTTCCGGCTTGATCGGGCGGAGGACAGGAGTTCGTCAATCTCGAGATCCGACAGATCATCGAGCAGCTTGAAGACAGCATCATGCTTTCCGGCGTTAATGAGAATCGTGCGTTTGCCGCGATGTTCGGCCCACCCGGTTCCGGGATTTGCATTGCGGGCGATGCCCCTGAGTTCGACAGGGGTCATGTTCCAGATCGCCTCGAGCTTCTCCGCGCGGGTCATGCTGTCGCTCGCGCCGGTCTCGTGGGGGATGATGGCGGCGCGCATCTTGTCCGGGGATTGCCGGTCCGTGAGGTCGCAAAAACCATGAAAACAGCGTTCGCGGCCGCGGATCCGGATCGTGAAGAATACGCTGGTCACGTTGCCGGCCTTGAACTCCGACATGCCGAACATGCCGGTGCGCATGAAGAGCGGCGGCAGCAAACCGAGCATGAAGTGATATTCTGACGCGGTGATCTGGAACCACTCGCCTGAATAGGGAGTGCCGGAAAGCGGATCGATGCCGGGAGTATCCTTGTGTCGGCTGAACAGTTGGAACATCTGCTCGCGGGTGGCGACGCCGTCGAGCACCTTCCTGAAGGGTGGATGTGCGGTCATGGGATTCTCCTGAACGCGGGTCGGCCACGCGTGGCATGAACCGCGTCGTCGCAACTGTTTTGGTGGTGTTGTGGCTGTCGACTGGCCGAGCCCGCGGCCGGCGCGTGCACCGGCGATGATGGGGTTTGCAGGGTTCAGGCGGCACGTCGCTCGGAGGAACGCGAAGCGTCTCGACCAACCCCAGTGATGGCACGCACGGCGGCGAGCGCCGGGATGTCGTCGAGCATGCCGAGCGCGACGAAGTGGTTGGCCCCGCCGACATAATCCTTGCGGCCCTTGCAGGTGCGGATCAGGATGCCGTGACCTGAGGACAAACCGAACTGGCCGACCTGAATGTAGGTACGGTGATGGTACAGGGTGACTTCGCCGGAAACGGCAATACCCGCCTTGTTTGAGCGCAGGTCAAAGCAGCCCGATGGCAGGTTTAGTTCGGCGGCGAGTTTCTTCAGCCGTGAACGCGCTGTCGTGTGAAAACGCCTCTTCTGCTTGCTCGTCATAGGAGCAGCTTCTGTTCCAGTCGAACACGTCGATCTCCACGAAATGAACAGGCCCGTGATCGCTCACGCGATCCCGGGCCCGTCATCGGGTGGGGTTAAATGGTGGAACGGTCAGGCGGCCGCGCGGCCCTCAATGACGTCGGCGCCGACCTCGTCCCGCGGAGACTTCCTCGAGATAGGCCCGACCATACTGGTTGTTGGCGAGCCAGCGTTCGGCCGCCTCGCGATCCTTGGCGAGATAGAGCAGCTCCGGGCTGTCGCCGCGTTCCTGCAGGACGCGGACCATGCCGATCGTGGGACGCTCGACGATCTCGAAACCCAGGTCACTCTCGACGGACCAAGTGCGCCTGACCGAGACGACGATGATGCCGCCCTGATCGAAATCGCCCTCATGCGGGTGAAGTAGGCCGGCGAGCTATAGGTCGCGCGCTCGCGCGGCGGTTCCTTCGTGACCAGGCGACCGACGCCGTTGCGGCTTTCCCAGGCCGCAAGTTTTTTGGTGAAGCGAGCCGGCGGTTTCGCGGTGCCGTCGCTGTACCGGATAACGCTCCCCAGAGGAGCGGATTCGTACACGATATGTGCGGACATGCGGTTTCTCCATGCGGAAAACGAAAAAGGGCCCGGCGGGAGTGCCGGGCCCGCTGCGAGCGTGAGGCCGACTATTCAGCGGCCTGGAGGTGGTCCGCCTCGTCGCCGTCGCTGGTCACCGGCTCATCGGAGGACGGATCCGCATCGTCGGCGAGAAAGGCCGGCAGCTCGGCGGCATCGCCGTCGCGAGCCGCCTCGTCCGACATATCGCCGGCGACCGCGTCGCCAGCATCGGTAGCCACTTCATCGACCTCAAGACGCAGCGGCTCGGGCAGCCAGTTCGACCCTTCGAGAAGACGCGCGGCCTCACGCGCCATGATGTCCTTCTTCATGTGGTCGATCAGCTGCGCGGAGTCTGCGCCACGAGCTTCATGGACTGCCTGTAGAATCCGCGCCTTGGTGAGCCGCCCGAGGAACTCGACCCTAGGCGTCCAGCCGGCGTCGACCATGTCGAACTGGAGGGAACGGCCAAGCACGTCTGCATGCTTGAGCGCCTTCGGTCGCCTGTTCCAGGGTTCGACCACCGCATTGAGGGTCAGCGAGACGCAGTGCGCGAACAGCGCGTTGCGGCTTGCTTCGTCGAGGCCGAGAAGGAAGTTCCACAGGCCATCCGCCTCATCGGGCAGATCGCGATCCCAGGCTTCATGGCGCTCGGCGATCTCCTTCGCCCAGGATGTCTCGGCAAGACCGTCGACCTGGCTGAAGCCGCCGCTCTTCAGGCTGATCTCCAGGCACGTGTCCGGCGCGAAGCGATAGAAGACCTGCAGGACGAAGGCATGGAGTGCGGCAACGAAGGCGATGTCGACGTCACCGGCGAGCGCGTTGCGCAGTGCAAGCGTCCGCTGCGCGGTCAGGTCGAAGACGAGCCGATCGGGCAGCGGCTTGATGCCATCGTCCTCGCCGTCGTCACTAGCGCTGTCATTCACCGGCTTGCCGTTGACGACAACACCATCGCCATCATCGTCGCCATTGGATCTGGCTTCGTCTTCAGCATCCTGCTCCTCGCCCTCACCGACATCGCCGGTTTCGGTCCGCGGTTCGTCCTCGGACCGCACGAAACCGGCGTCGACCTGGAGCTTGCCGTTCGCGGCAAGGGTAACGAACACACCGGCGATGGCCTTCTGGGCGGGATCGTAGCTTTGAGGACGATCATCGATCGCGTCGAGCTCTGCGCCCAGCTGGTCGAGCTTCGCCTCGATCGCTTTGTCGGCATCCTCGGCCTTGGCATAGTCCGCGTCGAGCTTGTCGTATTCGGCCTTGAGCGCGTCGTAGCGTTCGATCTCCTCGGCGCTCAGCTCCTGCGGCTCGGCATAGATGCGCCGCATGCCGGAGGTATGGCCGTAGGGAAAGCTGATCGCCGCCTCGACCCATTTCCAACCTTCGGCGCGGATTGCCTCGGCATCCACCTTGAGTCTCTCGAAGACAAGCTGCTCGAGGAGTGCCGCATCCTGGAACCAGCCGCCGGAGTCCTGCTCGAAGAGATCGCGCAGGATGACGCCGCCGGCAGCTTCATAGGTTTCGGCGCCGACATAGACGGCCCGGCGATCATCGGCTCGGACCGTGGTCTCCGTCAGCAGGCGCCTGATGTAATAGGGTTCCTGCATGTGCGAGCTGGCAATCCGTTCCCAGACCTGCTCCTGACGTGCATGATCGTCCGAGATCAAAAACGCCATGATCTGCTCAAGCCGGATTTCGTCCTTCCCGTAGAGACCGAGAAGCCTCGGCGACACCGATGCCAGCCGCAGGCGCTGCCTCACCGTCGCAGGCGATACGAAGAAGCGGGCGCCAATCTCCTCCGGATCGAGGCCCCGATCGCTGAGCGTCTTGAAGGCCCGGAACTGGTCGAGCGGGTGCAGGTCGGCGCGCCGCAGGTTTTCGGCAAGCGAATCCTCTTCGGCCGAGGTCTCCTGCCTGCGGTTGACGATGCAGGGGATCGGCTCGTTCTTGGCCAGGCGCTTCTGCTTGATGAGGATGGCGAGCGCGAGATAGCGACGGCCGCCGGCGGGCACCTCAAACATGCCGGTCTCCTCGCCCTCGCCGTCGAGCACGGGACGGACGTTCAGGCTCTGGATGAGCTTTCGCCGTCCGATGTCTTCGGCCAGCTGCTCGATCGACACGCCGTCCTTGATGCGCCGAACATTCTTTTGCGACAGCATTAGCTTGTCATAGGGAATATTCTCCGCGGCGTTCATCGCGATCTTCTGAATGGCGTTCTTTGCCATGGTCAGGTTCTCCATGACGGGCGGCCCGGGGCCTCTCCCCGAACCTCCAAGCCCGTCAGGAATCTCCCCTCCCCCCTCTGCCTCCAGGCCTCGCGCCGGCGCCGGCCGCCTGCCGCAAAGCTTCGCTGGACTGCGGACGGCAGAGTGACTATATATCTTCCATGAACGTGGAAGGATTATTGTCATGCCAGGGTTTAGTACCGAAGTGCTCACCGCCAATGAGGCGGCGGCGGTAACGCAGGTGCCGCTTAAGCAGGTGCATCGCATCATCGATGCCGGATTGCTACGCGGCCGTGTCGAGACACGCCGCGGCAGCCGCGTCATCATCGGAGCGGGTCTCGTCGGCCTACGCCTCGCCTGGCTGACGGCGGAGACGCTGACGCCTGCCGCGCGGCGGCGGATCGTTGAGCACGCCATTGCCGATGATGCTGCGCCCGTAGTCGCGGACGATCCGCTTAAGGTCGACCTGAAGCCGATCACTGCCGGGGTAAGGACCGGCCTCAGCCGGCTGAGGAAAGCCAAGGCCATGGTGGCGCGCGATCCAGCGGTACTTAGCGGTCAGCCGGCCTTTGTGGGAACACGCGTGCTTGTTCATGACGTTGCCGACCTGCTCGCCAATGGCGATACTCCCGAGACGATCCGTGCCGCCTATCCGCAACTGACTCTCGACCGGATCAGGCTCGCGGCCGACTATGCGCTCGCCTATCCGCGGCGTGGCCGTCCGCCGGTCAAGCCGGCGTGGCGCAGCACGGCGGCGAAGTCGACACGCACAATCCGTCTCGACGATCTGCCGGCCGTTTCGTGAAATTCCTGATCGACGAATGCCTGAGCCCAGAGCTTGCGAAACTGGCGCGCGAACGGGGTTTTCCAGAGTCGAGCCATGTGCGCTGGCTGGGCCTCGCCGGCGCCAAGGACCATATGGTGACCCGGCGCGCGGTCGATGACGGCTATGTGCTCGTCACGCACAACACGACCGACTTTCGCGGCCCCTATCGCCGCGAGGAGCTGCATGTCGGGTTAGTCGCCTTCAACACCGCCCCTGGCCTGATGAGCCTCGATCTCCAGCACAGGCTCTTTCATCTCGCCCTTTCGGAGCTCGGTGGCGAGGAGGCATGGAACAAGTGCTGGAGATTACGGTGGATGTCGCGCGTACCATCACCATCGAACGGTTCAACCTCCCCGACTGACGGACCTCCGCGTTCGTTTCCTGCAATCGGGCTGCCAGAAGCCGCCGCTCGCACAACGAAAAAGCCCGCCGCGGGAGGAGGTGCGGCGGGCTTGATTTGGACGACAGCATTCGGGAGGAATAAATGCCGTCCCTGATCGCCAAGGTCGGGAGGAGGTGACCCGGACGAAACTCGATACCGACAGGCTACTCCCTTCCGCGCAGCCGAGAAGCATTAATTGTGCATAGCAGCATTGCCGTTTTGTGCGGCGCACATCCGGGCCGGAGAGATGGGTTTTCCCGGGTACCAGCGCAGGCCGTATGCTGCGCGCCGCAGCGATGCACATGTTGGAACACTGGCAGCATCAGCAGCCCAGTGACGTTCATACGCCTCGGCGCACAGCATTGCGGTATCATGCTGCCAGATCGGGCAGCTTCTTGGCCTTGCCCTCCAGCTCCAGGCGAACGTCCTGATGCGGCTTGTCGCGCGCCACCCGCGTAATGCCCTGCACGAAGTCGAAAATCGAGGCGGGCGGGTGCCCTTCCTCCGAAAGCACGGCATCGATGATCCTCGTGGTCTCCGCCTTGGAGAAGCCGCGCTTGCGCAGGAAGCTCTGGCGATCTTCATCGTCGCGAGCGACGATCCGCTCCCGCGAAGCCTTGATGCCATTGACGAACGGCATGGGCGAAGACTCCACGAACTGGATCAGCGCTGGTTCGGCTTCCAGGGCAAAACGCGAGGCGGCATATTTGGAATGCCGGATGGTGATTTCCTCGAAATTTTCCACGCCCCACAGACAACGATTCTGGCAAACTGCACGTAGATAGAAGCTGGCGATTCTGAGCGTTCGGGCGCCGACTTCGGAGTTCCAGCAATAAACCCCCTGAAAAAGACGTCGGGCGAGCCATCGGGCAGCTTGCCGGCTTCGATCGGATTCAGGTCGTCGACGAGGAAGACAAAGACATCACGGTCGGACGCATAGAGCGTTGTCGTGTCGTTGGAGATGTCGACGTTCGGATTGTAGATTCCCGTTGACCAGTCGAGCACGCCAGGCACTTTCCAGCGCGTGTCGCCGCTACCGTTGCCGGCGATCTTCTGCACGGCATCGACCAGTTCTGAGTCAAATATTCTGCCGTAGTCGGGGCCTGTTACCGCCCGCAACTCGAGGCGTCCGTTCTCGATTTCCAAGCTCTTCATCTGCTCGGCGCGATGATTAAGAAGACCGTGCTGAAGGTTGATCGCCGCAAGCGGGGCCGGAAGCTGGCGCAGATAGGCGGCTGGCGCGCCGACCAGGCTGGCGAGTTGGCCAAGCTCCAATGCGTTGGGGCCACAGAGGCATGCGCATCGGGCAGCATCAGCCTCAGGCGCTCCGGGTCGTCGCGGCTGGCCTCGACGCGGATCAGCTCACTTTCAACGATGCGGGTCTTGCTGCGTTCGGACCGCCGCTTCACCGAATTATGGAGATCGGTGAGAGAAAGGTAGCGCTCGTCCGCCGGCCGGTTGAACCACTCGGAAGAAACGCGACCGACACGTTGGCCACGGCTGACATCCACCTTGTAACCGCCCCGTGGATTCACCGCAGGAGCGAGAACTTGCAACTGGGTCATGGAACTTTCTCCGCGACGGGCGCCGGAAGCCTCTCTTCCAGCCCTCGACCCGTCACGCGGGCCATCCACCCTCTCCCTCTGCCGTCCGGCAAACGGACAAACGCCGCGGCCCCACCTCCGCAAGGAATACACGTCAGAGAATCGATTTGACCGCGTGCTTCAAAGCCGGGACGCCGGAAGCGATGGTCCTGCTGTTGGCGGAACCGCACGCGGCAATCGCTACAAGGTCGTCGCCGGAGCGGATCGGCCATGTCGACCAGTGTCACGCGACTGCCGAAACAACAGAAATGCAACAGGTTCGTTGCTATCGGAAGCGGTCGTCATTATGAAACGACTGTTCGACGCCAATCGTTTGATCCGCCAGGAGTATTTCGTGACCGAAGAAACCGAGAGCAATACGGAGAAGCTCATCGAACTCACGGCTGATGTAGTCTCAGCCTATGTTTCAAACAATCCGGTGCCGGTCGGTGAACTACCCGCCCTCATCGGACAGGTCCATGCCGCCCTGAAGGGCACGACCGGCGGTGTGGTGTCGGAAAGACCTGAAGTTCTCAAGCCTGCCGTGCCGATCAACAAGTCAGTGACGCCCGACTACATCATCAGCCTGGAGGACGGGAAGAAGTTCAAGTCGCTGAAGCGGCACTTGTCGACCCATTATGGCCTGACTCCGGATGAGTATCGCGCCAGATGGGGCCTGCCGGCGGATTATCCCATGGTTGCGCCGAACTATGCCGCAGCGCGCTCAGCCCTCGCTAAAACCATGGGCCTCGGCCGCAAGCCGAAGGAGCCCGAAGAGCCGGCGCCCGCGAAGCGTCCCCGCAAGAAGGCCACAGCCTGATTGTAGCCTGAGGGGTCGGTTGGGCGCGTTCCCGCCTGGCAGCTTTGGGGCCGTTTGCGGACTGTCCGTTCGGGATGGCGAGATTAGAAAGCGGATGGACGCGTCCAGCGTATCGCGGACCGCAACGCGCCACCGCCGGAGATAGCGCTGATGATCTTCAGTTGCTCTGTATGTGCGACTGGAATGCACTATTGCCCGTTTGGGTGGCAGGGCAACTTGCTAGCCGCCCTGCCACCTGGAAGAACAGTCATCGACGCGGCCGGCTCAGCCCGCTTTGCTGAGTTGGAGTTCGTCGCTAAGCGCGCGCTCGTTGGGATCGATCGGACCCAGGTTCTTGACGACCCGGAATCGACCGCCCTGCGCCTGCGCGATGTACATGTTCATGCGAACATGGTGCTGGCCGGGGACCATTTCGGCCGGGCCACCTGGTCCCTCGCTGATCCGCGAGTGATCGAGCGCCCGGATGACCGTATCACGCTCGACCGTGCCGGCCTCATTGACAGCCGCTTCCCACATCTTGATCGCCCGGTAGTGGCCGGTGCAGCCGCTGCCCGCGGTCAACATGGCGCTGCCGGGGAAACGGTCCTGGTAGCGACGCAAGAGCGCGCGGCCAAACGGATCCTCGAGTTCCTGATAGTAGTCGAGGCAGCTGTAGAGGCCCTCGATCTGCTCGGACGGCACGAGATTGAAGAAGTTCTCGTCGAAGTAGGTGCAGATGATCTTGCCGTCCCGCTTGCCGAAACCGGCCTTGTGCAGTTCTTCGAGGAACGGAGTCAGGCCCGGCGGGACGAGGGTGTTGAAAACCACGTCGGTGCCGCTCGCCATGATCTGCTCGACCGTCCGCCGGAAATCGACTGTATCGAGCGGGAAATACTCCTCGCCGACGACCTCGCCGCCATTGGCGCGCACCACCCGGCTCGCGGCCTTGTTCAGCAGATGGGGCCAGATGTAGTCGGCAGAAGGCAGGTAGAACTTCTTCGCCCCGGTGCTCTTCATGAACCAAGGGATCAGCGGCTCGACCTGCTGCGTGGGCACTGGACCCGTACAGAAGATCAGGGGATCGTTTTCCTGTCCCTCGTACTGCTCGGTGTAGATGTAGAGCGTCCTGCCGCGTGCGACCGCTTCGCTCTTGATGGCCTGGCGGGTCGAGCTGTAGATGCCGCCGACGACCAGATCGACCTTGTCGACGTCTATCAGTTTTGCAGTCCTTGCCTTGGCGGCGCTGTCGTTGGTCTCGCCATCCTCGATGACAAGCTCTAGCGGCCGGCCGAGCAAACCGCCTTTGGCATTGATGTCGTCGACGAGCATGGTGGTGAGGTTTGCGTTGGCGATGCCCATGAAGGACAACGGGCCGGTGAGTTCGGCGACAAGGCCGATCTTGATGGGTTTCGGATCCATTTGATTTCTCCAAATCTGGGGGTTCGTCGGGGGGGCGCCGCCGCCGGGCGGCAGGCGGCGCGCAGTGCGGGATCTCAGGCCTCGTAGTGGCCGAGCAGCAGTGCCGCCTGCGGCTTGCCGACGTGGCCGGCTTCCTGCAGGATCGCGGGCACCTCCGGATCCGACACGAAATTCTTCCAGCCCTCGGCGTCCCAGTCGAAGATCGCCCAGATGCGGTCGGGCTCGCTGGGGTCGCGGAAGACGGTTGCGCCGTTCGAGCCGTGCAGCCGGCGCTTGTCGGCGCCCTTGGTCGAAAAGATGCGGATGAAGCGGTCGACGTCCGCCACCTTGGTCGTTGCGAGAAGCATCTGATTTCCTCCTGTCGGTCGCGGCCACCATCGGTCCGTCGACAGGATCACGATGCGCGCCCCGGAGCGGGCGCACATGGGGTGTATTCCCTATGCCTGCGTCTCGCCCGGCCGGACAAGGCCATGCTCGACCGCGTAGAGTGCCGCGGCGGCGCGGGTGGTCACGCCGATCTTGGCATAGACGCTCTGGATATGGTGGTCCGCCGTCTTGGGCGAGATATCCAGCTTGCGCGCCGCTTCCTTCGCGGTAAGGCCGGCGGCGATCAGGCGCAGCACCTCGATCTCACGCGGCGTCATTCCGGCCAGCGGCCGGGGCGGCGCCCGGCGCGACGGCTGTCCGGCGAAGGACAGCACGGCCTCGGCGGCATCGGGGCAGATACAGCCCTCGCGAACGGCGGCGCGCAACTGCGTGGCCGCCGCCTCGCTGGACAACGCCTTGCGGTGCGGACGTTCCTCTCGCGACGTCTGGAAGGCTTCGGCGGCGGCCAGGATTCTTGCCGCCGGGGACAGGTCGGAGCCGTGGACCTTGCGGTGATAGCCCGAACCGTCCAGGCGTTCGTGATGGCGAAGCACGAGGGCGGCCATCGCCTCGCCCTCGCGGCCGAACGAGGCCAGCGCCCGCTCGCCATAATAGGCGTGCAACTGCGCCGCGTCGCGCTCGCGCACCGACAGCGGACCGTTGCGCATCCAGGTCGCCACCGGCACCACGAGTTCGCCTATGTCATGGATGCAGCCCGACCAGCGCAGCGCGCGGACGTCAGGGTCGGGCAGCCCGATCCGTTTCCCCGCACCCGTGGCCAGTTCCGACACCATCCTCGAATGGCCCTGCGTAAACGGCATGCGCATGTCGATCATGTCGGCGATGGCGAGGAACGCCTCATCGCAAGCCTCCTCATCCAGCGTCACCGGCGGATTGGGCTCAAGCGCCAAAATGGTCGCGCGGTCGACCGTCGCGCCGATGCCCTCCATCAGCGTCGGCGCGTTGGCCGAGACGAGCCGGGCCAGTTCCGCTTCATATGGGCCATCGCCGCGACTGGCGATGGTTTCGGCCATCCCTTCGATACCGACGGCATCGCAGAGCGCAATGGCATCCTGTGCCAATGTGATCAGGCGCACGGCTGGCAGGACATCCTCGCCGCTCAGCCCGCGCGGCAGGCCCTTGCCGTCCCAGCGTTCGTAGATCTGTCCAAGATTGCGTCGCATCTCCTCCGACAGGCCCAGCCGCTCGCCGATCCGTTGCGCGACCTCGCAATGCGCGGTCAGGACCGGGCGGGCCACGGCGATCGCCTGCGATAGCCCAGCCTCGATCGCCTTGGCCTGCGCGTCGGGCTCAAGATCGTAGTAGAGCCGCTTGAAAGCCTGGACGAAGACTCTGCCCAGCTCCGCCCGGTTGCCCATATCGAGACCGACAAGATCCTGGCGGAGCGCAATTTCGTCGCCGAAGGTGGCCGACAGGAGGTCCGTGTCCGCGTTGCAACCGACATAGCGGAGCATAGACTGGTGGTAGGCATTGCGCCGATCCTGCTCGGAAACGCCCGCAAGATCGGCAATCCGCATCGCAAGCACGCAGGATTTCAGTGCGAAGTCGCGAGAATGGCCGGTGGCAAGGTCCGAAGCATAAGCGAGGACCATCATGAAATCCGCCCGGCGGATCGAGACGTCTGTCATCGCCCACCTCCCAGTGGCTCTACGCTAGCCCCGCCTGCCGTTAATGCCTAGGGAAAAATCCCAACCGTGGTTGTGCTATCCTGCGAGAAACAGAATGTTCCGTTTGCGGGCCGCAAGGGGATAGGCAGCTTCAGGCTGCGGTTCCTCAAGAGCGGACATTCAGGTTGCGCGGGCATCGTCGTGAGATGACCGATGCCGGAAGCGAGGTCCGCTCGTAAAGCCGGCTGATGAGATGGAAGAGCAACTGCCCGCCGGCTTGGGCGAAGAGCTCATCGAGCACGACGAAGCCGAGCCGGCCCAGCTTGCTAAGCGCAAGGTTGCTCCGCGCAGTTTCTGTTGACGAGTCTCAGGCCCCTGTCAACGCACCATGGACGAGTGCGCGCAGCTCTTTGCGCACCGGAATGGCGCTTGAAGGCAGCAGTTGCGTGAAGAGAATGACAACCATGTCGTCGACCGGGCTTACCCAGAAGAAGGTGCCTGCCGCCCCGCCCCAGCCATAGTCGCCCACTTGCGCCGAAATTTGTGCCTTAGCCGGATCGAGGACGACGGAGCCCAACAGACCGAACCCGACGCCGTCAAACTGGGTTTCGGCCCAAACTTCGGTTGCCATCGAGGCAAGATCTCCCGGTAGGTGATTGCACGCCGCCAATCTCAAAGTGCGGGGACTGAGGATGCGTTCGCCGTTGAGTTCACCTCCAGCCCGCAGCATTTCGGTGAACCGCCAATAGTCGTCGATGGTTCCGACGAGCCCGCCTCCGCCGCAGAACGTATCAACCTTGCCTTGCCGCCACTCCGAAACCTCCGGCGCTTCGTGCAATGCCATTCCGCCAGCCATAGCCTCATAGAGCGGGGGAAAACGGCTGATCTCAGACCCCGGCACAGAGAAGCCGGTGTCGGTCATGCCGAGGGGCTCGAAGATGCGAGTCGCGAAGTACTTGTCGAGCGTCATTCCGGAAACGACTTCCACGATGCGGCCGATGACATCGGACCCGGTGCTGTATTGCCATTTCGTGCCCGGCTCCCATTCCAATGGCAACTCGGCGATCCTGCGCACCATGTTGTCGAGCCCACCGTAAGCAAGGGCGAGGCCGAGTTTTTCCTTGGCATAAGCTTCACCGAGCAGTCGGGGGTTCGTAAAAAGGCTTAGGCCAGATGTGTGGGTCAGCAGATGGTGAATCGTTATCTTCGTTTTGATGGGCACTGTTTGGTCCAGCGACGTTGCGCCCGGTATCAGAAGTTGCCTGTTTTTGAATTCCGGCAGGTAAGCTTCGACCGGATCGTCGAGATGCAGGCGCGCCTCCTCGTACAGCATCATCAGCGCGACGGCGGTGACAGGCTTGGTCATCGAGTAGATGCGGGCGATGAGGTCGCGCTGCCAAGGCCGCTTGGCTTCGACGTCGGCGTGCCCGGCGCAGTCGAAAAAGGCGAGTTCTCCATGACGCGCGATGAGCACCGCACCACCCGGCCAGCGCCCGGTGTCGGCATATCGCTGCATCCACCGCTTCAGTCGCGCCAGCCGCGCCTTGTCGAAGCCGAGGTCCGCAGGATCACGAACTGGTTCGCTACCAAATTGACTCATCGCGCAAATGTCCTGTCGCCGGCGAAGGCCCTTTGGACAATCCTGCGCTCTCCCCGCATTATTGCCAATAGTTGCCTGCTTGACCTCCAGTGAAGTTGCAGACGACGTCTGCTCTCAGGATGCCCAAATGCGGTCCCCTACGGCAAACTTCGGGCGCAAACGTGTCATCTCGCCTGTTCGCTCGAAGGCCGCTTTTGAGATTAGGGCTATGGTCTGCTCAACGACCGACATGAGGCGCATTTCAGTTCGCGGCCCCACCGGGATCGTGGGAGCCGCTTTTGGTCATACCTCGGTCGCCTCGGCTAGCTCTAAGGCATCTTCTACATCTACACCGAGATACCGCACTGTATTCTCGATCTTGGTGTGGCCGAGCAGGATCTGAACTGCACGCGGACTGACCGAACGCGGCTATTGCGGCCACACTTTGCACACCAGAAACGGACGCAGCCGGCTCGAAGTCGAGCGCCTATGGGACGGACGAGTGCTAGTCGACCACAAGCGTCAGCGGTGCTGCGGCAAATGCGGCAAGGAAGTTGGTAAGCCAGAGCTCCCTTGAGGCCAATTCGGTGCCTCTCCCCACAGGGCGCCATTTCCGTTAGGATGCTCCGAGATGGCGGGAGGTATGACCTGGATCGCGTTCACCGTAGAATGGCTACCATCCTTGCTGCCGACGCAGTTGGTTACAGCCGGCTGATTGGCAGAGACGAGGAAGGGACACTTGCCACCCTGCGGACGCATCGTCAGATCATTGACCGACTGATAGAGG
Organism: Mesorhizobium sp. M1307; assembly: GCF_040318155.1. Taxonomy (NCBI): domain Bacteria; kingdom Pseudomonadati; phylum Pseudomonadota; class Alphaproteobacteria; order Hyphomicrobiales; family Phyllobacteriaceae; genus Mesorhizobium; species Mesorhizobium sp. M1307. Next base: position 86,053 of record NZ_JAMYLR010000017.1, on the reverse strand, counting down.
AACATCAGGGACGGGTGTTCGGGAGCGCTGGGGACAGCGTCATCGCCGAGTTCGCAAGCCCCGTCGAGGCGCTTCGATGCGCCACTGAAATCCAGTTCCAAGTCGGCAGACAAAATGCTGAGCTGCCCGAGTCGAGCCGCCTGCGCTTTCGCATCGGCATCAATCTCGGCGATGTTGTCGTAGAGGGCGACAATCTCATGGGCGACGGTGTGAACGTCGCCGCCCGTCTGGAGGCGCTGTCACCTCCAGGTGGAATATGCATTTCGGAAGCGGTCTACACGCAGGCCCGCGATCGGCTCTCGCTCGAATTCGTCGATCTTGGCGAACAAAGGATGAAGAACATCGCCCGGCCTGTGCACGCGTACCGCGTGCCTCTCGCTTCAGAGGAGCAGGTCACGTCGCCTTTTCGAGGTCTCAACCCCTTCGAGTTCGAAAACGCCGACCTCTTCTTTGGCCGAGCTCGGGCGACTGCTGCCTGCATCGAACGCCTGGAGCAGCAGGCCGCCAACGGCAAGGCATTCCTGCTCATCTATGGTATGAGCGGTTCCGGCAAGTCTTCTCTCCTTCGAGCAGGGCTGCTGCCTTCCATCACTCGAACCGGTGCAGCGGCTGGCATCAAGTTTTGGCGCCGCTGCCTAATCCGCCCTTCCGACGCCCCTGATGCGGTCGCCTCGCTGGCCGCTGGGCTGCTTCGCGAAGGCGCCCTGCCGGAGCTGGCTTGCGAACCGGCAGCGCTGGCTCAACTCTGTTGGAGTTCGCCTGATCGAGCTCTGTCGCTCGTCCGCCAGGCTCACGCCAAAGCGGCGGCCGCCGCAGGTTCAGCCTCCTCACAAGTGCGATTGGTAGTGGCGATCGATCAGATGGAGGAGCTGTTCACGACGGAGCCGGCATCGCGCGAAGTGCTAGTACGGCTCCTCGCGGCACTCGCCAGCAGCGGACTGGTCTGGGTGATCGCGACGATCCGATCGGATTTCTTTCATCGTTGCGGCGAGGTCCCGGGTTTCTGGGCACTCAAGGATGGCCTCGGCAGCTATGAACTCCTGCCGCCGACCGGCGCTGAGATCGCCCAGATCATCCGCGAGCCGGCACGCACCGCCAGGCTGCGCTACGAGGAGACAGCCGAACGGGGCCGGCTGGATGATGTCCTGCAGGAGGCAGCAGCTGCTGATCCTAGATCTTTGCCGCTTCTCGAATTTGTGCTCGACGCTCTGTACGATGCGGGGCGAGAGCGCCGGATCCTCACCTTTGCTGCGTATCAGGCACTTGGCGGCTTGGAAGGGGCGATCGCGCGCCGCGCTGACGAAGTCGTAGACGCTCTCCCGCCGGACATCCAGGAGGAGCTACCAGTCGTATTGCGTGCCCTCACCACGGTGCGCCCAAGCGATGAGGCAGTTGCGGCGCGTCCGGCCTTGCGCGCGGAAGTCACGGGCACGCCTCAACGATTGGCTCTCGTTGAGGCGTTGGTCGCCGCTCGCCTTCTCGTCAGTGATGAGGATGCCGCAGGCCACGTCTACGTGCGCGTGGCACACGAAGCTTTGTTGAGCCGCTGGCCGCGCGCCAGCGACATTGTCAATGCGAACCGGAGCTTCCTCGAGACCCGCGCTCGGGTCGCGGCTGACGCCAACCGCTGGCATGCCGACAACCGGAACCGGGAGCTTCTCCTGCCGTCCGGCAAGCGGCTCGCCGAGGGCGAGGAATTGCTGCAGTCGAGACGGGTAGAAGTCGACGATCAGATCGTCGACTACATTGAGACGTCTTCGCGTGCTGAGGCGGATAGAGAGGAGAAGGACAGGCAGGCAGAGCGGGCACTCATCGAGGCGGCTGAAGCAGCAAAGCGGGAGCGCCTGGAGCGCGAGGCCGAGCGCCGCAGTCTTGCGGCCGCGGCTGCGAGCCGGCTCGCGCGACGCACGCGCTATGCGGCCATCGTCGCCACGGCGTTGGCCCTTATGGCCAGCGCAGGCGCGTTCTTCGGGTTCAGAGCACAACAGGCAGCAACACGGCAAGCCGAGTTGGCGATGGCCGCCAAAAAGGGGGCCCTTGAGGCGCGCGATCAGGCGCTGCGCAATCAGTCTCTTTCGCTTTCGTTTCTTTCGCAGCAGATCGCGGCGAGCGGCGATACGGAGGCCGCGATCCTGTTGGCGCTGGAGGCGCTGCCGAAGAGCGGATCGGGAGCCGCGCGGCCAAATCTCTTTGAAGCAGAGGCCGCACTTTTCAACGCTCTGTTGGCACACCGCCAAACGGCGGTGTTCAAACACGACGCCGGAGTGACGCAGGCAGCCTTCAATCGAACCGGCGATCGCATCGTCACTGCATCCTACGATAAGACCGCGCGCATTTGGGATGTCGCGAAGGGTAAAGAGATTGCAATCCTGAAGGGCCACAAGGGACCTGTCGAGAGAGCCGGATTCAGTCCGGACGGACGCCGGGTCATTACAGCGGCAAGGGACGGGACCGCGCGCATCTGGGATGCCGACTCTGGAGCGCAGCTTTTTGTTCTTCAGCCGGTAGGCGGCTCCTTTCCTACAGCAGTCTTTGACCCAAGCGGCGAGCGCGTGCTGACCGCGGCCGGAAACAATCAGGCTTCGCTTTGGGACCCGCGAACTGGAACGAAGATCCTGAGCGTAGACAGCCGTGGAGACGGATTGGCTGGCTTCAGCCCGGATGGTCGCAGCTTTGCGACCTCAGAAGGACAGACCGTTTTCATCTGGAATGCGAAAGATGGCGCGCTGATCCATCAATGTTTTATTGGCAGTTTTGCATCCAAGCTCACATTCAGCCCGGATGGAAGTCGGCTGTTGGTAGGCACGTGGTACACAGTTTCATTTGACAGTGTCCCCGCGCTTTGGGACCCATCGAACGGAACCGAAATCGCAAGGCTCCTTGGCCACAAGAGCGACACCCAATTACAAGGCGCAACGTTCAGTCACGACGGCCGCCGAATTGCAACGGTATCACTCGATGGTAGCGCGCGTCTCTGGGACGGAAACTCTGGAGGGCTAATTGACGTGCTCGGCCAAGAGTCCCCGAACTTGAAACAGAGTGACGCCGGGGACGACCGTGATCAGGAAATGAACAGCGCTTTCAGCCCCGACGATCGCCTCCTGGCCACCGCTTCCATAAACGGTCCGTTACGCATTTGGGACGTCGGTCGAGCGTCGCTGTTCGCCACCATCGCTGGCCATCGTGCCTCACGGCTTCACATGATGGCACCGCTCGCCTCTGGGACGTCGACGGAATTCTGACGACTACCCTGTCCAACGCAAATCGTCCCACCTTCGCGGTGTTCAGTCCCGACAATATGCATCTTCTGACTGGAGGCGGGGACAGCGCTGTGCACCTTTGGGATGTGGTAACCGGTCGCAAGCTGGCCGACCTCGATACGCACGAAATCGTCCAGAACGCAATGTTCAGCCCCGATGGAAGTCGCATTGCAACTGCATCCCTCGCGGGCCGAGTCCTCATCTTGGACGTCGCGAGCAGGAGCGAGATCGCACGGCTCAAATTTCCAGGCGGGCTGTTTCAAATTCAGTTCAGTCCGAAAGGAGACCTCCTGGAGGCGAGTTCGACCGACGGCACCGCGCGGTTGCGGAACGCGGCGACTGGCGCCGAGGTCTCCACTATCCAAACAAGTGCGCAGGTTGTTTTCGACCCGGACGGCGATCTCGTCCTCGCCGCGACCAGCGACAACGCCGCGCACCTGTTGAAAACGGACGGGACCGAACTGAAGAAACTGGTCGGGCATGAGGGTCGAATAACCGGGGCAACGTTCAGTCCGGACGGCCAACTGGTCGCCACGGCCTCACTCGACCACAGCGCGCGGATCTGGACAGTCAAGGACGGGAGCACCCTCGCCATCCTGAGTGGTCACCGCGATGAGCTCACCGAAGTCGAGTTCAGCTCGGATGGTCAGTCGCTTCTGACTGCCTCACGCGACGGCACTGCACGAATCTGGAGCGTCCTGGACGGAAAGGAAAGGGTCGTTCTCAGGGGGCACACCGGCGCAGCGACCAGTGCGCAATTCAGTCCTAACGGGCACTATGTCCTGACAGCCTCAACTCAGGACGGCACGGCCCGGCTCTGGGACGCGCGGACAGGACGCGAGATGGCAGTGCTTGCCAGTTCGAAGGATGAGCACAAGCGGCCGGCACCGATACGCGCGGCCTTCAATTCAGATGGAACGAGGGTCGTGATCGTGCCCTATGATGAAGACGTTCGCCTCATACGGGTTTTTCAGACACCCCAAGATCTCATCGATTTCGCGAAGCAAACTGTTCCACGCGAACTGACCGCGTGCGAACGGCGTCGCTTCTTCCTTCCCGTTGAAAGCGACCTTGGTGATTGTCCAAGCTGATGTCGCCCAAAGTCCATGGCCGGTGACGCTATCTCGACTGCTACGCCGTAGCCGCCGCAATCGCACTGCTTCCATAGTTTTGCGGGGGGAGCAGTACGCGAGTGGCCGCGCTACTTCCCTCGTTTTTCGATCTTTAGGTTTGGGAGGTCGGGTCGCTTGGATTCCACCCCGGTCTCCTTCAAGGCCGTGTATTCCACTTTTTGAGTAGCTTCTCTGTTTTGGCGCGCTCCTTGTTGAGAGCGTTCTGACCTTTGACCTTGGGCATCCGTCCTCCATTTGGTTCGCTGTCGTTCGCCAGAAAATATGATTGCCAGCGATATCGCGCGAGATGTCAGCTCTGAGGCCGCGGCAGAGATTACGTCAATGACCGAAATCGGGCGCGAAGCGGTCATTCGCCATGCGATGGTCAGAGGTCCTTTTCGGGTCATGAGCGTTGGTTCTGTGGACGCCGCCTTTCGGGAAAGGGATCCGGCGTCAGGAAGGTCCGGAATGGGTCCAGATCACCAGCCAAAGGTGCAAATTTGCCAGACTACAATCTGGACATTTCGCACAATCCGTACTATCTAGGGCGAGAAATATGGTACCAATGGTGGTCGATATGAACGCTCGCAACGCGGCAGTTCGCGCAGATGCAAAGGTCGATCGTGAGACGGTCGCTGACATTCTCGATGTGTTATCGCGACGGCATCCAGGAATATCCAAGTCCGCTCTGAAAGCCGCCGGCAAGGCGGTCGCCGCGCTGACGGCGGTAACGTCTCGTCTGTCCCCTGCCGAGCAGCGCCAGATCGCTGCGCACGAACAGGCACTGGCGAGAGCAGTGGAGAATGTGGTTACGGAGCTCGCCCGACCCAGTAAGATACTTGCTCCAGTAGAGGTCGAAAAGCCCCTGGAGGTCAGCCAAGGCGCAGGCCGCGGGAAGGTCTTTGATCTTGAAGAGGGCCGGCTGCGCCTCGCTGAATATGCAACGCCGACACGCCTTGAGGATTGGGCTGGTCCTGTCGCCGGTCCCGGCGAGATCGAAAAGATGTTCGGGACGAAGCGTTCGACCCTGCACGATTGGCAAAGGCGCGGAGCCGTGATCGGACTGCTCAAGGGCGAGCGGAAGCACGTATTTCCGCTCGCCCAATTCGTCGACGGTCGTCCTGTTGAGGACATGGCCCGGATCACGAAGATCATCGGGAATCCTCGTGCGACGTGGCTGTGGCTGACCCAGCAGCATGTGAGCGACACCGGCGAAACTCCGCTCGACCGACTCAAGGCTGGGCGCATCGATGAGGTCGTCGCTGACGCCGAGTTCGATTTCGGCTGATCGTGGAGCTTGACGCCGAAGTCGTCGCGGACCTGGCAATTAGGTTCCAGCCGCAACACTACCTGCGGGCAATGCGACAGGAGTACGCAGCTACTCCATTGGGCATGGGGTTCGGACAATCGCGCTTCGCAAGCCCCGACCGGTCCTTCATGGTCCTCTACATTGCTCGCGACCTGGCGACGGCGATCGCCGAGACGATTATTCGCGACCGGTTCGAGGGAAAATCTTACCGCATGCTGCATCTCTCGGAAATCGCTGGCTGGGCCGTGTCCGAAGTCTCTGCTACGTCGCCCCTGACGGCGATCGACGTCCGGACCACCGGCCTGCTGCGGCTTGGGATCAGCACCGACGCTGCACGTGCCAAACAACAGGAGGAAGGCCGGAAGCTGAGCCAGGCTCTCTTTAACGGGTTCGCAGTTGACGGGATCCTTTACTATTCGCGGCTGACCGGAGCGGAATGCGTGGCGGTCTACGACCGCGCCGTTGCGGGCAGGCTCAAGGCCCGACGGGCCACGGCGCTCGAACGGCATGCCGAACTCGTGCCGGCGTTGAGGCAGCTGAACGTTCGGGTTATCCGCGGCGACCTTTCGTAAGGAGCCGTCGGGCTATCTCTAACCTAGATCACTCGTGCTGCGCAACGCGAGCGCTGGCGCGTGACGCAGGATGGCATGAAAACATCACATCTGGAGCAATGGCTGAGAGGGTTTAAGGCAGAAGTCTCGAAACTTCCGCACCTGGAACGGTACACGCCTACATTGCTAGACGGCACGCCTCTGTTCCGGCAAAGCTGCGAATCGCGGGGCCACTGGCAATCCGCAGGTCGGTGGGTTCAGGCAATGCTCATTGAAAGATGGGCCGCCGACGTTCCTTTCTTCCTTTGGCCGTAAAGCTCGGCGGGTTGTCGGTCTCAATTGCCGTCTCAAATTGATCGGCGGGACGCGGATGGCTAGCACGCTGCCGTTCGAACGCATCAGCGTCGTCGGCGCCTTGCTTTTGTGTCGGAACAGAAGACTTGCCTTTGGGTGATCACCCGTCATGACTAGGGATGAAGCAGAACAGGGTGTTCGCTACTTTTGCACAAAATGGGCTGAAGAGCGCGGGCTTCCTCATCAGCCAGAGAATCCAAGATTTTCCGATTTCTTTTCTTGGCTTGAGCAGAAGTCGCCGGGCCACTTGAAATTCCGAAGCAGCACTTCGGTGCGGGACGACGTCGAGCGATGGTTCATCGACGAATTCAAGCAAGGTTGGCGCTACTAGCAAGCGATTTCCGGAGAGGCCGGTGCCGTGCTCCGGGCCACCTTCCGCGATCACGCCATACCCACTTCACTTGCCTCTGTTAGCTTCTTCCTGCGGCGGGAGACCCCAATCCCGCCTGGCCGGCGCCTAACAGGCAAATCTACCCCAACGCCCCCAAACGGCGCCGGCCACCTTCCCGCGAGCGACTGTCAGCCGCTCTAGTGGATCCCGCCAGGAGGTTGTAGATCGAGTGTTCCTTGACGTTTATATGCTGCCCAAGCCTCGGCAGGCACTGCCGAATCCGCCCGGGCCAGCCAGTCCGCGCGCTCAGTCTCGGTAAGTGAATTCCACCACTGCATGCCGGCTATTTCATCAGCGGTCGGATTCCGGTTCGGTTCGTCTGCCATTTTCTTATCCTTGGATAAGACTTGAGTGGCGCAGGCCCGCAACTATCAGAACGGCCAAAAGCCGGCCAAAAAAGCCGGCATTTTGGAGTGCGCCCCTGAGGGTGGACAGATCGGGATGTGTGGATTGACCAGCCTTCCGGGTTTTCGGAGAGAGAACCCATGGCAAAGCACCGCAGTCACAGCATCGAGTTCAAACGCCAGGTCGCGCAGGAGTTCATCGCCGGCGAGACGCTGCACGGCTTGGCTAAGCATCACGATGTCTCGCGCAACCTGATCCGCATCTGGGTGCGCAAATATGAGCAAGGAGCGTTCGACGATGATGCGCAGGCCGCTGACCTGATCCAGGAATACGAAGCCCGGATCGCAGCGCTCGAACGGTTGGTCGGTAAGCAGGCTCTGGAACTGAGTTTCTAAAGGGGACTCTGAGAAACGCACCGCGGCCGAGAAGCGGGATTACATCCGTCATCACCGGCCCTGCGGCATCAGCGTTGCCGAAGGATGCCGGTTGATGGGAATCGCGCGCTCCACCTACTACGATCCCCTGGAGAACCCGGCCGACGACACCGCGATCGTCGAGGCAACGTTCTCGATCAGCGACGAGTTCGAGTTCTACGGTTATCGCCGTGTCGGTGCTGCGCTGCGTCAGCAAGGCCTCGTCGTGAACCACAAGAAGATCCGGCGCCTGATGCACGAGCATGATCTGCAGCCCAGGATCAGGCGGCGCTTCGTGGCCAGCACCGACAGCGATCATGATGGCCCGATCTTCCCCAACCTGGCCAGGGACATCGTTGCAACCGGCCCGAACCAGATCTGGGTCTCCGACATAACCTATGCCGCGCTGCCGACCCGCTTCGTCTACGTCGCAGTCATTCTCGACGCCTGGTCGCCATGATCGCCGGTTACGCCATTGGCCGATCGATCGATGCGCGGCTGACGATGGCAGCCTTGAAGGCGGCCATTGAACGGCGCCAGCCGCCGTCCGGCTGCATTCATCATTCCGATCGGGGCTCCCAATACGCTGCGCAGATTTACCGCGAAGCGCTGGAAACAAACGGCCTGACGGGCTCGATGGGCCGCAGAGGCAATCCTTACGACAACGCCAAGGCGGAGAGCTTCATGAAGACGCTGAAGGTCGAGGCGGTCTACCCGATGGCCTTCGAAACCTTCGACGACGTCATTGATCACCGTCCCCGCTTCATCGAGGAGGTCTACAACAAACGCAGGCTCCATTCGGCGCTCGAATATCTGAGCCCGCAGCAGTTCGAGAATCAACCCATCCGGCAGACTGGCAAATCAGCAGCCTGATATCTGTCCACCTTCAGGGGCGCACTCATTTCGCTGCTCCACTGCATGAAATTTTGGTACCAGCCAGACACCGTTTCCTAAGCAACCTGCAGTGCGCCCAAGAAGAAAACGAAACAGATAGCTTGCCAAACCCCTCGTCACCTTTCGGGTCGTTGCTCTGGTAAACGTAAACCTGTCGATTGAACGTGGTCCTCTAACGGACCCGGTCGTCGCGGTCGCGTTCCCTTCTTTATAGTTCGTCGCGCCCAACTCCTCGAGGCGAGGGATATGCTGTTGCGCCGGATCGGTCCGCGTCGTTTCGCTGCCGCGTTGTGCGGCCTCCTTGTCGCTGTCTAACTTATCCTGCAGCCGATTTGTAGCATCTACGGTCGACCCAGGTCGGACGGTTCGTCCGGCCGGCGCTCGGCCTCCTCGGGGCGACGATCTCGCTGCTGTTCGGTCACGGCATCGACATTTGCAGGGGTTTTGCCCTGCACTTCTGCCGGCCCCTCTCGGGTCTGCTCTGCCGCCTCGATAGCGCGCTTAAGCTCCGGATCGTTCTCGGCTACCTCGCATATAGGTGTTGCCCTGGACGGCAAGCTCCGCCGCGCGAGCCAGTCCGCGCTCAAAGTCAGCTCGGAATAGCCTTGGAGCAAATTATCGATGCCATCAGAGACATGAACGCGTCGCTAGACGACCAGCGATCAAAAACCGAGGCCCGCCTTCCAAAGCTGACGTAAGAGACACATAGCCGGTCAGCCCAAAAGAAAAAGGCGGCTGGAGAAGGGCGTCGTTTTGCGGGTATCTCCGATCGCCTAGACTCAATCAGGCGACCTTGAGATCCTTCATCGCCTTTTCAAAGACATCCTTGATTGGCTTGGATATATCTTCGGCAGCCTTGGTCGTCACGGCCTGAAATTCCTTGGCCTGCTCTACGGTCAGTTCGACCTGCTTGCGCAAGAAGGCAGCCTGCAGCTCGAGGAACTCGGAGGGCGCCCTCACGGCAACCAGGGCTTCGAGGTGCGAGAAGCCGGCTTCGGCATTGGCGCGCAGAGCAGCAATTGTCTTCAGCGACATTCGCGTCGGCGTCTCCGCATGATCGACGCACGATGTTTGCACAAATGTAACGGCCGCTGCAAGAGTGATGCACGATGGACAGTGGTGGGGCACGCATTGACGAGATGTCAAGCGTTCAGGATTTTCGCTTCCTTGGCGGCGTTGAGAAATGCCACGCGCGCTACCTCCGGTGCGCTGCCGCCGCCGAGCACCTTCATGCACGCCATGCGAGCCTGGATGCGGCGCCCGGTTTCTCCAATGGGCCAGCGGTAAAGCAGCATTTCGGCGGCTTCGCGGGTGCTCGAAACACTGACTTTGCCGGAGGACAGCAGAACGGTCACGGGCTCTTCGAGCGTGCCGACGTCTCGTTCGCAGGTCATATGCTGGTCTCCTTTCGCAATCGCCCCAAGACCTTACGGGTGAACCATCCGTTCCGTTGCGTCACGTTTGTCCCGGTGGGCGAACATTCTGTGAGGATGGGAGCTCGTCCAGAGCGCGGGCTTGATCGCTCAGACTAGACTCGCCAACCCGTTGCGGTCCTCAAATAGCGAGAACCGTCCTTATCGTTACGAGCCCGCTATGCGTTGGTCAGTTGCCGGCGCTGTATCGGAGATCGAAGTCAATACTCATTTCTGGGGATGTCCCTTTGCAGTTAATTATGAGAATCGCATGTCAATCATTTCAGTTGGTTAGCTGTGCACTTAATTTGAAAACGTGCACTTAATTTGATAATCATACCGGGCCATTCGCATTTAATGTGAGAAGCAGCGTCGGCAACGTAACGGGCTCGAATTTCCCGAAGACAGGGTATGAACATTCAAAGAATTCATGATCTTCACGCTGATGCGATTGCAGTTAAATTGAGAATCCGGGCTGTCCCATTCTCGCAATTAATTGCCAAACCTAGCCGAAGCGACCGCATTCTCATCATTAACTGCCAAGCGACACTACGTTGCATTATCGTCGGTTGAAGTCGGAGCGTTGAAAATTTATCCCTCACGCACAGTTCTCGAATTTACGATCCTCGTTCTTTTGCTACTCATGGCGTATCGGATCGCCTATCTTGTTGCGCGGAGTATATAAGCGCGTCCAAGACCATGCAGGGCCGGCGCCAAGGGGCAAGCGCCCATAGGAAAGCCCGCTGCCGGTTCGACAGCGGGCTTACAGGACACCCTTGGAGTGTGCGGCTACATCCACGACCACCCACGATCATAATTCACGATGAGCGGATAGTTCCCGACAATCTCCACCGGCTCGACTGCATCAGTGATTTCTAATAGTTGATGCTTGCGGCAGGTGGTGCCCTCCATCGCCTGCCGAAGATCGGTGTCCTCCGATCGGCCCGCGTCCTCCGCCAGAGGCGCGGGCTTCAAATTGCACAGGGGGAAGCGATGATCGATAAGCCGGTCACAACCTATATCGTGTCGGTGTTCGAGAAGCCGCATTGGCGCGCGGTGCAGGCCTCAAATGCTCAATGCGAGTTCCAAAGGCCGTCGCGGTCGATGCCGGAGAGGCTAGAACGTGCCGCGGACGGGGCTACGGCGGAACTTCAAAAGGGCGACCATTAGGCGGATCCTTGGCGGACACCAAGCTCGACTCATCCGCACCGTCGCTGTACTTGGGCGGAACTCCGCCGCGACATGGTGCGGCTGCGCCTGGTTCGTGAACAGATCAATGCCATCGAGCAGGAACGCCTGCAAAAATGGGCGCCTCATACGATGATTCGCTTGATCTCAAGAGTCATCAGCGTCGGCGAGCTTGTCATCCAAGAGAAGAAAGATGCGTTCCTCGATCGTGTCCGACGGTACGAGATTGTAGACTTGGGCGGTGTGAGCCTGAACGATCGCGGATTTCGCCACGCTCGTGGAAGAAGACCGCGCGCTTGAGCTTGGACGCGGTCACCAAGCTCTGGACATTGCCCACCAGGGAGTGGTTTATCCTGTGCTGCTGCCTGAGCTAACGTCGACTTCCCAGGCTCAGATCGAAGCGGAAAAAGCGGCCGTTCGGACGACGGCTCGCCATGGTTGGTGAGCGCCTTGGGTCGAGCCTCGGGCCTGATGCAATGGCCGGCTCGTCAATATAGTGGAGCGGATACGGCAGTGATGACGGGCGACCTCTGGGCCTTGCTTGCGGCCCTGTTGCTGGCGAGTATTCAGCTCACCATTGCGAGTGTTCTAACACTGCGTCAGCTTGGGGGGTCCTGGGTCGCGGGACCGCGCGACGAACCGCGTGAGGTAACTGGAATCAGCGGCCGCTTCGTTCGAGCCCATCGCAACCTGCTTGAAATATTTCCGCAGTTCGTCGCCGCGCTGTTCCTCGTGCACGCAGCTCATGCGTCAGGATCGCTGTCGGTCGTCGGAGCCTGGTTGTTCGTCATCGCCCGGCTCGTTTATGTTCCCGCCTATGCCTTCGCACGTCCAGGCGTGCGGACGATATGTTGGATTGCCGCATGGTTCGGCATCGTCCTGATCGTGGCCGACGTGTTCGTTTGATCGCTTCCGCTCGCCACCCTTAGTCTAGCACACGTTCGTAAGGGCTGCTTGCGCCAGAAGCAGGTTTAACGGAGCAACCCAGTCGGATCAGATCACCACCTGCGTGCCGATCTCGACAACACGGCCGGTCGGGATCTGGAAATATTCCGTCGCATCGGCCGCCGAGCGCGCCAGCCCGATGAACAGCTTGTCCTGCCAGACCGGCATGCCGGAATTGGGCGATGCCTTGAGCGAGCGCCGCGACAGGAAGAAGGATGTCGACATGATGTCGAACTTCCAGCCCTGCTTGCGGCAGATCGCCAGCGCGCGCGGGATGTTGGGCTGCTCCATATAGCCGAAGGTCAGCGTCACCCGCATGAACAGCTCGTTGACGGTCTCCATCTTGACGCGCTCGCTGTCGGGCACGACAGGCTGCGGCGCCGTCACCACCGAAAGGATGACGTTCTGCTCGTGCAGCACCTTGTAGTGCTTGAGGCTGTGCATCAGCGCGGTCGGCGCGCTCAGCGGATCGCTGGTCAGGAACACCGCGGTGCCCGACACCAGATGCGGCTTCTTCTTCAGCAGATTGCCGGCAAGGAAATCCAGCGGGATCTCGTTCCGGCGGGTCTTGTCGAACAAATAGCGGCTGCCGCGGATCCAGGTCCAGATAATGAGGCACATCACCAGAGCAATGGTCAGCGTAACCCAGCCTCCTTCGATCACCTTAATGATGTTGGAGCCGAGGAATACCAAGTCCACGATCAGGAAGAGTGCCGACGCCGAAAGGGCAACAGTGAGAGACCAGGTCCAGATTCGGCGCATAACAATGAAGAGAATCAGGTCGGTGACCACCATCTGGCCGGTGACGGAGATGCCGTAGGCTGAGGCGAGATTGCCCGACTTCTGGAACCCGAGCACCAGCATCATGACGCCAATGCCGAGCAACCAATTGACCCGCGGAAGATAGATTTGGCCCTCTTGCGTCTCGGATGTGTGCAGGATGCTGAATCGCGGCAGAAGATTCAGCTGGACAGCTTGGCGCACCAGCGAAAACGCCCCGGAAATGACAGCCTGACTGGCGATGATCGTAGCGGCGGTGGCCAAGGCGACCATCGGCACCAGCGCCCAGCGAGGCTGCATGTCGAAGAAAACATTCTGCGGCAGTTCGGTGCGGGTCAAAACAAAGGCGCCCTGCCCAATGTAGTTGAGCAGGAGGCACGGGAACACGATCCACAGCCAAGCCACCACAATCGGTCTGCGACCAAAGTGGCCGAGATCGACGTAAAGCGCCTCTGCGCCAGTCACAGCCAGGAAAACAGCACCGATTGTACCCAGCGCAAGTGCTGGATTGGTCGCGAGATAATGGACGGCGTAATAGGGATTGACAGCCCACAATACCCCAGGATTGGTGACGATGTGGCTTACTCCAGAAACCCCTAACGCGACAAACCATGCGAACGTAATTGGCCCGAAAACGCCTCCAATAGTGCCGGTCCCGAATCGTTGCACGGAGAAAAGCCCCGCCAGAATAACAAGTGTGACTGGCAACACGTAAGGCTCAAGCGCTGGCGTAGCGGTCTCAAGACCCTCCACTGCAGCCAACACCGAGATCGCCGGCGTGATCATCGAGTCGCCCGTAAACAACGCCGCGCCAAGGACGCCCAAGACCAAAATGGCAGCTGAGCGCGCCGGAAGGCTACTGCCGGCCAGGGACATCAAGGAGAGCGTGCCGCCCTCGCCCTTGTTGTCCGCCCGAAGAACAAACGTGACATATTTCACCGTGACGATGAGTGTCAGTGCCCAAATGATCAGCGAAAGAATGCCAAGCACGTCCTCACGTGCCACCGAGCCGTCCGATGCAGCAACAAACAGGGCCTCGCGGAATGCATAGAGAGGACTTGTTCCAATATCGCCATAAACAATGCCGAGCGCGCCCAGAACCAGTATTCGCAGGCTCTGCTGAGAGTGGATGTCACGCATCGCGGGCTGTGCTGCTGCACCCCCGCCGTCGCCTGCATCGGCATTGCTCATGAACCTGCTCCTCCGGTTAGAGCAAACGTTTCGAAGTCGTTGTCCTGGCGCCGTTTGCTGACTTTCGCGTTCCCGGGTGTTTACGGTCGAGCATGCCGGAAATGTTGACGATCAAGGGCCAGCGCCAGGAAGCGACCCACGATATCGACTGATGTCGAAGGCGCCGCAGGATGTTCATCGGGGTCGAATGCGAGCCCGATGGCGGCGCGCGGCCCCCCTGCCGTCGTTTTTACGGGCCAAAAGTCGAATCGCGAGGTCAACGCCGGGTAAACTCCGGCGCTCACAACAAGTCCCGTTGCCAACGACGATTGCGCCGCCTCTATTTCCGCTTCCTGGAGTGCTATGTTGCCGACTTTCTCGACGGAAACCACTTTGCCGTCCAAAACGAGAATGACGACGACAGGAACTTGGAAGAGCGCTGCAAGCGTGTGGCAAGTGATCGAGACGATCGCCTTCGCATTGTCGATCCCGGCGACGTCGCGACTATAGGTTTGCAGCATCGTTGCTTGCTTCCTCAGCAGCGCCGCTTCAATTGCGCGGCGTCGGGAGGTAAAGGCAACGCCACTGACGACAAGTCCGACGACGAAAAGCAGTCCAATCGCCCAGATGTTTGCCGGGTCATCGACGATCAGTGTGTGGCGGGGCTCGGTCAGGAAGAAATTGTAGGCGAGTGCGCCGAGTATCGCCGAAGAGAGCGAGGGGCCCAAACCGAGACCGACGGCCCCTAAGATCACCGGCACCACAAATATGAGCGAGATGTTCGGGATCGCTACTTGGCTGTCGACACCGACAGCCACGACCGTCGCGAAGGCGGTCATTGCAAACGAAGCAAGATAGCGCACCGCGGCGGGAGCATCCGCCAAGCCGAAAAGCGAATCGGCACCTGGCGACGATGTCATGTCCTGTTGCAGCCTCGGATTGACATCGGCCATCGCATCACTCCCTGCCGGGGTCGCCGCATGACCAAACGTAGGTCGATACGCATAAAGGTTCCATTCGTGCGGGAGCCCCACGATATAAAGATTTCATAAAGGCGGCGGCCCATCGCCGACCCTGGAGCCCCTCTTTTGCCCTGGCGGGGAGATTAACTGCCGGTGCATCACGCGACTCGATCGATGAAACGACCACTCCGCAGTCGCGAGGCGGGAAGCAAGCCGACAATTTTAACGTTGGAACGGCTTACAGAGTGCCGGCAATACAGCCGCCCTTTTCCCACAAACGATCGGAAAATGGGAAACGAGCCGCTCCGGTCAAACGACGCTTCTGTTGCGGCAGGAGAAGCGGGATAGGTCGATCCTGCTCGCTCGGACAGCACAATGGCTGTCTCTACAGCCCCAATTCCCGGTCGGCTAAGTCTCGCACCACACTCATCACCGGTCAGTTTTGGCCGCCGCCCAGATCCGTCCGGTTTGCTCGGGACTGATCGGCGCGATGATCCGGAACGCGCCTAGCCCGGACTCATGTGGCGCGGCGAATTGATTTCGATTATTTCGTCGCTGGATTTCACACCGAAGGTTTGGAAGGTCTTCGGACTCAACCTTCTCGCCGACCCTCGATGACCATCAGATCTTCAGACAGACTTGCTCACGTTGGCCAATCACCGGCACCAATGTGGTTTCGACGGGCGCCTCTTGAACAAGCACTCGATTGGAATGCAGGTCGAACGTTTGCGGATGGTTCAATCGACGGCCCGCGCCGTCGGACATTTCTGACATTCGGGACTAGCCATAAAGCAGAAGTTGGTGCGAGTTCAGGATCACTCCTCGCCAGCATGCCTTCGAGGAACGGCGTTCATGATGGCCTCCGCCAGTTCTTTGAGGACGGTATGGCCGTTCGATGCGGCAAATAGCCTGAACTCCGCTTCTGGTAACTCTGGCAGGCCGTAGCTTTTGGGTACCCTGACCAGGCCGTTGCTCAGCTGGCTGGCGATCATCGGCGCTACAGCAAAGCCCGTCGACTGGATGAGCCTCGACGACTTCCTTGCACGGCGCCCAAAAGATGCTCCAGCGATCGCGCTGTGGAGTTTCGCGATTTCGCCACAGCAACGATATTGGACACCAGCCTCCGCCGATCCATCAACGCAACGGACGCCACCTTGGATCGGCCAGTAGTCGATGCTCAGGACGACACAATTGCTCGGCGTCAGAAGATGCCCTGGCCAGCATGGGCTGGCTGGTCATTGTAGCTCTCCATCGGGTTTGCGCGCCGGCCTTAGCGGGCATGGATAGGCTACTTGGAGAGGAAGTCCGTGATGAGCTTGACCGTGGCGTCCGGGTTTTCCTCCATGATCCAGTGACCGGAGCCCGGTACGATCCCAACAGTCACATGGGTCGCGACATAGCGTAGATCGTCTGCCTGGGCCGTGCCGAAAGACTTTTCAGCGCCAACGGCTAGCACCGGCATCGAGACTTTGCCGCCCTTCGCCAAAAACTCCTTGTTGTCCGCTGCATCCTGGTTAAATGCGGCGAATTGCTCGAAGGCGTCGTGCATGGCGTGAGGTCGCGCGTAAAGTACGGAGTAGTGCTTGCGCGTTGCTTCGTCGATGGCCTTCGGATTGGCTGACAACTCGTTCCAGAAACGGTCGAGATAGATACGCTCGCGCCCTGCTACCAGCCGCTCCATGTCGGGACCACGAAAGTTGAAATGCCACAGCAACGGCAGGCGGATGATGTTGTCCCAATCACCGATGCCCGGCAGCGGCGCATCGATCACAACCCAGCGGGTGACTCGATCGCGATACTGGGCGACGAAAGCGTAACCCACCATGTTGCCGATATCGTGGGTGACGAGGTCGGCCTTCTCGATCTTCAGATGGTCGAGGATACCGGCAATGTCGACGGCCTGGTTTTTCTTTGTGTAACCGGTGTCGGGATGGGCGGAAAGTCCCATGCCACGCAGGTCTGGCACGATTACGGTGTGATCTTGCATCAACTTTGTCGCAACAGGCGCCCACATGTCGCCACTGTCGCCGAAGCCGTGTAGCAGCACGACGGCGGGGCCCTGTCCCCCGATGCGGACATTAAGGCTCGTGCCGTTGGTTTCGATCGATTGCGTCTTGAAGCCTGGCGGGAATGGGACGACCCGCGCCGTGGCCGGCAAGCTAGCGAGCAGCAGACCTAGCACTGCCATGATCATCCTACACATGTCGTCCTCCGTGAACGTTGTTGCACTGAGCCATGCCGACGTCGGCGTGTGGCTGCCGATCCGCTTCGAGGAGGAGCATAAGGACTCGCAGACGGCCCCAATAGGGGCTCCGTGGGGATTTCTGCAATAATACTCGCTAAGGGAATTTGAAGTTGTTTGGATTGAAGCGGTTCGCGCGAATCGGAAGCGTTTGAGGGGTCGGTCAATTTCGTTCCAGAGATAGTCGCCGGTGAGCGCGATATGGGCCCAGGGTCGGCCGACATGGCGCCGATCATCAGGACGATCGAGGGCGTGCTCGGCCGACTTGGTGCAGCGGCGCTGGAGCTGGCCCGGACCGAACAAGGGCCCGTCTATAATTTCCGTTCAGAGGGCCGGGAGTTCTCGTCGAACCGGTGCCTCATCGTGGCGGACGGCTTCTACGAGTTCACCGATCCGGAAGGCCCCAAGAAGAAGGGCAAGGACAAGTGGCTCTTCACAAAGAAGGAGGAGCCGATCTTCTGCATCGCAGGCATCTGGCGCGAAACGCCTGAGGTCGGCGAGGCATTCACCATGCTGAAGATGGAGCCAGGACCCGACATCGCGCCCTTCCACGACCGGCAGATCGTCATCCTCGATCGCAGCGAGTGGGCGGATTGGCTCGACCCTTCGGTGTCGGCCAAGTCACTGATCAAGTCCCTTCCACCCGGCACGCTGCAGATAGAGCAAGTCGGATGAAATGAAGCGATCGGCGACCGATGCCGATCAGGGATGGGGTACGGAACGCACCACCTGCCGGGCCGGCTTGTCCTGCCGCTCGCCTTGGTACGAAACCTGGCGCAGGAGATTGTCTTCCGTCCAGGTGAGATAGGTGACCTCGACCACCACTTCAGGCCTGACCCAATGGACGCGCGACAGCTCAAGCGGCGAGCCGAACCGGCTCTCACGTGGCGGTGGGGCATCGAGGGGCATTCGAGCTGCCTGAAGTGGTTCAAGCCGGCGAGCCAATCGCTTGAGCTCTGCAACCGTGATGCCCGTGCCGGCGCGGCCCGCGTACATCAGACGACCACCATCGGTATAGTAGCCGAGAAGCAGCGAGCCGATGTGCGGCCGGGTTCCAGTCGGATCGGTCCAGCCGACGACGATGAATTCCTCTCTGTTGAGACACTTTGACTTGACCCATAGCCCGCGATTGCCGGATGCATAGGCGCTGTCGATCCGCTTTGAGATAGCGCCCTCGAGTGCAAGCCGGCAGGCGTGCTTGCGGAACGCAGGCCCGTCGCCGATCACATGATCGCTGAAGCGCAGGCCGGGCATGTCGGTCGAAAAGAGGCCTTCCAGCCGCGCCTTGCGGTCGATGAGCGGCAGCTTCGCAATGCTTTCTCCGTTCAGGAACAGAAGATCGAAAGCAAAGAAGGCAAGATCGCCCGTGCGGCCCTCGTCCATAGCGGCCTGCAGGCGGCTGAAGGAGGTAACACCGTCGGCCCGAACGGCGCACAGCTCCCCGTCGACATATGCGTCTTTCACCGGTAGCGCGCGCAGGGCCGCTATCGTCGCTTGATAGCGGTGCGACCAATCGAGGCCGGTGCGGGTGAGCAAGCGGATGTCGCTGCGGTCGATCCGCGCGTGCATGCGGTATCCGTCGTACTTGATCTCGTGAAGCCAATCGGGGCCGTTGGGCGCTTCGTCGACCAGGCGCGTCAGCTGAGGCTCGATCCGTTTCGGCGGCTGCGTTTTGTTCGGCTTTGTGGGTTTCACCGTCTTCCGCGCCAATTGAGGTAAAGCGTCGTCATGCGGGCCAGACTACCACATGATGACGGTATATCCGCTGCAGCTTCTATCGGAAATCCCGCGTCTTCACCTTGATGCGGTCGATGTGCTCGTAGGGATCTACGATATCGCGCGCTTTCGGCATGCCGCGGGGATCGATCCCCGATCCACCGTGATGGGCCTCGTCACCGCGGCCGTGCGGCAATGGAAACGGCGTCTCGCGACTTCCCACGCTGGCCAGCTCGGCCGACAGATCGGTCAGCTCGTGAGCGACAAGATGCACCACCTCGCCTTCGCGCTGGATGCGGCCACGCACGCCGAGCATGGCCGACGAAAGAAGCACGCGCCGGAATTTCTCGAACACCTTGACCCAGACGACGACGTTGGCGGCGCCCGTCTCGTCCTCCATGGTGAGGAACATCACGCCTTTGGCCGAGCCCGGCCGCTGCCGGACCAGCACCAGGCCGGCGGCCTGGACCCAGCTTCTGTCTCGCGCCTGCATGGCCTGCTGACAGGTTACGATGCGACGGCGACGAAGATCGGCACGCAGGAACGACATAGGGTGGCTGCGCAAGGTCAGCCCGACATGACCGTAATCCTCGACCACTTCGCGCCCGGCCGTCATAGGCCTGAGCGTGATGACAGGCTCGTGGATCTCAGGCACCGTTTTCTGTTCATGGGACGTGGCGGCCGCGAACAGCGGCAAAGGTTCATCGCGTAGCGCCTTAATCGCCCAGAGCGCATCGCGGCGGGCAAGGTTCAGATCCGGCAGAAATGCGTCGGCCTCGGCGAGCTGCACAAGCGACGCCGCCGGCACGCCGGCGCGGCGCCACAGATCGTCTACCGAGGCGAAGGGTTCATCGGCCCGCGCCGCGACGATAGCGGCCGCGTCATCATTGGCGAGACCCTTCACCATGCGCAGGCCGAGGCGGACAGCGAAGCGATCTTCCACATCGGTCGGCTCGAGCGTGCAATCCCAGCGGCTGGCATTGACGCAGACCGGCCGCACCTCGACGCCATGATCGCGTGCGTCGCGCACGATCTGGGCCGGCAGATAAAAACCCATCGGCTGCGAATTCAGAAGTGCGGCGCAGAAGACATCCGGATGCCAGCACTTCATCCAGGAGGACGCGTAGGCGATCAGCGCAAAGGAGGCGGCGTGGCTTTCGGGAAAGCCGTAGCTGCCGAACCCCTCCAATTGCGAAAAGGTCTTTTCGGCAAACTCCGGCGTATAGCCGTTGGCGATCATGCCGTTGACGAGCTTGTCACGGAACTTCGAGACGCCGCCGGTGTGCTTGAAGGTGGCCATCGCGCGGCGCAGCTGGTCGGCCTCGCCGGCGGAAAAGCCGGCGCAGACCATGGACACCTGCATCGCCTGCTCCTGAAACAGCGGCACGCCGAGCGTCTTGCCGAGAACGCGCTCGAGCTCTGGTGTCGGAAACGTCACCTCTTCCGTCCCATCGCGCCGGCGAAGATAGGGATGGACCATGTCGCCCTGGATCGGCCCCGGCCGAACGATCGCGACCTCGATGACCAGGTCGTAGAATGTCCGGGGCTTCATGCGCGGCAGCATCGACATCTGCGCGCGGGATTCGATCTGGAACACGCCGAGCGTATCGGCTTTGCGGATCATCGCATAAGTGCGCGGATCCTCGGCCGGGATCGTCGCCAGGTCGAGAGCGATGCCCTTGTGCTCGGACAGGAGATCGAATGACCGCTTCATGCAGGTGAGCATGCCCAAGGCCAGGACATCCACCTTCATGAATTTGAGAGCGTCTATATCGTCCTTGTCCCATTCCACCACCTGGCGGTCCTTCATTGCCGCCGGCTCGATCGGCACGAGGTCGTCAAGGCGATCATGGGTCAGGACAAAGCCGCCCGGATGCTGCGAGAGATGACGCGGCGTGCCGGCAAGTTGCTCGGCGAGTTCAAGGGTCAGCCGCAGCCGGCGATCGCCGAGATTGAGATTGAGCTCGCCGGCGCGCTGCTCATCGACCGCTTCGCCATGGCCCCAGACCTGCGAGGACAGAAGTTTGGTCATGTCCTCGGGCAGGCCGAGCGCCTTGCCGACATCGCGGACAGCACCTTTGGTGCGATAGCGAATAACCGTGGAGCACAATGCTGCGTGATCGCGACCGTAGGTCTCGTAAACCCACTGCATGACGATCTCGCGCCGTTCATGCTCGAAATCGACTTCGATGTCGGGCGGCTCGCGCCGTTCCTGCGAAACGAACCTCTCAAACAGGAGGTTGTTGCGTTCGGGATCGATGGAGGTGATGCCGAGCACATAGCAGACCGCTGAATTGGCGGCCGAGCCGCGGCCCTGGCAGAGGATGTCCTGGCTGCGGGCGAAGCGAACGATGGAGTTTACCGTCAGGAAGTACGGCGCATATTTGAGCGTCTGGATCAGCCGCAGCTCGTGCTTCAGGATCTTGATCACTTTGTCGGGCAAGCCCTCGGGGTAACGGCGGGCCGCACCTTCCCAGGTCAGTTTTTCCAGCGCCTGCTGCGCCGTGAGGCCCGGCATCGTTTTTTCCTCGGGGTATTGATAGGCGAGCTCGTCGAGCGAGAACCGGCAGCGGCCGGCGATGGCGATCGTGCACGCCAGGGCCTCGGGATAATTGCTGAACAGCCGCGCCATTTCATCGCCCGGTTTGAGATAGCGGTCGGCATGACGTTCGCGCCGGAAGCCGGCGTCATCGATGGTGACGTTATGGCGAATGCAGGTGACTACATCCTGCATCATGCGGCGGGCCGGCTCGTGGAAAAGCACATCGTTGGTGACGACGGTGGGCACCCCCATCGCGGCCGCCAGGTTAGCCAGCTCGTAAAGCCGGAGCTGGTCGTTCGGACGCCTGCGCAAGGTGAGCGCCAGATAGGCGCGATCGCCGAAAGCCTCGCGCAGCCGCCGCAGCCGGACGGCGCAAAGATCATCGGCTTCGTCCGGCACCAGGACCGCGATCAGTCCTTCGCCATAGGCAACGACATCAGCCCATTCGAGATGACACTTGGCTTTTCCGGCCCGACCCTTGCCGAGTGACAGCAGCCGACAGAGACGCGAATAGGCCGGTCGGTCGGTCGGATAGACAAGGACCGACATGCTGTCGGCGAGATCGAGACGGCAGCCGACGATTAGCCGGACGCCTGTGGTTTTCGCCGCTTCGTGGGCGCGGACTATGCCGGCAAGCGAATTGCGGTCGACGACAGCGAGCGCTTCGACGCCGAGCAGCGCGGCCTGCGCAAACAGCTCGTCGCAGGACGATGCCCCACGCAGGAAGGAGAAATGCGAGGTGACCTGCAACTCGGCATATCGGGTTCCGCCAGTCATCCGAAGATCCCGTGCATGAACCATTTGTGCGATCCGGTCGCGGCGTCCTCGCCGTCGCCGGCGCGGTAGACCCAGTAGCGCTCGCCGTTCTCGTCCTCGACCTGGAAATAATCCCTCACCGCCGCGAGCTCGGCGTCGCGCTTCCACCATTCCCCGAAGACGCGTTCCGGGCCGTCTGCCCGTTTCACGCGCCGGCGGACGCCGCGCCAGGTAAAGGTCACGGGCGGATGGTCGGGAAGAAGTGCTACCGTCTCGATCGGTTCCGGCCGCGGCAGCAGCCGCGACGGTCGCGGCCAATGGCCAGGCCAGCCCTCGCCGGTATCAGGCGCCATCGGGGCAATGCGCTGAACGGAGCGTTCGGGAACGTCGCTCTGCACCGGGGCGAAGCGATAGAGCCGGTCCTCGCCGACGCGGTTGGCGAGGATGTCGATCACATCCGAGACGTCCGGCTCCGGCGCCTCGGCGAGTGCGGAAATCATCTGCTTGGCCCGCAGCGGCTCGGCAACGGTCGCGGCAAGCCGCATCAGCTCGATGCCGAACCCTGGATCGATAGTTTCTATTTTATCTGTGAGAAGCCGGGTCAAGCGCTTCGTGTCACGCACCGGCATTGCAGTGCCGATACGGATCGCCTCGACGCGGTTATCGACACGGAAAAACAGAAGATCGAGCCGGCGTGCGCCAAGCCCTTGCGTCTCGAGTGAGGCGCACAGTTCGGCGACCAGCTTGCCGGTATAGCGCGCGATGGTTTCTGCCGCGCCGATCGGTTCGGCAAAATTGCGGCGTACCTCGACGATCTCCTCCGGCCGGATCGGCTCGATCGGTTCGCTCACTCTCCCAAACGCCTGGTCGAGGCGGCGACCGGGTTCCGGTCCGAAACGCAAGGCGAGCGACGCGCGTGGCGTAGCGGCGAGGTCCGCAATTGTCTCGAAGCCGAGCCGACGCAGACCATCGATCGTCACGGCGGGTAAGCGAAGCGCCGCGATCGGCAAAGGCTGGATCGCCTGTGCGATCTCACCAGATGGAACCGCAAGGATCTGCCGCGTGCCAAAGCGCGCCAGCGCGTGGGCTGCACCCCAGGTATCAGCGACCGCGGCACGCGCGGCTAGACCGGAGCCGCCAAGTCGCTTCACCATATCGGTGAGCATTGCCGCCTCGCCGCCGTGCAGATGGTCGGCGCCGGTCGTATCGATCACAATGCCGTCCGGCGCATCGGCAGCGACGATCGGCGCATAGCGGCGTAGCGCCCACAGCGCCAACCGCTCGAGCGCCATGGCGTCGGCATCGGGCTCGGCATCATGGACGATCAGGCCCGGGACCAGCGCCTGCGCCTTGCTCGCCGGAATGCCGATGCGCAGGCCCGCTGCGTGGGCTGCAGCATCAGCGGCAAGCACGACACGGCGGCGCCCGTCACGGCCGATGAGGACGAGCGGCGTCTCAGGCGGAGGCGCGGCGGCGCCCGATTTCCTTCTGAAGCGGTCTGTCGGCCACATCGGAAGGAAGAGCGATACGACCCTTGGCATCGCAAGCCTCCACTATGAAATCTGCACTCTCTCCTGCACGGCATCGGATCAGTTCAACGTGCCAGCGCGCCCGTCCAATCCCCGGCACCGGCAATGGTGTCGACGGCAGGACCGACACCCGCCAGCGTGTCTCGGCGGCGGTTGGCTGCCCAAAATCAGTTGCCTCCGTCTGCCGACGCCAGCGGCGAATGGCGATGCCGATGGCGCCGGAGCTTTCGGCGGCAAGCTGAAGCCGCCGTGAGGCCGTCATCGAAAGCCGGGCAATCTCGGCAACGACAGCGCCAAAACCTCCGCGAAGACCCTCTTCGAAACAGGCGAGAACGGATTTTTCGTCGCCGGCTTCGACATAGATTACCCGTCCCGGAGGAAGGCCGGCCTGTTCGATTGCAGGCGCGAAAAGATCGGGCCGGGTAACGCACCACAGCACCTTGCCCACCGTGCGCGCGGCAATACCGGCAGCGAAGAGTGCCGCGGCTGCGCCATCGACGGCGCCATTGCCACCGCCTGCGACCTCGTGCAGACCGCCAAAAGCCAATCCCCCTCCCGGCAGAACCCTGTCAATCGCGGCCACTCCGAACGGCAAAACCGTACGCTCGCGTGCATTTCCGCCTTCGAGGCGCGCGATGCGTTCTCGAAGGTCGGAAATGGCAGCAGGGGGCGCCGATACACTCATCTGACCCTTGAAACGCGGAAAGCCTGTTATATGTTCTACATTTGTTCTCGTCTTGGTTAAGAGTCAACCGGGACAATGTCGTGCCCCTGCGGAAGGAGGCATTCGAGGCTCTCGGATAGTCCAGAGCGCGGGCCATAGGGCCATATACTTCAATGCGAAAATGCGAGTTCCAATTTTGGAGTTTTGGGCCCCGCGGAGTGTCCGAAACTTGTAGCATATTTCGGACATGCCCATAGTTGAGCCCGATACCGATCTTCGCTCGCGCCTGCTTGCCCGCATTCAGTCCAAACCCGACGAGGTCTGGACCCCCGGCGACTTCGCCGATCTCGGCGCGCGCGCCGCCGTGGACAAAACCCTGCAGCGCCTGACAGCCGCCGGGGAGCTGCGCCGGATCGACCGAGGCCTCTATGACCGGCCGCGCACGAACAACCTGACTGGCCGCGCCACCGTACCGGATTACCGCGCTGTAATCCGCGCCGTCACGCGCCGCGATCGGGCGCGCGCCGTCATCGATGGTATGACGGCCGCCAACGACCTCGGCCTGACGACCGCCGTCCCCGCCCGAATAGAAGTACTGGTCGATGCGCGGTTGAAGCCAATCAAACTCGGCACGCAGGAAATCCACTTCAAATACGCTGCCCCTAGCCGCCTCTATTGGGCGGATCGGCCGGGGATGCGGGTCGTCCAGGCCTTGCATTGGATGCAAGGCCTGCTGGCCCAGAAGGGCGAACGCAAGCGTATCCAGGCGACGTTGCGCCGCCTGTTTGCCGACCCCAGGCACGGCGAGGCCATACGCGAGGATCTGCGCGCCGGCCTCTCCGCCGTGCCGATCTGGATGCAGGAGTTCCTCCGCGAAATCCTGAGCGCGGACCCGCACGAGGCGAAGCCATGAGTACTGATGCTTACCGCCAAATCATCGCGGCATCCCCACGTGACCGGCTCGACGTGTTCCTCGCCACGGCCAATCGGATCGGAGCTCCGGTGGGCAATGTCGAAAAGGATTTCTGGGTCTGTTGGACCCTCAATTCGCTCTACCACGAACGGCCTGAGGGGGAGCCGCGGATGGTCTTTTCCATATCGGGGATGACGCTTGCCAGCGTGTGGCCGTTATAAGGATTGCCGGGCAGTGCCTTTGAATTCCGTCCCAGGCGCCGATAAGCAATCGACTAAGCAGATGGGGGTCACGAGCGCGGTCAACACGGCCCTTCGCTTGGTCGAAGGCGAATGCCGCGGCGAGCTCCTCGGTCTTGCGGCGACATCGCTCGACAAACCAGTCATGTGCGGGATGCTCGGGTGCGGACGACTCGGCCGACAGGATTGCGAACAGCCTGAGTATTCCTGGGCGTTCGAGGCCCGAGCGGGCCCGCTCCAGGGTGGCATGTGCGACTCCGTACTGCGCGCGGGCAGCGCCAAAATCGAACATCTCGTTGCCATCGGTCTTGTCCGCACGCTCAAGCACGGCTTCGAGGAGTTCAAACTTCGTCCCGAAGTGGTGTACGATGCTGGTCAAGCTCAAATCCAGCTCACGAGCGATGTCGCGCAACAGGGCGAGGCAAAAAGACCTCGGGGTGATTAAGGACGAAGCCCATGTCCGATAGGCCCGCAGCGGACTTCTCTTCAGAAGAGGTCATTTCCTAGCGGGGCAGCAGATTGGTGGCGGCGAGATCGATCACCTCATCGCCGCGACCGCTCATCACGGCGCGGATCATCCACAGGCCGAAGCCCTTCATTTCGGCGCTGGTGATCGTGGGCGGCATGGACAGCTCCTGTGTGGCGCTGACGACATCAAGCAGGGCCGGTCCGTCATGGGCCAGAATGTCGGCGACTGCACCGGGCAACTCGCCCGAATCCTCGACGCGGATGGCATGGATGCCCATGGCCCGTGCCATGGCGGCAAAGTCGGGATTATCCAGCGACACACCGGTTTCGAGAAACCCGCCCGCTTTCATTTCCATGGCGACAAAGCCCAGTACGCCATTGTTGAGGATGATGATCTTGACCGGCAGATTCTGCTGGCGCAGCGTGATCAGGTCGCCCATCAGCATCGAGAAGCCACCGTCGCCGGCGAGCGCGACCACCTGGCGGCCGGGCTGCGCCGCCTGGATGCCGATGGCTTGCGGCATGGCATTGGCCATCGAACCATGTGCCAGCGAACCTACCAGCCGGCGCCGGCCATTCATCTCGAGATAGCGGGCCGCCCAGATGGTGGGCGTGCCGACATCGAAGGTGAACACGGCATCCTCGGCTGCCAGGTCACTGACCACCTTGGTCAGATATTGCGGATGGATCGGCCCGCGCCCTGCGGTGCCCGCGGCCAGATCATCGAGCCCCTTGCGTGAAGCGGCGTAGCGCTTGAGCGATTTATCCAGATGTGCCCGGTCTGTGCGCGCCGGCACATGGGGCAAGAGCGCGGCAATCGTCAGCCCCACATCGCCGACCACGCCGACGTCGAGACGTACCCGGCGCCCCAGGTTCTCGGGTCGAATATCGACCTGGGCTATTTTGCATGTAGACGGCAGGAATTGCTTGTAGGGGAAGTCGGTCCCCAGCATGACCAGCAGGTCGCAATCGTGCATGGCCTCATAGCCCGAGGCAAAGCCGATGAACCCGGTCATTCCCACGTCATGGGGATTGTCGTATTCGACATATTCCTTGCCGCCCAGGGCATGGACGATTGGCGCTTTCAGGGCCTCGGCCAGCGCCATCAGCGGCGCATGGGCGCCGGCACAACCGCGACCGCCGAACAGTGTCACCTTGCGCGCCTCGCCGATCAGTTGCGCCAGCGCCTCGATGTCGGCATCGGCCGGGTAAACCTGGGGCAGAGACGGCAGCAGACTTTGCCGGCTGGCGACAGCGTGAGCCGGGGCGTCGCGCAGGGCGACGTCGCCGGGAATGACCACGACGGCAACGCCGCGCATGCCCACGGCAGCGCGAATGGCATTTTCGAGCACATATGGCAGCTGGCTCGGATCAGACACCAGTTCGCAATAGTGGCTGCATTCGGCGAAAAGGTTCTGCGGATGTGTTTCCTGGAAATAGCCGCTACCGATTTCAGCGGTCGGAATCTGCGCCGCGATCGCGAGTACCGGCGTGCGGCTGCGATGGGCATCAAACAGACCATTGATCAGATGCAGATTGCCCGGGCCGCATGACCCCGCACACACTGCGAGTTCCCCGGTAACCTGGGACTCCCCTGCGGAGGCAAAGGCGGCAACCTCTTCATGCCGAATGTGGATCCATTCGATCTCGTCATGGGTCCGCAAGGCATCGGTAAACCCGTTCAGACTGTCGCCAACCACGCCATAGATCCGTTTCACGCCGGCGGCGGCCAGTGTCTCGACCATCAGTTCAGCAACATTCCTGCTCATGGCAAATCGCTCCGGCTCGGTGGCCGCGCATAGCGGCGGCGTGGTGAAAGGTCAGGCCCTCAAGGGGCAGTGGCGCCGGACTGGCCGGCACCACCGTGCAAAGTCAGGCGCGACGGTTGGATTCGTAGAGGAACCACACGCGGCGCTCGGTTTCGTCGATCCAAACTTCGATCAGGCTGGTGGTCGCAACATCGTTGTACTCATCGGCAGCACCGTGGCAGGCCCGCAGGATCACGAGCAGCTGCTGGTTGTCGCTGGCCAGTTCGGCCAGCATGTCGCCGGGGGTAACGAAGGCGGCATCATTGTCGGCAATACGCTGTGTGCGGGCAATCTGGCCGATCGAACGCAGGGTGGTGCCACCGAGCTTGCGGGCCCGCTCAGCGATCACATCGGTCATGGCAAAGATTTGGTCGCCCTGCTCGTCGAGCATCAGGTGATAATCGCGGAAATGTGGCCCAGACATATGCCAATGGAAGTTCTTGGTCTTGAGATAGAGCGCGAACGTATCGGCCAGCAGGCCCGTCAGGGCGGCCGAAATATCATGGCTGGCGTCATTGCCCAGGTCGGTGGGGGTAAGCAGGGGCGCGGTCAGGTTGCTCATGTTGAATTCCTTCTGGTTGGGTAGGCGTTTGAAAGGGGAACGGCGGCTAGATCACGGGGTCGATAGGATTGGTGCGCGGCACGAGGAGCGGGTCGATCTCGGTGAAGGGAAAATGCGGCAACTGGTCTTCCGCAATGCCAAAGGACTGCGCCAGCACGCTGCGCGGAAACACATTGATCAGCGACCGGTAGCCGACGTCCCCGGGCGATACCTGGTCAAAGAAGATCAGGGCGTGGAACGTGCCCGCTCCGATGTTTTCGATGTGGTGGGGATAGGCCGGCGGGATGAAATACACGTCGCCCTGCGTCACCGTGTAGGTATCGATCTTTCCATCCGGATCCAGAATGGTCATGCGGGCGGTGCCCGCCGCGACATAACCCATTTCGGCGGTCTCAGGATGCCAGTGCGGCTCGCGCATGCCCCGATCGGTTATCCGTACCGAGAACATGGCAATGTCGCGCAGCGCTGGCCAGAGGGCGGCCTTAGTCGTGTGGGCGGTGCCGGCCGGGAAATCGATCTGCGGCGGCGTGGCCTCAACGCTATACTTGTAAGCATTGACATGGCGCGCCTGGCCCTCGACCAGGGTGTGGCCCTGCACAGCAACGATCTCAAGGTCAGCCTGCTGGCGATCAAAGTCCTCGAAGGCAGCGCTGGGCAGGTCATAGGTATTGCCCAGAACCGCATTGCTCATGGCGCCGAAGGCGGCCTTTAGGCCGAAGTCTTCGGGATGTTCATGGGAAAAAGCGAGGACGAACTCGGCAGGTTCGCTGCCGATGTTTTCGATACTGTGCATCGCCCCGCTGGGCACGAAGAACATCTCGCCCTGGCCAACCACAAAACTCTCACGCTGGGCGTGGTTGGCGGCGATGGTGATGAGTGCCTCGCCGCGCAGGCAATAACCCAATTCGTGCGCATTGGCGTGCCAGTGCGGCTCGCGCACCCCGTTTGGAGCCAGGCGCAACCCACGGATCGACAGGCCTCGCATGATCGGCAAATCGCCTGCATCTACATGGGTTATCGAACCCATCGGGCCGTCGAACCGTGGCTGGCCCGACAGTGTTGCAACGTGGCGGCTGGTGCTCTTGGTCATGGTCATCGTCTCATCCCCTGCTGGTTTCAAACCCGATGGCCACAAATTACGGCGGCCCCACTCAGCGCACTATCGGACGCGGGTTTGGCCGGCTCATACGTGCGTATAGGGCGACGGCTTGCGGTCGCTGCGGCTAGGTTCTGGCCAGCTATTTCCGAGCGGGGCGCTGCGCGCGCCCAGGAGCATGTTGATGCTGACCAAGAACGACGCCAGCGCTGCGCAACGCAGCGACACCGGACTATCGGTGATGCTGGCGCTCGTCGCCGGCTATGTCGATGTCTGCACCTTTCTGGCATTCGCGGGCTTCTTCGTCGCCCAGGTGACAGGCAGCTACGTCGTGGCTGGATCAGGCCTCTTCGGCGACGGTGACGGTCTGGGCGTCAAGGTGCTCGCCATCCCCGTTTTCCTCCTCGCTGGCATGGTGACCACCGCCATCGTTCGACTATCCGGACCGCGTCAGCACCTGGCGATGGTCGGCTTGCTCGGCCTTGAGGCCGCGCTCCTGTGCGGCCTCACCATTGCGAGCCTGCACGACGGCGCGAACCCCATCACGGCCGGGCCGGCCCTGTTTGGTCTGGCGGCGATGGGCATCCAGAGCGCGACCGTGCGGCTGCTGCTCCCCAGCTCGGCCTCTACCAATGTCATGACCAGCAATACCACCCAGATGGCGATTGAGCTTGTCGACAGCTGCCGCAGCCGCCGGCCCACAGTCAGGCTGCTGCAGACCGGCAGTGTGATGCTGGGGTTTCTCGCCGGCATCATCGCAGGCGCTCTCGCCCATCGCGTCGCTGGTCTCGCCTGCCTTGGCCTTGCGGCGCTGGCGCTCTGCGCGCTGGTGGCCCGCGAAATTCTTGTGGTCACCGCAAAAACGCGTCCCCACGCCGGAAGCCTATGATATGTCTCGGCCATATGTTCCGGCTGGGGGCACCATGTCACGCTATGCCTTTGTCGCGGCTATCGTTCTGGCCACAGGCATCTTCATCTTCGATACGCTGACACCGCTCAATATCGCCGTCGCCGTGCTCTATGTGGCCGTCGTCCTGCTGTCGCTCAACTTCACCAACCGGCGCGGTACCCTGCTGGTCGGAGCCGGCTGCATGGGCCTGACCATCCTCAGCTTTGCCATTACCCACAGTGCCGATTTCGAGGCCGGCGCCACAGCACGTGGGCTGTTCAGCCTGGCGGCCATCGGCGTCACAACCTTTCTGGCGCTGCGGCTGGCCTCGACCATCACGGTGATCGCCGACAGCGAACAGCGCTATCGCTCGATCTTCCGGGCGGCCGGCGTGGCCATTCTCGAGATGGACTTTTCGGCCCTCAAGGCGCGACTGGAGGCCCTGCGGGCCGAAGGCTTCACCAGCGTCGCGGCCATCGCGCGCCAAAGGCCCGATCTAGTTGGCGAGGTCACTGGCCTGATGCGGCTGATCAATGCCAACGACCGGACGCTGACCATGTTCCGCGCCCCCACCCTGGCAGTATTTGCCCAGCGCCTGCCGTCGCTGATTCCGCCCGAGATAGCGCCATCGACCTGGCGACTTCTCGAGGCCATCTGGTCGGAACAATCCAGTTTCGAGACCGAAAGCGTGTTCGATACCGTCGACGGCAAGCGGCTCAATGTTCTGTATACCGTGGCCATGCCAACAGACCGTCCGGCGCTCGACAGGGTATTGGTCAGCTTCATGGACGTCACAGCCAGGCATCAGGCCGAGAACGATCTGCACCAGGCGCAGGCCGAGCTGGCGCACGTGTCGCGCGTGGCGACCCTGGGCGAACTGACCGTTTCGATTGCCCATGAGGTGAACCAGCCGCTGGCGGGCGTGGTGACCAATGGCGAAGCCGGACTTCGCTGGCTGCGGCGGCCCGAGCCTGATCTTGCCGAGGTTTCCGCCGCCATCGAACGCATGATCGCCGATGCGCGCCGCGCCAGCGAAGTGATCAAGCGTCTGCGCGCGCTCGCCAGCAAAGCCGTGCCACAGGCCGCGCCGGTCGATGTCAACGAGCTGGTGCACGACACGCTGGGAGTGGTGCAGCGCGAGATCGCCGGCCACCAGGTCAGCCTCAAGTTGGCCTTGGCGGACGGGTTGCCACCGGCGTTGGGCGATCGCGTGCAATTGCAGCAGGTGCTGATCAACCTGATCGTCAACGCCATCCAGGCCATGGCCGCGACAGGCACCACCCAGCGCGATCTGACCATCCGTTCGAGACCCACGGACACTGGATTGTCCGTTGAAATCACCGACACCGGCCCGGGGTTCAGCAGCGATGCCGCCGCAAAGCTCTTCACGCCCTTTTTCACCACCAAGGACGAAGGCATGGGCATGGGCTTGCCGATCTGCCGCTCGATCGTGGAAGCCCATGGCGGCACCCTGCGGGCCCACTTGCTCGCAGAGGGCGGCGCTGCGTTCGAGTTCAATCTACCTGCACATACGGAGACACAACCATGACGGCTGTCGCACCCACGGTCTTCGTCGTTGATGATGACGCCTCGCTCGGCGATGCCCTCGATAGCCTGTTCCGCTCGGTGGGCATGCGGGTAGAGCAGTTTGCCTCGCCAAACGACTTCCTGGCACGGGGCCCGGTCATCTCGGAAAGCTGCCTGGTGCTCGATATCCGCCTGCCCGGCGTCAGTGGCCTCGAGTTCCAGACCCAGCTGGCCCAGATGGGCAACGCCATCCCTATCGTGTTCATGACCGGCCATGGCGACGTTCCCATGTCGGTCAAGGCAATGAAAGCGGGCGCCCTCGACTTCCTGACCAAGCCCTTCCGCGATCAGGACATGCTCGATGCAGTTTCGGCGGCCCTAGCGCTTGATCGTGAGCGCCGTGCCGGCGATGCCCAACTGGCCTCCCTCCGGGCGCGCCACGCCACCCTCACCCCGCGCGAGCGCGAGGTGATGGATCTGGTCACCACCGGCCTGATGAACAAGCAGGTCGCCGGCGAACTGGGCGTCAGCGAGATTACCGTCAAGATCCACCGGGGTCATGTCATGGAAAAGATGGCCGCGCGTTCGCTTGCCGAGCTAGTCAAGATGGGCGAGGCCCTGCGCCCGTCAGGGTAACGCCGACGACACTAAACCTGTGTATGATTGAACTGGCGCCCCGGTGGGCGCATTTGGATGGCATTAGCGCAGCGCGCTCCAGTATGCTGCGCGAGGAATTTCAATGTCACACGTCAAGACCATTGCCATTGTCGACGATGACCCTTCGGTGCGTCAGGCGACATCCAGCCTGATCCGCTCGCTGGGCATGCACGCCACCACCTTTGCGTCGGCAGAGGACTATCTTGCCGCGCTCGGCACGTCCGATGTCAACTGCCTGATAACTGATGTCCAGATGGATGGGATCGGCGGCGTGGAACTATCCCAGATCCTGCGCGACCGGGGCAATGCAACGCCTGTCATCTTCATAACGGCCTTCCCCGACGAGCGTATCCGCGAACGGGTCATGGCCGCCGGCGCCATTGGCTTCCTGGGCAAGCCCTTCGAGAGCCAGATGCTGATCGACTGCATCGAAACCGCCCTTGCGGCGTGAGGTCGGCTTCCCTCTGACGCGTGTTCCACATGCAAAAATGGCCGCCCGACACGGGGCGACCCTTTCTGCGATACTGGCAGCACTTGCCTAGCGCTGGCGCAGCGCCCAGGCCATGCCCAGCGCGCTGAGCCCTTGGAAGATCAGGTCCACACTCAGGATGGCGCCCAGAAGCCACAGGCTGACCCCGGGCCATGCCAGAAGGACCGCCAGACCAGCCAAGGCGGTCACCGTTCCCATGGCAGCGAGCGACCAGGAAGGACTGCCCTTGTGTTCAAGCGCGGCCGAGCCGATGCGGGATGCGCCGCCAATCACCAGCAACACGCCGATCAGCAACGTCAACCCGGCACTGGCCAGCAGCGGGTTGGTAAATGCCAAAACGCCCGCGACGGTGTAGAGCACGCCGCCAACCGTCCAAAGGATCTTGGCCTGCCAGCCCGGGGCGGTGAAGGCAAAGCCCACCTGCGCAAGACCGGCAATGATCATCATTGCGGCAATATAGATGATCGAAAAGACGGTTGCGAGCATCAGGCTTGCGCTGCCAGCAGACCGGCGACGAGCAGGGCCAAGCCCAGCGTAGCCAGCCAGATCCGGCCGTTGCGGGGTTTGTCGGAAACAATGCTGCTGGCGGTTGAGGTGGATATGTCGTCCATTTTCATCTCCTGTCTTCAAGGGTTGGAGGGACGGTCTGGTGCAATGCGTACCCGCGATCAGCCCGCGTCGGCGGCGATGAACTCCGCCCCGACATACCGTCCTCTCGATGACTACAAGGATCGCATGGGCACCATCGTGGGGTCTGTCATACGTGTAGGCGGCCCGGACGTGTCTTGGTTTGATTGCCCCATACGCAGGTATGGGTCGCCCGCCGTGACAGGAGGTCGCCCGGCCGCAAGGCCTGCCGATCATCGGTTAGGCCGGACGGCTTTTGACCCATCAAGGGGCAGAAGAGCGGGCAGCCAGCGCGGCATGGATCTGGGCGATTACGGCAGCCCCTTCGCCGACCGCCGCAGCAATGCGCTTGGTGGAGCCTGCCCGCACGTCGCCTATGGCAAACACGCCCGACATGGAGGTCTCCAGCGGCAAACGACCGGCCGGCGGCGGGATGGCAGCCATACCCGCACCCGTCACAATGAACCCGTGGCTGTCCGTTTCGACACAGCCGTCCATCCAGCTAGTGTTGGGATCGGCGCCGATGAACAGGAACAGGTGTCGCAGCGCCAGCCTGCTGTCCTGCCCACTCTTCCGATGGCGCAGGACCACTGCATCGAGCCCGGCGACCTCATCGCCCTCCAGCGCCGACACCTCGGAGCTGGCATGCAGCACCACATTGGGCAGCGATGCGATGCGGTCGATCAGATAGCGCGACATGGTGGCCGTCAGATCGGGCCGGCGGATCATCCCCCATTGAAGCCAGGCTGTGCGAGGGCGAGGAGATTGCGCTGGTTGGCGGCGGCAATTCCGCTGGCCAGGCTGTGGCCTTTCTGGCGCCGCGGGTGAAAAAGCTGCATCTGGTGCGCCCCGGAGGCCACCACCGTGGTCCGGGCCCGGATGACCTGCCCGTCAGACAACGTCAGGGCGGTCAGGCGCTGATCCGTCAGAGACTTCAGGGCGGTCACCGACTGCGCCAGCGCTATTTTCGTGCCAAATTTGAGCGCCTGGCTGAAGGCGCGCCCGGCCAGCGCCTGGCCGGAAATGCCACTGGGAAAGCCGAGATAGTTTTCGATTCGGGCCGATGCGCCGGCCTGCCCACCAATGGCATGGCCTCCAGCACGACTACGCTGAGCCCTTCTGACGCGGCATAGACCGCCGCCGCCAGTCCCGAGGGACCAGCACCGATGATGGCTGTGTCATAGACGACGTCCGTGTCGATGGTCGGCGATATGCCGATGCAATGCGCCAGCGCAGCATCGTCCGGACAGCGCAGCGTGCTGCCGTCAGCGCAGACCACCAGCGGCAGAGTGGCCCCGCCGGGCTGCATCTGCGCAACGAAGGCCCGAGCCCTCTCATCAACTGATACGTCCAGCACGACATGGGGAAAGCCATTGCGGGCCAGAAAGCCACGCAGGCGCACCATGTCCGGACTATTGGGAACACCGATGAGGATCGGTCCCCCGCTGCCGGCGTCGATCAGCGCAGCCCGCCGAAGCATGAACGCACGCATCACCATTTCGCCAATATCGGCCGAACCGATCACCAGCGCCCGCACCTGCGCCGCCGTCAATAGCACCGCCTGACACCCCTGCGCACCGGCGCGGCCGCCGGCCAGCGTCGGCTGCCCCGTCAGCTGGTTGATTTCCCCGCTGAACTGCCCGGGGCCAAGCGTCTGGATCAGGCGCTCATCGTCGAGGCCCGCATGCGAAAAAATGTCCATCGTGCCGGCGACGATGAACCAGGCAGGCGCGTCTGTCGCGCCCACTGCATAGGCCAGGGCACCTGGCGTCAATGTCGCCGGGGCACCGCCGCTCCGCCGCTCGACCACAGCGAGTTGATCAAGCCGTCAGGGTGGGAAAGCGTCGATCCTCAGTGGTCTCGCTGGTAGCCATGGCCCAAACCCTCCTGGCAATAATTCAGTAGTAGCGGGGGATTGGCCCCAGCTGCGGCGTCTGGGAAGGCAGATCGATCATCATCTCGTCGACATAGCACCAGCCCCAGCCCTCGGGCGGGTCATAGCCTTCGATGATCGGGTGACCGGTATGGTGGAAATGGGCGGTGGCATGGCGTCCGGGCGACTGATCGCAGCAACCGACATGGCCGCAGGTGCGACAGATGCGCAGGTGCAGCCAGCGCTGCCCGCTCCTAAGACACTCCTCGCAGCCGCGGCTACCGGGCGTCACCTCGCGTATGGTCTGTACATGCGTGCAATGGCTGGACATGGGAGTCTCTCCTGGGCCGAAAGAAAGTGGGCCACACAGTGGCTGCGTGGCCCCGGGCGCTGATCAGGCCCTGATGAAGGCGAGCACGTCAGCATTGAATTTTTCGGCCTCGGTTTCGGCCAGACCATGCGGCGCGCCGGGATAGATCTTGAGCTCGGCGCCCTTGACGATCTTGGCCGTCTTGAGGCCGGCCGCTGCAATCGGCACGATCTGGTCAGCATCGCCGTGCACCACCAGCGTGGGCTTGTCGATCTTCTTGAGGTCCTCGGTGTAGTCGACCTCGGAGAATTCGCGGATGCAGTCATACTCGGCCTTGATGCTGCCCTGCATGCCCAGCCGCCAGAAGGTGTCGCGCAGACCCTGGTTGACCTTGGCGTCTTCCTTGTTGAAGCCGTAGAACGGCATCGACAGGTCCTTGAAGAACTGCGACCGGTCGGTGGCCGTTCCCTTGCGGAGTCCGTCGAACGCCTCAATCGGCGTACCCTCGGGATTGGCTTCGGTCTTGAGCATCAAGGGCGGCACGGCACCAACCAGCACCATCTTGGCGACCCGTGCCGTGCCGTGCCGGCCAACGTAATGGGCGATCTCGCCGCCGCCGGTCGAGTGCCCGACCATGATCATGTCCTTGAGATCGAGCGCCTCGATCAGCTCGGCCAGATCGTCGGCATACTGGTCCATGTTGTTGCCGGCCCATGGCTGGTCCGATTTGCCGTGGCCGCGGCGGTCATGGGCGATCACGCGGTAGCCCTGCGAAGCAAAGAACAGCATTTGCGGCGCCCACGCGTCGCCGGCCAGCGGCCAGCCATGCGAGAACAGGATCGGCTGACCCGTGCCCCAGTCGGTGTAGGAAATTGCGGTGCCGTCGGTGACCTGAAAAATGCTCATTTTGCTCTCCACTGTCGCGAACCCGCCGGTGCGGCCGGTTGATAGGGAGAGCATCGGCCAGACGATGATTTGGCACCATTCTACGAGTGGTTCGTGGCATCATACTTGTGTATGCCTGTTGATTTCCGTCGAGAAGTGACCCTGGCTTTCCACTGAGAAGTGACCCGCCTTTTAATTGTGTTCTTGGTCAAATGTGGTGGTCAAGGGTCTGGGTTTCTCCTTCGTTTTTGGCGGCGCATGGGCCGAGCTGTTCTTGAAGCGGAAGCTGTCGTTTCCGGTCTCGAGGATGTGGCAATGATGGGTGAGCCGGTCGAGCAGCGCCGTCGTCATCTTGGCATCGCTGAAGACGCTGGCCCATTCACTGAAGCTGAGATTGGTGGTGATGACCACGCTGGTATGCTCGTAAAGCCTGCTGAGCAGGTGGAAGAGCAAGGCGCCGCCTGAGGCACTGAACGGCAGGTAGCCGAGCTCATCGAGGATGACCAGATCACAGTGAGCCAGGCGGCCGGCAATCTGGCCAGCTCGCCCCTGCATTTTCTCCTGCTCGAGCGCATTGACCAGCTCGACGGTCGAGAAGAAGCGGACGCGTTTCTGATGATGCTCGATGGCCTGCACCCCGATGGCGGTGGAGACATGGGTCTTGCCGGTACCAGGGCCACCGACCAGAACGATGTTATTGGCTTCCTTGAGGAAGTCGCAGCGATGAAGCTGGCGCACCAGGGCCTCATTGATCTCGCTGCTGGAGAAGTCGAAGCCATTGAGGTCGCGATAGGCCGGGAAGCGAGCGGTCTTGAGCTGGTAGGCTGTCGATCGAACCTCACGCTCCGCCGTCTCGGCCTTGAGCAGTTGCGACAGGATGGGGATGGCAGCCTCGAAGGCCGGAGCACCTTGCTCGTCAACTCGCCTACGGCCTGGGCAATGCCGTGCATCTTGAGGCTCTTGAGCATGATGATGATCGCGCCGGCGGCGGGGTTATGACGCATGGCGGTTCTCCGAGGCTTTGCGCAGGGCGTCATAGCGCTCGACATTTTGGCTCATTGGTCAGCATCAGGGCTTGGGGCGCATCGATGGTCGGCGGCGTGATGGCTTTGTCGTCAACCAGGCGGTGCAGCAGGTTCAACACGTGAGTCTCGGTTGGGACGCCTGGAGCGGCTCACTGGCGGAGTCGCCAATGAGGTTTGGAGCATGCAAGTCGGTGGGTGGTTTGCAGTCGACCGCGTTGGCACGCGGAGCGACGCTGATCTGGCTTTGGAGACCGGGCTCCTCCAGCACCCGGAGGGTTGTGGTGCGCGGGATCGATCCCGCACTTGTCCACTGTCCCGGGACTGAGGACGAGACTGGAGGACTGCGGTTGCTGGCGGCATGCCGAGCGGTTGCTGTGGAAACGGTCGACCCACCGCCGAGACCACCAGTTTGCAGCCGTGATCGTTGACACTCAGTGTGTACGATGATTAGGTGTCCTCTGTCCGAGGACAGAGGACATGATGAAGAGCCAGGATGTTGTCGTTCTGCTCAAGCTGGCGAGCTTGGAGGACTACTCAAAGGATATCGGTGACGAATCTACGCCGCTCGGGCTAGCCGCGGGCGAGGATCCCTATTCTGTGCGCGGACTCGAGGCAGCCCTCGGAATCAGCAAGACGGAGATCGGCGCTTCGCTCAAGCGCAGCATTGCGGCGGGCCTCGCGATCAAGGACAGGAAGACAGACCGGCCTAAACCGAGCCGGCGCCATCTCCGCGAGTTCATTGTCCACGGTGTGAAATTCGTCTTTCCGGCGAAACCAGGCGCCATGCAGCGCGGGTTGCCGACGGCATTCGCGGCCCCCGTGCTACGTGAATCCCTGCACAGCGCTGGCAATCTCATCTTCGTTTGGCCCTACGCGCATGCAAAAGAAATGGGTCAGTCGGTCGACCCGCTGTTCAAAAGCGTGCCGGAGGCCTGCGAGAAAGACAGGCGGCTCTACGCCTATCTGGCCCTCATCGACGCGATCCGCGTCGGCAATCAACGCGAAAGCAAGCTCGCCGCCGACCTGCTCGTACAGAGGCTGGGATGACCGTCCAAGGTCAGTTGAAGGCCATGTTGAAGGCCGTCGCCGAGGCACTCGGCGAGGAGTTGCGCGCGCGCCTGGTCTTCGTCGGCGGCTGCACGACCGCGCTCTACATTACTGACCCCATCGTTCTCGAAGGGGTGAGAGCGACCGATGATGTCGACCTTATCGTCGATCTCGCTGGTTTCGCAGAATGGGTCGAGCTGACGGAGCACTTGCGCGCACGCGGCTTCACCGAGGCGGCTGACGATTCCGTCATCTGCCGTATGAAACTCGGCGAGCTCAAGGTCGACTTCATGCCGGACGACGAGGCGATCCTCGGGTTCAGCAATCGCTGGTATGCAAAGGGGATCGCGACGGCCGTACCAGAACAGCTGGAGGAGGCGCTCGAGATCCGGCGCCTCACGCCGCCGCTGTTTGTCGCGACCAAGTTGGAGGCATACCGCGGACGCGGCGAAGGCGATCTCATCGCCAGCCGCGATGCCGAGGACATTCTGCTTTTGGTCGACGGGCGGGAGGAGATCGTCGAGGAAATCGCAAACGGCGAGCCGGAGATCCGGGCCTACATCGCCGAACAGGTTACCATGCTGCTCGCTGATCCAAGCTTCGACCATTTCCTGGAGGGAAACATTCGCGGACCAGTGGGCCGCACCGACATCGTCTACGACCGGCTGGTCGCGATCAGCACGCTGGATCTGGATATGCAAGACTGCAGATTATCCGACACTCAAAACGGGTAGATTGCCCCATCACCACCGCCGAGTCCGACGTTGTCGGCGGCGAATGGAATGGCGAGGTCACGGACGACACAGGCTGCGGAAGGCCACACGGGACGTGATATACACGACCTCCACTTTTTGTCACACCAACTAACCGTGCGCTATTCAAACTGACGCGACTGCGGTGTAATCTAGCGTCAATTCGCGGCAACCAAGCTTCAAAAGAGAGGGCATATCGCTGCCAACGCTCAGCGCAGAGCGCAGCAGGAGAACCGCGATGAACCAGCAGGCGAACCTAGCCGATAATCTTAAAACTCTATGCGAGCAGCACGGCACCGTATCGGAAGCATGCCGAAAGTTGGGCATCAATCGTCAGCAATTCAATAAGTATCTCGCCGGAACTCACGCGCCGTCGCAGAAGAATCTCCGCTTGATCGCGAATTTCTTCGGATTGAGCGTCGATGTCATGACATACAATCCGCATGACTTTCAATCGCTTGTCGAGGGAAACCACTTCCATCTGTTCAAGCGGATACAAAAATCGCCTAAGATGATGATGTTTATCACAGAAATACTGTCCGCGAATGCGACAGACGCGGCAGATTTTCTTGGGGCCTACGAACGCTACCACTACTCCTCGATCTACAAAGGTCAGATACTCAGGTCAATATTTTATCTCTATTCGAAAGACGGGATATTGATGCATAGCTACGTTGAACGGTTCCCGAACCTCGATGGCTCTAATAAGATTGACTATATTTTCAAATACCACGGATTCAGTTTCTATATTTCCAATCGCCTGTTCTCAATCGATTTCGAGACCATCCAACGTAACGAGATGACATTCAGCAATCTCGCCTCAATCGACCGAAATTCGAAGAAGTTCATGTTCGGGGTAACCAGCGGAATCGCGGCGAGCATGGTGCGACAGCCGGTTGCGCAAAAGGTGGCCATGCATTTTGTGGGAGACCGGAAGACTCGGAAAGGCGACCTGCGCCGTGCCACGGTGCTTTCACCGAGCGACGCTTCGATACCCAAGGAAGTGATCACCTATCTTACATCCGGAACGTCGACGATAGACTCCATTTGAGATTGACCGTCACCGCTCAAGCGAAGTGCGTCAGAGTGCTCAAGTGTCATGCCGCCTGCGAAATTGCGCTGAGCGCTGCTTGCGGGTGAAGTCAGCTGCCGTCGATGCCTGTCAGCCGCGCGCGTCCACGCCAGTTGGTGGGTGCAGATGGTAAGCACCATCGCAGACGTGCCGGAGCCGCATATGTCGAGAACCGTCAATTCCTACATGATGCCGTTCTCGAACGTAGCGCATCTGTCTTTAACGGACAAATTCCGGGCGACGCAACTTGCCGGCTTCAAGGAGCTGTCGCTCATGCCGCGTGACGTCGAGAGACTGATCGAGGGCGGCAAACCGGCATCGGACATCGTCGCGGAGGCCGCGGATCATGGTGTGCGCATCACCCGGCTCGACCCGTTGAACACCTGGCCGCGGATCTGGCGCCCGGATAATATGGACGAGGCCTACATCGCCACAGTTAACACGCCACCGGACCAGTTTTTTCGCCTGACCGACGCGCTCGGCTGCACCCATGCGAGCCTGAACGCCACCTTTCCGTTGAATGCAATGTCGACAGACGAGATCACGGAGCACTATGTGGCGATCTGCGCCCGCGCGGCTGCGCATGGCCTGAAGTGTGATCTCGAATTCATCCCGCTGTGGGGCGTTCCAACGCTGGAAATGGCATGGAATGTCGTCCGTGATTCCGGCGCGTCGAATGGCGGGCTGGTGTTCGACGTGTGGCATTTCGTGCGCGGAGGCTCCGACATTGGGCTCCTCAAGACGATCCCCGGCGACATGATCCATTGCGTGCAGGTCAACGATGGCCCTCTGGCGCTGCCGAAGGGGGTGACGATCAAAGACAATTGCTACGACCGCCAGTTTCCTGGCGACGGTGAATTCCCGAATGCCGAAATCCTGCGAATCCTGGCGGACACAGGCGGCCTCAACCAGGTCGGACCCGAGGTGTTTTCGCCTACGCTCACGTCAATGAGCGTCGAGGACGTGGCGCGCAAGTCTGCGGAATCGACACGAAACGTGCTTCTGGCCGCAGGTCTGGCGGTCTGAGCTTGAGAAAAGGCTCGACGGGTTCGATCCGACGCCACGCCCCACTCACTGACTGGACGAGGTGTTTCGTTGAAACGGCAAGAGCGACCCAATCAGGCTCCAATCTGGCATTCCTTAACAGCGGTGCAAACGATGGCGACGAAAAACTCGGCCATTTGGAAGGAGGATTTGTGACAATTCAAATTTGCGTTGTAGGCCTGGGCAAGATCGCACAGGATCAGCATCTGCCGGTAGCTGCCAAGAACGCTGACTTCAACCTCGCAGCGGTAGTCAGTTCGCGCGGCTCTTACGGAAATGTGAAAACCTTCAAGACTTTTTCGGAACTCGTCGCAAGCGGGATCAAACTCGATGCCGTCACGCTGTGTATGCCTCCGAAACCGCGCTTCGATATCGCACACCGAGCAATCGACGCCGGATTTCACCTTCTTCTCGAGAGGCCGCCGACATCGACAATCGGTGAACTGGAGGCACTGCTGGCCCATGCTGCCGCCCACAAACGCATTGTCTTCACAGCATGGCATTCGCAACACAACGCGGCGGTCGACGAGGCAAAACGCCTCCTTGCTGGTTTGACGGTCCGCCGTCTGCATGTGTCGTGGAAGGAGGACGTCCGCTACTGGCACCCTGGTCAAGAATGGATCTGGGAGCCAGGCGGGTTCGGCGTGTTTGATCCTGGCATCAACGCATTCTCCATCATCTCGAAAATCATGCCGGTTCCGATCCTTGTAGCCGATGCGCTCCTGATGATCCCGTCGAACAAGGCAACACCCATTGCTGCCTCCATTCGCTTCAAGTCGCCCATTGGGATTGACGCCGATTTGACCGCCGAACTCGACTGGCAACAAACCGGTGAACCATCCTGGGACATAGACGTCGAAACCAACGAAGGCACGACTCTTCAGCTGAGCAACGGCGGGACGCAACTCCGTGTTAATGGCGAGGTTACTCTCGCCGGTTCATCGTCCCAGGAATACGAAGGCATCTATGCCCATTTCGCCGCGCTGTTGAAGTCCGGGAAATCGGATGTAGATTCAACGCCGCTACAACTGGTCTCCGACTGCTTCATGCTGGGGCGACGGGTCGACGCGGACCCGTTTGTCTGAAGGCGACACTTGCTCGGGTGCGCCCAATCCAAGCCATCTGACTGACTGAATCCGCGATTGGGTCGTGGAGTAGTTTGTGGACAAGTCGGAGGGCACTCGTCGCCGCCCAGTTCTTCTGCGCCCGCCCATCTGCACACACAAATGCGCCCCGCAGCCGGGCTGTCCGGACTACGGAGCGCACTTCGCCTTGGGAGGCAATCGAACCCGATTTGGATCGGGGTGGCGGATAGATAGCGGTGGACCTAGTGGCTAGATTGTGTCGGGTTCCACAGCCGCATTCCTGCATTTGCCTCATAGGCCTTGCCGGATGGATAGCTGATAAGTTCCATTTGAAGGCCCCATGGCGCTTCGAAATAGACCCACGACTCGCCCGCTCCGGGACCGTGTTTTTCGAACTCCGGTTTGTCGTAGACTTTAACCCCATGGCTGCGGAGATGTTCGCTGGCTGCGTTGATATCATCCACATAAAAGCACAGATGATAGCCGCCAATGTCGCTGTTTCGGGGGAATACTGTCTTTTGATCAGGGGCCTCGAAATCGAAAAGTTCAATGTTGCTCCCATTGCCACAGCGCATGAAGACGACCTCTTTCATGTGTGCGCGCGGGTGGATATTCATTTTGTCTTGCATGAAATTCCCGGTGTCGTCCTTCAACGATCCGCCGGAGTAGATGAATTCGCATCCGATGATGTCTCGAAAGAAGGCGATCGCCTCTTGCATGTTCGGCACCACCAAACCGGCGTGATCGATCCCTGCCAGTCCAGGGAGGCCCTTCGTCTGATTGTTCATGTCTGTCTCCTTTTTTGAATCCGAAAGATCAAG
This sequence comes from Mesorhizobium sp. M1307, assembly GCF_040318155.1. Taxonomy (NCBI): domain Bacteria; kingdom Pseudomonadati; phylum Pseudomonadota; class Alphaproteobacteria; order Hyphomicrobiales; family Phyllobacteriaceae; genus Mesorhizobium; species Mesorhizobium sp. M1307. Next base: position 42,328 of record NZ_JAMYLR010000017.1, on the reverse strand, counting down.
TTTCCCGGCGCGCCGCCTTCATGGAATGGTGGCAGAAAGGCGCAGCAACCGGCGTGTCAGGTCAATGAGCGCAAGATAAAGTCCGCCCCTCGTTCCCCGATCATTATTGTCGGAGCATTCGTGTTGCCCGACACCACGGACGGCATCGCTGAAGCGTCGATGACGCGCAGGCCGTCGAGGCCGCGGACGCGTAGTTCCGGATCCAGGACGGCGAGGTCGTCGGTCCCCATTCTGCAGGTGCCGCTGGGATGCAAGGACGACTGCGCATACTGCCGTATGTACTGCTCGTAATCGGCTTTCGTCATAAGTTGCTTGCCCGGCATATGCTCACGTTCGATGTATTTTGAGAGCGCCTTCTGGGACATGATCTCTTGGCCGCGTTGAACTGCCTCGACCAGGCAACCGAGATCGGAAGGCTCGGAAAGATAGTTGGGCACGATATGCGGAGGCTGCGCGGGGTCGGAACTTCGTAGCCCCAACCATCCTCTGGACTTCGGTCGGATGTGGGTCGCGTTCAAGGTGCAGCCGAACCCGCCAGGAACCGGGGCGCCGGATTCTATGCCGCTGCCGCACAGGAATATGTACTGAATATCCGGCCGATCGGTGGATTGGCTCGAGCTCCAGAACGCCCCCGAATCCATGACGTTCGACGTAACCGGCCCGCGTCGGAAAAGCAGATACTCCAGGCCTGCCCAAGACTGCCACAGAGGGCTTTTGTAGCGATCGTAGCTGTAGGGTCCCGACAGTTGATAGGTCATATAGATGTCGACATGATCACAGAGATTTTGTCCGACACCAGGCAAATCGTGCACCACGTCGACACCGCAGGATCGCAAATGCGCCGCGGGACCGACGCCGGAAAGCATCAGCAGGTGGGGTGAGTTGATCGCTCCCGCGGATATGATGACTTCACGATCGGCATAGATAGTCGACGTCCGTTGCCCGTCGGCTATCTCTACCCCTACGGCGCGTCCCTGTTTGAAGACGATGCGCAAGACGCGACAATCTGTTCGCACCTTCAGATTTGATCGCCTCTGCGCCGGCTTCAGAAAGGCAACGGCTGCACTCGAGCGCCGGGCGTTGCGAATTGTCAGCTGATAGAAACCACATCCAGCCTGCTCCCCGGAGTTGAAATCCGCATTGAAGGCAAGGCCAGCCTCCTGACAGGCTTTCAGCCATGAACGGCTCAGCGGGTGGACATAGCAGGGATCCGAGACGCCCAGCGGGCCGCCCTCACCATGAGCTTCGTTGGACAGCCGGTCATTGTCCTCGGAGCGTTTGAAAAACGGCAAGACCTCCTTGTAGGACCAACCCGTGGCCCCTTGCTCCACCCAGCGTTCGTAGTCGTCCGGCGCGCCTCGAATGTAGAGCATGGCATTGACGGAACTGCCTCCACCAAGAACCCTGGGCTGGACCATTGTTTGAGCGCCAAGATGCTTGTCCGCCTCGCTGCGGACCTGCTCAAAGCGCTGCAGCAGATTGCCCTGTGCGGTCTTGTAGTAGGTGACCGGCATATGGATGTAGGGGCTGTTGTCTCGGGGGCCTTGTTCAAGCAAGAGCACCGAAACATCGGGATTCTCGCTGAGCCTGGAAGCCACCACGCAACCGGCAGACCCTCCTCCAACCACGATGAAATCGACCATACTCCCTCCAAACAATAGTAGCGCCACGCGTGAGAACGGATTTCCTCTCCGAATTAGGCGTAGCGCCGGGCGCCGGTCCCATAGGGCAGATTCAAGCCGCCATAGCGCCGAAGACGGATGTTGGCCTGTTCCGCGTGACCAACGAAGCCTTCGAGCATGCACAGACGCGAGCAATAGGCTCCGACTTCCGCGGAAGCAGCGTCAGTGTCGATGCGCTGGAATGTGCAGGTCTTGAGGAACTTGCCCACCCACAGCCCACCGGTGTAGCGCGCCGCAAGCTTCGTAGGCAGCGTGTGGTTGGTGCCGATCACCTTGTCGCCATAGGCGACCGTCGTGCGCGGCCCGAGAAACAGCGCGCCATAGTTGGTGAGATTCTCCTGGAAGTAGCGGTCATCCCTTGTCATCACCTGCACGTGCTCACTGGCGATCCTGTCGGCCACCTGGAGCATTTCCACTGCGTCCTCGCACAGAATGACCTCCCCATGATTGGCCCACGCCTTGGCCGCGACCGCCGCCGTCGGCAGGATGGCCAGCAACCGATCGATCTCGTTGAGCGTGTCTCGAGCGAGTTTTTCGGAATTCGTGATCAGAATCGCCGGGGTATCGACGCCATGTTCGGCCTGGCCAAGCAGATCGGTCGCGCAAAGTTCGCCATCCACGGTTTCGTCGGCGATCAAAAGCGTCTCGGTCGGGCCTGCGAAGAGATCGATGCCGACCCGCCCGAAGAGTTGCCGCTTGGCCTCCGCGACAAAGGCGTTACCGGGGCCTACGATCATATCGACGGAGGCGATCGTCTCGGTGCCGAGGGCCATCGCCGCAACGGCTTGCACGCCACCCAGACAATAAATGACGTCGGCGCCCGCCAGATGCTGTGCGGCCACGATCGCCGGCGCCGGCTTGCCTCGAAAGGGCGGCGCGCAACTGATCACCCGCGGACATCCCGCCACCTTTGCCGTGATGATCGACATATGTGCGGAAGCAAGCAATGGGTAGCGGCCTCCCGGTACGTAGCAGCCAACATTCTCGACCGGTATGTTCTTGTGACCGAGGAAAACGCCCGGCAGCGTTTCGACCTCAAGGTCGAGCAGACACGCCCTTTGTTTCTCCGCAAAATTGCGCACCTGTGCTTGAGCAAAACGGATATCGCTGAGTTCACCCATCGAAAGCTGGGACAGGCAATCCTCGATCTCCTGCTCGCTCAGGCGAAAATCTTCACGGTCCCAGCTGTCGAATTTCGCCGAGAGCGCCCGCACCGCCGCGTCACCATGCTCTGCGACGTCGGTGATGATCGCCTCGACCGTCGCGCGCAGTTCGCCTTCGAACACAGCGGGGCGCAAGTTCTCGTCTGCTCGCTTCAAATGGCGTGCCATGGTCATCTCGTCTTTCCGGTTGGCAGGATGCGACACCGCCGGCTTTCGCACCGGCGGCGTCCAAGGAGGGTCAGAGGGAATTCAACCCTTCGACAAGCTTGTCGACTGCCTGCTGCGAGGTCATGTCGGGCGTATTTGCGAACTGTGTAATGACGTCCATGTACGGAGCGCGGATGTCGCGCGGCAGCGCATTGTTTTCGACGAACGAGGGAATGAGCGTGCCGTCTTTCATGCCTTCCTCACGGTCAGCAAAGGCCTGCTTGGAGCAGTCATTGAACCTGTCACGCGGTACATCGAGGCGTGCCGGAATAGAGCCACCTTTGAGGTTCAGGTTCTCCTGAACTTCGATCGACATCGCCGCGCTGGCGAGAATTTCCTGCTTCCTCTGCGCTTCGGGATTCGGCTGCTTGAACATGCCAAAGAAGTCGGTGAGAAAGACGTACGTGTGGCCGTGTCCGGGCGCGGCCGTGCAGAGATAGTCAACGCCAGGCTTCATGTTGACGGCGACGAACTCGCCATTTGCCCAGTCACCCTGGAACTGCATTGCGGCTTCGCCCTTGATCACCTTGCCCGTCTCGATCGCCCAGTCGGTGCCGGCGCGGTTGGGGTCGGCATAGGCGAGCACCTTGCGGAAGGTGTCGAACACCTTGACCATCGTGTCGCTCTTGATGGCTGCGTGGTCGGTCGCCATCACTGCCTTCTTGTAGAAGTCGACGCCGGCCTGGCCGATCAGGATGTCTGTCCAGATTTCGCCCTCCTGCCAGTCGTCACCACCCAGCGCCAGCGGTATTATCCCACCCGCCTTGATCTTCTCGGCAAGCGTCAGGAACTCGTCCCAGCTTTCCGGTACCTTTCCGCCGAACCGGTCGAGAACCTTCTTGTTGATCCAGAGCATGTTCTCGCGCCGCTGGTTGAGCGGCACCGCAACGATCTTTCCATCGACCTTCATGTAGTCGAGCAGAGCGGGAGCGACGAGCTTTTCCCATCCTTCCTTCTCAGCGGTTGCCGACAGATCGCCGAGAGAACCGGCTTGCGCATATTCCAAGACGAACTGACCTGGCATCTGCGATGCGGCGGGCGGATTGCCGGCCGCGAAGCGCGCCTGCAGCGCCTGTGTCATGTTCTTGCCGCCGGCGCCGGCGATCGGCGAGTCCACCCACTTGAGACCCTGCGCGTCGACAGCGTCCTTCAACACCTTCATTGCCGCAGCTTCGCCCGCGGCGGTCCATTGATGGACGACCTCGATTTCGTTTTCGGCGGAGTAGGCCGGTATGCTGATTGCCATTGACGCGACGGCCGCTGCACTCAGCAGAACTGGCCCGAAATATTTCCGCTTCCCCTTGATGCTCATTATGGTTGCTCCTTGTTCGGCAGACATTGGTGCACGAAGGCTCAGACGCGCCGAAACGTCTGCCGCCTTTTTCATTGTCGGTTGTGGCGTGTTGCCTCGAAGGCCCTGGGTTGATCTACCCGGTCGCGAACCGCGTCACGTCGATCGGTGGCATGCCCGCGTCCTCTCCAGCCTGCTCGATGCGCATGCCTGTGTCGACGTCGAATATCTGGATGCCATCGATATCGACCAGGAAGGTTTCGCGGCCTGCCCTCAGCGCCGATTTCGGATGGCACCGCGCAATGACTTTGTTGCCGCCAAGGGTAAGCGTGACGAAAGTGTCGGAGCCCGTTGGCTCGACAAGGTCGACCACCGCATCGACTTTCTGGGTGTGTTCATGATTTTTCTCGTGCGGCAGAAAGATCGCCTCGGGGCGGATACCCGCAATGACCGCCGTCCCCTCTGGGGCGGCAGATGGATTGGCAGGACCCGAGATCGCAAGGTGGATCGGTTTGTCGCCAGCGCCCTCGATTTCAAGCAGCACACGGCCATCCTTTCGACGCATGCGAGCCGGGATCAGGTTCATTGGCGGCGAGCCAATGAACCCCGCGACGTAGGTGTTGGCGGGGCGACCGTAGATTTCGTCGGGCGAGCCGATCTGCTGTATCACCCCCGATTTCATCACCACGATCTTGGTCGCAAGCGTCATCGCTTCGACCTGGTCGTGCGTCACGTAGACGATTGTCGCCGAGAGACGCTGGTAGAGTTTCTTGATCTCGGCGCGCATTTCGACGCGAAGCTTTGCGTCCAGATTCGATAGCGGCTCGTCAAACAGGAAGATCTTGGGCGAGCGCACGAGCGCGCGGCCCATTGCGACACGCTGCCGCTGACCACCCGACAGTTGACCCGGCTTCCGGTCAAGCAGAGCGCCGATCTGCAGCGTCTCCGCGACACGGGCGATCGCCTTGTCGCGCTCTGGCTTTGCCACGCCGCGCACTTTCATGCCGAAGGCGATATTATCGCGAACCGTCATCGTCGGATAAAGCGCATAGGATTGGAACACCATGGCGATGTCGCGATCCTTTGGCTCAAGTCTGGCGACCGAGCGCCCGTCAATCAGAATGTCGCCGCTGCTGATTGGTTCGAGGCCTGCGATGGCGCCGAGCAGGGTCGACTTGCCGCAACCCGACGGGCCGAGCAATACGAGGAATTCGCCGTCCCTTGCCTCGACGTCGATGTTCTCGAGCACCGGGAGGTTGCCGTAGGACTTGTGAAGACTGCGGATGTTGAGTTGTGCCACGGCCCTACCCCTTTACAGATCCGGCCATCAGACCGCGGACGAAATACTTTCCGGCGAACACATAGACGAGGAGCGTCGGCAACGCGGCGAGCATGGCCAAAGCCATGTCGACGTTGTACGGACGCTCTCCGGTGCTGCTCGAGACGATGTTGTTGAGCGCCACCATGATCGGGACATTTCGTCCCGAGGTGAAAGCCACGCCAAACAGGAAGTCGTTCCAGATGCTGGTGAACTGCCAGATGATCACCACCACCATGATCGGCAGCGACATCGGCAGCATCACGTGGCGAAATGTCTGAAAGAAACCCGCGCCGTCTATCCTGGCGGCCTTGGCGAGATCGCTTGGCACAGAGATGAAGAAGTTCCGGAAAAACATCGTCGTAAACGGCAGACCATAGACGACGTGTGCAAGGATCAGGCCGTTGATCGTGCCGGCGAGGCCGAGTTTGCCGAGTGTTTGAGCAAGCGGAATCAGAATTGCCTGGTAGGGCGCAAAGCAGCCAAACAAGATGATCGCATAGACGATGTTCTGCCCGCGAAAATTGACCTGCGTGAGGGCGTAGCCGTTGAGTGCGCCGATTGCCGTGGGAATGAGCGTTGCCGGAACGACCAGGTAGATGGTGTTGAGAAAGAATGGGCTGAGGCCGGTGCATTCGACTCCCACGCACGCGTTCGACCACGCATCGATCCAGGGCTGAATGGTTGGGTGGCGCGGGATGCCGACCAAAGTGCCGAGACGTATCTCCTCCATCGATTTCAACGACGTGGTGATCATCACGAACAATGGCCCGACAAAGAAGAGAACGAAGATGAGAAGGGTGAAGTAGACCGCGGCCCATCCCAGGACTCGTGCGACATCGATACGCGCCGCCGAACGCGGCACCGGGCTAGCGAGCGTTGCGGCGTTCATGGCGTATTTCCGAATAGAGGTAAGGGACAATGATGGCGATCACCGTCATCGTGATCATCACCGCGCTTGCGGCGCCTTGAGCGAGCTGGCCACGTCCAAAAGTGTATTGGTACATGAAGGTCGTCGGCAGATCGCTGGAGAACCCCGGACCGCCATTCGTCAGAGACACGATGAGGTCGAACGAGCGTAGCGCCTGGTAGAGCAGGATGACGATGACGCTGAAGAAGACCGGGCGCAGCATCGGCAGAACGATCGACCAGTAGATTCTCGGCAGGCCAGCGCCGTCGATGCGAGCTGCCTTGAAGAGCTCCGCGTCGACACCTCTCAGGCCCGCCAGGAAAATCGCCATGACGAAACCACAGGACTGCCAGAAGGCGGCAAGCACTATGGTGTAGATGGCCATCTTCGGGTCGATCAGCCAGTCGAACTTGAAATCGACATAGCCCATATCGCGCACCAGTTTCTGGATGCCGAGGCCAGGGTTGAGTATCCATTTCCAGGCGATGCCGGTGACGATGAAGGAGATCGCCATCGGGTAGAGGTATATGCTGCGGATGACGTTCTCGAGCCGCACTTTCTGGTCAAGGAAGATCGCAAGCACCAGGCCGGCAACAACTGAAAGGCCGATGAAGAGCGATGCGAAGATCCAAAGATTGTCGACCGCGATCTGCCAGCGATCAGCCTTCCACAATTTTGCGTATTGCTCGATGCCGACGAAATCGTACTTGGGGAAGAAGCGCGACGAGGTCAGGGAAACGACGACCGTCCACAGGATGTAGCCGTAGACGACCAGCAACGTGACCAGCAAAGTCGGCAGCAACACCAGCCAGGATTTCGAGGGCCAGCCGGTCAAAATTTCTGTGATCGTTGCTCGGGGGCTATTCGTCGTCACGTGACTCTTGCGCCTCTCAGGTTTGGTGGCGGTATTGTCGCTGCTGCCCTGACCATGCGGTCAAAGATGCTGCTCTTGCGCACGTTCTCGCCAATAGTCGTCCTGACCTTCGTCGTGATAGGCGGGGATCGGGAAGTCCCACCAGCCTGGGACGAAAGCGCCTGCCGCATCGCGCGCCGTCGGCACTTCGACGAGCGCTGGGCCGCCGCAGGAAAATGCAGCTTCGAGGGCCGGCTTCAGCTTGTCGGCGCTCTCGACGCGCCAGGAGTCGATGCCGAAGCTCTTGGCAATTTCAGCGAATTGCGGCGAGTAGGCGCCGCCATTGCCCATATTGAATTCGCTGGCGACATGGCGGCCGAGGATCTTGCGCTGTCCGCCGCGGATCGACATGTAGCCGGAATTGTTTTGTACGACGATGACGATCGGGATGTTGTGCATCGCTGCCACCGCCATCTCTTGCATCGACATCATGAAGTCGCCGTCACCGAGGATGACGCAGACCTTTTGGTCCGGGCAGGCGAGCTTGGCGCCGAGGGCAGCAGGCAGCGCCCAACCCATCGAGGAGTAGCTGCCGGAGGTGATGTGCGTGCGTGGCTCGTAAACCGGATAGGTCTGTTTGACGACGCCTTGCGTGTTGCCTGAGCCGACCAGAAGAATGTCCTCGCGACCCATGATTTCGCGAAGTTCCTTCAGCGGACGCTGCGTCGTGAAAGGGAACTGGTTGCTGTCGCGACGTACGGCGAGCTGCGTTTCCCAATCGGCCTTCTCACGAGCGACCGCATTGTGGAATGCTTCCCGCCGGGCAAGCGTCTTCTTGGACTGCTCGGACGAAATGGCATCGATGATATCGGCAAGCGCCATCTTGGCGTCGGCGACAAGCCCGACCGCAGTCGGGTAATTCTTGCCGATCTCCTGATGGTCGATGTCGATGTGGACAAGCTTCGCCGGCGGGATCGAGAAACTGACGCCTTTGCGCCAGCTGGACGCGGACCAATCGGTGAAGCGGCAGCCGACGGAAACAACGAGGTCCGCCCCGGCAGCGATATTGTTGCCGGCCGAAGTTCCCGTCTGGCCTACCGCTCCTGCGAAAAGCACATGATCTTCCGGGAAGGCACTCTTGCCGTTCCAGGTCGTGACAACCACGGCGCCGGTCTTTTCGGCCAACTTCCTCACTTCCGGTGCTGCTTCCGCCGTGATGGCACCGCCGCCAACCACGATCACCGGACGCTCTGCCGCAAGCAACGCCGCGGCGGCAGCCTCGACTGCCCGCTGGTCAGGTCGGGCGCGGCCCATCGCCATCCTGAGATCTAGGTCGTGGATGTCCACCTCGGCTGCCTGCGACTGGATATCCATCGGCACTTCGACATGCACCGGACCCGGACGACCGCTGAGCATGGCGTTGAAGGCGCGATGCATGATGAAGGGCAATTCATCGACGCGACCAGCTTCGAAAGATCGTTTGACGGCGCCGCTGGCGATCTGCGGGAAGAAATTGGTGCGGTGGCGATCGAGCTCCTGCATGACCCCGTGGCCGCGCATATGCGTCGCCGGCCCGCCGGTGAAGAGCGGCACCGCCGTCGAGTCGGCGTAGGCTGTCGCCAGGCCGATGATGGTGTTAGCGGCACCGGGTCCAATCGAAGTCATCGCCGCCATCGGCTTGCCCGAGGCGCGCCAGTATCCATCGGCCATGTGGACGGCGCATTGCTCATGCATCACCTGGATGACCGGGATTTCGCTGCCCTTCTGCAGGAAGGCATCGAGCATCGCCCAGCATCCATGCCCCGGGATGGCTGCCACGTATTTGATGCCGTACTTCTTCAATGCGGTCGCGATGACCTGGCCGCCAGTAAGCTTCATGTCTGCAGAACTCCCCTCGTCAGCGGTCGGCCGTCGCACGTCTTCGTGCGCCGGCATGCATTTGCTCCGCTCTTTTCTGGCTTGCCTCCGGTATGCACGACCACTCCTCTGGGAGGTCGGTCCGGATCGGCTGATTGTCCTGCGATATGACTTCGCCGACAGCCAACTCGCAATTTCTCAATGATGTCTAATGTGACGCAAGCTGAAGCTGCCAGTGCGTAAAATGCTGTCAGCTTATGCTGCCGCCCGTTCTGCGATGGCGCCGGGCTTGCGAAGCGAAACCAAATCGGCCGTTGAAATTTCGGCGCCAGACCCTCTGCCCGCTGTTGGATCGACGGCTCGACCATTGCCGCTGACAGGGCAATGCCAGCCAGTGACGCAGGCATTGCGTCAGATCGCGCTGATCGAAGGGCGTCTGCGAAATTGCTGAAGCCCGCCCTTTCTGTCCTTTTGATCGTCAGTCGATGTGACATGGCGACAGCGGTCGCAGGACGGCATCGCCCTACGGTCGCGATGGGTGGAGGAACGATATGAGTGTTCATCGGGGCACCGGCCTGCTGCAGCATCGATCTCTGAATTTCGCGGACGATTTCGTCGCCGCCGATTTCTTCGAAAATGGCGCCGGCCTGCACGTCGAAAGCAGCATCGTCGTCAACCTGTCGAGCGACCGGCTGATCATCGACGATGCGATCAAGACTTCAATTGCGCCGTGGCGCTCGGCTATGCTGTCGAAAGCGACGATCGAACAGAGCGGCCGGATCGCTGTCCTGAAAGTTTGCAAGACAGTCGACCTGGGCGGCGTCATGTTCCGCGGCTGGGACTGGCTCGGCAACCGCATCCGGTCTTTCCCGCGCCAGACCCCGCTCTTCATCTCGCCGCAGGACACGATCGGCGAAGTCGAGGTCGACCCGCTGTTCTTTACAGGCGAGGTCGCCGTGGAACGGCAAATGCAGCGCTTCGTGCTCAAACTGAACCTCTGGTGGTCACCTGCTGAAACCGACTGCTTCATTCACGACAAACCATCCCTTCCTGGAGATCCACACGCAGATATTCGGAACCGGCCGCATGCAGAAATTCCGGGAGAACGACCAGGCGACGCTTTATCAAGATGTCCTCATGGCGCCGGGCTTTACCCATGAGGCGTTTTGCCGGGTCAGCGGAACGAACCAGTGGAAATATCCATGGCATCGCTATTTCGCCGACACCGATGCGGTTTGGTTGGCCATAGAACTGCACCCGATCGGCTGAGTTGATCGTTGCGTGGTGAGCGACTGTGGGCGGTTTTTGCCGTAAGCTCGAACCGTCCAGTCAATGGTAGAAAATGTCCAACCGCGTCAGATCGTTCACTGACTCGGCAATGGCCCGCAGGATCGCCCCGCGCCTCCCCGACGCTCTGGCGGCGGCCCCTTTTGTAAGATCCGACGCACGGCCCGCCCCATGTTTGTCAACAAGGCGACGAGCAAAGTCGTGAACCCTGGCCAGATATCGCCACCTTTGAGATACGCATTCGGCGAGTGCGCCGAAGTCAAAATGCTGCAATGTCAAGCTGTGCAGTGCTCTTATTTGCATTTTCGATCTCCATCGATGGAATTTTCAGAATTGACCTGAAGTCTTCTTGCGCTTGCGGAAACATTCCTGCCTTTGTGATTTTTATCTGGCGGCTTTTATTGTTTTGGAGTAGGCGCCCGCGAGCGGGCTCGATCTAGGAGCGTTTCTGCCGATTCCGGTAGACATCAATGGTCACGGCCGTGACGATGATCAGGCCCTTGACGATTTCCTGGTAGTAGGCGTCGACCCGCAGAAACGTGAAGCCTGACGACATCACGCCCAGGATCACCACGCCGATTACGGTGCCCCCTATCCGGCCCACCCCGCCGGCAAGCGACGTTCCGCCGATCACGGCTGCGGCAATCGCATCGAGCTCATACATGTATCCCATGCCGGACTGAGCCGTCTGCGCGCGCGCCGCGGTGACGATGCCGGCGAGACCGGCAAGCATTCCGGCGATCGCGTAGACCTTAACCAGATGCCTTTCGACATCTATGCCGGAGACCCGCGCTGCCTGGACGTTCGCGCCGATGGCATAGGTGTACTTGCCGTAGCGGGTGTAGCGAAGCGCAACATGGAAGATTATGGCGACGACTATGAAGACGAACACCGGCCATGCAGCCGAGCCAATGGCGGTGAATTGATCGGTCAGCCCCGAAATGGGCTGGCCTTTTGTATACCATTTCGAAATGCCCCGAGCTGAAACCATCATGCCGAGCGTTGCGATGAACGGCGGGATCCGGGCATAGGCGACAAAAACACCGTTGGTTATCCCTGCAATCAAACCGACCAGGACACCAACGCCGATCGGGACGATGGCCGGCAGATCGGTCAACGAAGGATAAAGCGCTTTCGACCATTCCGCGGATTGGGCAAACCCAGCCGCCAGCATCGCACTTGCCGCCACGACGGACCCCGAAGAAAGGTCGATGCCGCCGGTGATGATGACCTGCGTCACGCCGATTGCGATAATCCCGACCACGGACACCTGGAGGATGGTGATCGTGAGGCGCTGCGGATTCCAGACGAAACTCTGCCCGATCAACAGCCAGCCGCACACCTCGCAGAGGACAACGATCCCCACCAGGACCAGGAAGATATTGAGCTCCTGAGGTTTTCGCCAACCGCCAAGGCCGCCACGGTACTCAGGCATGGCGGCTGTTGTGTCTTTTCCCATCGTACAGTTCCTCTTTCCTCGCCTACTTCGAAGCGAGTTCCATTATTTTGACCTGCGTCGCCTCATCGCGGTCCAGAACGCCGGTGATCTTGCCTTCATGCATCACCATGATGCGGTCACTCATTCCGAGGATCTCCGGCATCTCTGAGGAAATCAGAATGACGCCGGCGCCCGCGCTGGCGAGCGCTGAGACCAGAGCGTGGATCTCGGCCTTGGCGGCAACGTCGATGCCGCGTGTCGGCTCGTCGAGGATGAGGATGCCCGGTCTGGTCAAAAGCCAGCGTCCGATCAGCACCTTCTGCTGGTTGCCGCCGGAGAGATTTTCGACCGTGGTGTGGATACCTGAGCTTTTGACGCGCAACGTCCTGCTCATCTCGCGGCATGCCGCGGCAATCGCCTTGCCTTGCACGAAACCGGCATTGACGAATTGGCTTTGAAGAGCGGCAATCTGCATGTTCTCGAGAATGTCCAGGACGAGAAAACAGCCGCTTTGTTTTCTGTCTTCTGTCAGGAAGGCCATTCCGTTGGCGATCGCATCGCGTGGCGATCTCAGATCGACGCGTTGCCCCCTTATCCGTATCTCGCCGCTGGTGGCGGGTGTCACCCCGAAGATGGTTTCGGCAACATTGGACCGCCCCGACCCAATCAGACCGGCGAGGCCCAATATCTCGCCCGCCCGCAGATCGAAAGAGACGCCCGAGAAGACGCCGCGCAAAGTCAGGTCCCGAACCGAAAGCAAGACATCATCGGTCGGCACGTTCTCTTTCGGAAACAGCGTCGAGATGTCTCTGCCGACCATCATGTGGATGATCTCGTCCCGGCTGGTGGCTGCTGCCGTATGGGTGCCGATATATTTGCCGTCACGAAAAACGGAGATCTCGTCCGATATTTCGAAGATCTCGTGCATCTTGTGCGAGATGTAGACGATGCCGATGCCCTGCTTTCTCAAATCCCCGATTATCTCGAAGAGATGGGCCGACTCGCGCTCTGTCAGTGCCGAGGTGGGCTCATCCATGATCAGGACACGCGAGCGATAGGAAACCGCCTTGGCGATTTCCACCATCTGCCTGCTGGCAATCGACAGATGGCGAACTTCCGCCTCCGGATCCAGGCTGATCTTCAGCTCCGCGAGAAGATCGCGCGATAGGCGATTCATGCGCCGATGATCGACGATCCCAAATCGATTGCGTGGCTCTCGGCCGATCCAGATGTTCTCCGCGACCGTCATCGAGGGCATCAGGTTCAATTCCTGATGGATCATCCCGACACCCTGTGTCAGCGCGTCGAGCGGGGTCTTGAACTGGGCGGAAATGCCGTCGAGGAAGATTTCTCCTGCATCGGGTTGGTATATCCCCGCCAGGATTTTCATCAGCGTGGATTTGCCGGCGCCGTTCTCGCCCATCAGCGCATGGACGGTACCCCGCCTGAGTTGAAAGCTCACGTCGTCGAGAGCCACCACGCCCGGAAACGACTTGCTGATTCCGGTCACGCTCAGCAGGCAGGGCTGACGCTTGTCCTCAAGACCAGGTGGGATTGGCGTAGCGGCGACTGTGGTCTGCATCGAAGTCGTCCCAAATCCAGATCGAACGGAACAGTCCGCGCGCCGATCAATGACCGGCGCGCGATGCTGGCGGTCAGTTCCTTTTCAGGTACTTGTCCATATTGTCCTTGGTGACGAGTTCGAGCGTGGTGAAGACCTTCTTGTCGGTCTTCTCGCCTCGGGCCAGCTTCAGAACCGTGTCGAGCGCGCCTTTTCCCTGGCTGATCGCGTCCTGGAAAACGGTCACCTTGAGGTCGCCTGACTTCATGGCTGTCAAGGCGTCCTGCGTTGCATCGATGCCGGCAACGACGTAGTCGCCGGTTGATCCGCCACTTGCCTTGATGGCCTGAAGCGCACCCAGCGCCATCTCGTCGTTGTTTGCGATAACGGCATTGAAGTTGAGACCCGCCGACAGCCAGTTTGTGGTCAGGTCGAGCGCCTGCGTGCGTGACCAGGTGGCCGTCTGCTCTTCGACGATCTCGATGCCCTTGCAGTCATCGGACTTGAAGACCTCGTGCACCGCCTCGGTGCGGCCACGCGCAACCAGGGTTCCGAGTTCGCCCATCAGAATGACGGCTTTGCCCTTGCCGCCCAGCAGGCGACACACCTCTTTCGCCTCCAGGCTGCCTGCCTGGATCTGGTCAGAGCCGACGAAAGCCTGCTTCTCCGGCAGCTGATCGACGTTGGAAGGCTGATTGTTGGCGAAGACCAGGGGAATTCCGGCCTTGTCGGCGGTCTTGGACATTGCGACGCCGGCATCGGCCTCTACCGGGATCACGATCATGCCGTCGACCTTGGCGGCAATGAAGTTTTCGATCTGGCTTTGCTGCCGGGCGATATCGCCCTGCGCATCCTCGATCAGCAACGTCACGTTCCCAAGGTCTTTGGCGTGCGCCTCCAGGCCACTGCGAAGAATCGCGAGAAAATTGTCGTCGAACCGCTGCATGCTGAAGCCGATTGTTTCGGCCTGAGCAGGGACGCCGAGCAACGTTAGACATGCGGCGGCCAGCAAAAACTTCTTCATGTTCCGTCTCCGTCGGTTTTTTGATGATGGAAAGCTTTGTATTGCCGACTTCGCCCCGGTACCCGTCGGACTAGCGGCAGCATCACAAGAAAACGATCGTGCAAGTTTCAGGCGTGGCGTTGCCCCAAGCGAGACGTGTTCAGCGCCGTTAAGCCTGCTGCGAAGCTCTTCGGCTTGCTACAGTTGGTAAAACGATACACCTGCTTTTTTTCACCTGTCAACTCCCATTTGACGTGTTTGCCTTCATCAGAGTCGAGCTATCTCGCCAAAGCCCGGGATATCGACGACATGATAGGCGACATCGCCAGATCGGCGATCGATTGACAGGGAGAATTTTTAGTGTACCGTTTTACCAACTTGCTCGACCGCACAACGGCGGAGCTGGACTCGCGACCATCGAGGTTTTGTTCTCCTGCGGGAGTTGTAGAATGAGGGTCTCTGGGACCTTGGGAGATTTGAACGACATGCCGCCGAAAAGTGGATCGCCCACAGATGCCGCGGACCGCGCCACCATTCAGGACGTCGCGAAAGCGGCGAGCGTATCCGTGAGCAGCGTCTCGAACTACATGAACAATCGATTCCACCGGCTCGGGACGGAGACCAGGACGCGCATTGCGACGGCAATTGCTGAGCTTGATTTCCGACCGAACCAGGCAGCGCGCCAATTAAAGACCGGTAAGGCCCGTGTAATCGCCCTTGTCGTGCCGAGCATCGTTAATCCCTTCAACGGGCAGATGGTGTTCTCGATCGAGCAGGCCGCAGTGAAGGCGGGTTACCGGGTTCACCTGTGCAACACCATGCGCGATCCGAAGCTCGAGAAGGAGTTTCTCGACAATCTGGCCGCCGTAGGCGTTGCGGACCTCATCACGATCGCGCCCCTGAACACCAGGCGGGGTTATTACTCGGCCTGGAGCGACCTCTCGATCGTGGCCGTGGACGCCAACAGGCTCGATTTGAAGCTTGCTCGGCTCGATACGGTCAATCTCGATCACGAGGCTGCAATCGGGATTGCCGTGGAACATCTGTTTGCTCTCGGTCATCGGCGGATTGCGTATGTCACGGATCCCCTCATCACCCACAGCCGGGTGATGAGGTTGTCCGGCTTCAAGAAAGCGATGAGAGATCACGAGCTCGATGACAGCCAGGCAGTGGTGCTCGAGCGTCACCAGAGCGCACTTGATGTCGCAGACGCCCAGATGGTCGAGGTCGGTCGCGATGCCGCTTCCGATGTGGCGGCGCTGTCGCCCAGGCCCACAGCCATTATCGCGTTCAACGACATGATCGCGCTGGGGTTGCTTGCGACTTTCCGTTCCGCCGGCATTGCCGTTCCAAAGGACATGTCGATTATTGGCGTGGACGATGCCTGGATCAGCCAGCTCTCATTTCCCGCACTGACGACCATACGTCAGCCTATCGAGGCGATGGCCAGCGCAGCCGTCGAGCGTGTTCTCAAACCGAATGCGGCGCCGGCCAACGCCGGCTCCGACACGGTCTTCCTGCCCGAACTCGTCATTCGAGACACATGTGCGCCGCCACAGGAAGATGCCGCCACGCGTGTCGGCAAACGACACTTGGAATAGCAGTCCCAAACAGCGCCCTTCTTCCAACAACCCCAGAATATCCGGCCGGATGCATCCGCGCCGGCACGAAAGAGGCTTGCCTTATGGATACCCACGCCACCGAGATCAAACCCAGCGCAAATCATATCAGGATGGCGTGCGACACCGGTGGTACTTTCACCGACCTCGTCGTTGAAGATGGCAACGAGATCAGGCTGTTCAAAGCGTCGACGACACCTGACGACCCGGTGCGCGGCGTGCTCGATGCCTTGGATCTCGCAGCTAGGCACTATCGACTAGGCCTTGGGGATTTCCTCAGCCGCGGCGCCATGTTCGTGCACGGCACCACCCGGGCCATCAATGCGATCATCACCGGCAAGACGGCGAAAACAGCCTTCATCACGACCAAAGGTCATCGCGATATCCTGGTCATGCGCGAGGGCGGGCGTATTGAACCGTTCAACTTCACGGTCGCCTACCCTGAGCCCTATGTGCCTCGGCGATATACGTTCGAAGTCAATGAGCGCGTCGATGCGCGCGGCAACATCGTCGAGGATTTGAACGAAGCCGACTTCATCACGACAATCAAAAAACTGGAGGCTCTGAAAATTGAAGCGGTTGGCGTTTGCCTTCTGTGGTCTGTCGTCAACTCGGCTCACGAGCGACGTATCGGAGACCTGCTGAAGGAGCATCTGCCTGACGTTCCATACACGCTCTCGCACCAGCTCAATCCAACCCTGCGCGAATATCGCCGAGCTTCCGCGACCGTCATCGATGCATCGCTGAAGCCGCTGATGTTCAAGTATCTCGATGGCTTGACCAACCGGCTGCAGGACGCCGGTTTCAACGGCCGGACACTGATGGTTACCTCAAGTGGCGGCATCATGGATGCCTCGGCAGTTGCACGCGCGCCAATCCACTCGATCAATTCTGGACCGGCGATGGCGCCCGTCGCCGGCCGCTACTACGCAGAGCGCGATTTTGGCAACGCCATCGCGATTGTCGCGGACACGGGTGGAACCACCTTTGACGTCAGCCTGGTGCGTGACGGGCGCATCCCCTGGAGCCGCGAAACATGGATTGGCCAGCGCACGCGCGGCCATATGACCGGCTTTCCATCTGTCGATATCAAGAGCATCGGCGCCGGAGGTGGCTCGATCGCATGGGTCGACAATGGCGGAATTCTGCAGGTCGGTCCGCAGAGCGCGGGCTCGACGCCGGGGCCGGTCGCTTACGGCCGCAGAGGAACCGAGCCCACCGTCACGGACTGCGCCTTGATCCTGGGCTATATCGACCCGGACTTCTTCCTGGGCGGCGCCATGGTCCTCGACCGGGAGGGCGCGACCCGGCAATTGCGTCTGAAAGTCGCCGAACCGCTCGGCATCAAGGTTGAGGAAGCCGCTGCCGCTGTGTTGAGGCTTTCAACCGAAAAGATGGTCGGAGCGATCGAGGAGATCACGGTCAATCAGGGTATCGATCCCACCTCGGCCGTCATGATCGGCGGCGGCGGTGCCGCCGGACTTAATGCGGTCGCAGTTGCCAGGCGCCTTCAATGCGCTGGTGTGCTCATCCCCGAAGCAGGTGCGGTCATGAGCGCGGCCGGGGCCTTGATGTCGGAGCTTTCGTCGGACTATGCGCAACTGCAATTTACGACCAGCGACAGATTTGCGGGCGACAAGATCAACGAGGTTCTGGCAGAGCTGAGGAAGCGATGCCTTGAGTTCGCGGAAGGGCCCGGCGCCGGGGCTCTCAACTACCACATCGAGTATTCCGTAGAGGCGCGGTATCCGCATCAGATCTGGGAAATCGACGTTCCTCTCCCGCTTGATCAGGTGAAGAGCGACGGCGATTTGAAGCAGGTCTCGGATGCCTTCCATGACACCCACCAGCGTATTTTCGAGATCAGCGATCGCAATTCCAATGTCGAATTCGTGACATGGCGCGCCAAGGTCAGATGCAGACTGACCGATCGGGCCGCCGGCACGATCCCCCCCGAAGGCGATTTTGCCGGTGGTCGCGCAAGGCGACCGGTCTACTTCTCCGAACTCGGTTGGAGCGACGTCTCGGTTCATCGCTACGAAGCCATGCAGCCGGGCGAACCAGTTGCCGGCCCCGCCATCATCGAATCATCGTTCACGACCGTCGTGGTCGATCCGGGCACAGTCGCAGAACGCACGGCCAGCGGTGGCCTGCGTGTGACATTCTAAGGAGGCGCTTTCCCATGTCTGAGCAAATTTTGAAGAAGGCGCCGGACGGCGTTCAGATGGCGATGATTTCCAGCCGCATGGAAACCATCGCCCGCAAGATGCAGAACACTCTTTTCCGAACCGCCCGCTCCGGGATCCTCAACACGGCCCATGATTTCTCGTGTGTCGTTCTGACCGCCGACTGCAAGCTGCTGGCGGCGGCGGAGAGCTTGCCGAACCACACGCTCATCGGCCCTGATTTGATGTGCCAGGCGGTGCTCAAGCACCATCCGGTGCTCAAGCGCGGCGACTGCTTCCTCCACAACAGCCCGTATGAGGGAAACTCGCACGCGGCCGACCACTGCATGATCGTCCCGGTCATCGACGATGAGGGCATCCTGCGCTTCTTCGTCCTGGCCAAGGCACATCAGGCGGACTGCGGCAATTCCCGTCCATCCAGCTATCTCGCTGACGTCAAGGATTTGTACGAAGAGGGCGCGCTGATCTTTTCGGCGACGAAGATTCAGGAAGACTACGAGACCAACCACGACATCGTGCGCATGTGCCAGGCCCGTATCCGGGTCCCGGACCAATGGTGGGGTGATTTCCTTGCGAGCCTTGGATCCGTCCGCATCGGCGAGCGCGAACTGCTCAACCTTGGCCGCGAGATCGGCTGGCACATGCTTGAGGGCTACGCCGCCCGCTGGTTCGACTATTCCGAACAAAAGATGATCGAGGCAATCAGGAGGTTGTCTTCGGGACGTGTCGTCCTGGAGTCCGCTCACGACCCCTTCCCCGGCATCCCGCACGGCATTCCCGTCAAGGTGGACGTTGAAGTCGATACGGCCCAGGCCAGGATCATCGTCGATCTGCGCGACAATCCCGATTGCCAGCCCTGCGGCCTCAATCTCACGGAGGCAACCGCCAAGAGCGCGGCGATGATCGGGATTTTCAACGGCATACTCGATCATCATGTTACCGCCAATGCGGGCAGCTTTCGACGCATTGAGATTCGGGTTCGCGAAAATTGTTGTGTCGGCATACCGAGGCATCCGGCCTCGTGCTCGGTGGCGACCACCAATCTCGCCGACCACGTCACCAATCCGGTGCAGCGGGCGATCGCCGAGCTTTCGGCTGGCTTCGGGCAAGCCGCGACCGGCCCGATCCAACCGCCAGGAATGGGCGTCATCTCCGGGCGCGATCCCTACAACAATGACGAGCCCTTCATCAATCAGGTCCATATCGGCATCAGTGGTGGCGCCGGCACGCCGGTCACCGACGGCTTCCTCACCATGATCCATGCCGGCAATGCGGGGATGTGCCATATCGACAGCGTTGAAGTCGACGAGCTCCATCATCCAATCATCATCCAGGATCGCCATATCCTCGGCGACACCGAGGGGGCAGGCACGTTTCGCGGCGCGCCGTCGGTCTATAGCGAGTACGGCCCGTGGGGCGGAAACTCCCTGACCGTCCTCTACACCGCCGATGGTACCATCACGCCTGCCGCAGGCGCCCGCGGCGGTGGCGCCGGCGGTGTGTCCAGGGCGGCAATGCGCAAGGCTGATGGTTCGGTCGTCGATCTTCCCCCCTGCTACGGGGTCACTCTGCAGCCGGGTGAGCACATGGTCTCTCACTCCGCAGGCGGCGGTGGATATGGCTCGCCCCGGGAACGCGATGCGGCGCGGGTGCTACACGATCTCGCCGAAGGGTGGATCAGCGTGCAGCGCGCACGAGACATCTACGGAGTAGCCGTCAAGGGGTCTCCCGAAGACGACAATCTTGAATTGGACATCGTCCAAACACGCATCCTGCGCGCCGGCCGGAGCGAACTGGCGGTGGCCGTTTAGCCCGGATTTTTTTGTCAGGCTGCCCGACAGCGGGCACGATTCAGATCAAGGAGAACTACGATGACAGACGTCGATTGGTCCGCTGGCGCGGCCTACATTGATGGTGAATTCATGCCTCTCAAGGATGCCAAGCTCGGCATCACCGAGTGGGGTTACCGCCGGTCCGACGTTACCTATGATGTCGCGGGCGTCTACTACGGCGCATTCTTCCGGCTTGACGACCATGTCAAACGCTTTCGCACCTCGATGACGAAGTTGCGGATGAACCCGAAGGAAAGCGACGAAGAGATCAAGAATATTCTCGCCGAACTGGTGCGGCGCACCGGCTTGCGCGAGGCCTATGTGGCGATGGACTGTGTCCGCTCCCGCCCGCCGCGCGGCGTGCCGCTTCATCCCGTAAACGGCCGCAGCTATTTGATTTGCCATGTCATGCCTTGGGTGTGGGTGTTCACCCCAGAGCAGCAGGAACGCGGCGTGCACGCAATGATCGCGTCGCCCCAACGGATTGCGCCGGAATCAGTCGACCCGACGATCAAGAATTTCCACTGGGGCGACCTGACACGCGGGAATTTCGAGGCGCACGATCAAGGCGCCGAGACCTGCATTTTACTGGATCGCGATGGAAACGTGACGGAAGGACCGGGCTTCAATGTCTTCGCCGTCATCGATGGCAAGGTCATCACGCCGAAACACGGTGCGCTCGAAGGCATCACTCGAAGAACAGTCCTGGAACTCTGCGACGAATTTGGAATTCGCTGTGAGGTCCGGGATATCTCGCGTAGCGAATTCGAAGCTGCCGACGAAATCTTTTTCTCGACAACCGCCGGCGGCATCATGCCGGTGAGCCGCCTGGGAAAAAGGATCCTGGGGAACGACCGGCCGGGTCCGATTTCCGCGCGGCTGAGAACAGCCTTTTGGGACAAGCGGCAGGACGGCTGGCATGCGACGCCAGTGTCTTACGCTTCTTGATCGAAGGCGAAATGCAGATGCGACGGCTTTTCGACCTCGATGGTAAGATTGCCCTGGTTACGGGCTCGGGTCAGGGCATTGGCCTGGCGCTTGCCCGTGGCCTGGCGGAGTGCGGTGCCCGTGTTGTCCTGAACGGCCGCCGTGAACAGCTGTTGAAGGACGCCGCCACGGATCTGCTCAAGGACGGTCTGTCGGTGGAGGTGGAGGCCTTCGACGTCACGGATGCCCTGTCTGCGCGTCAGGGGGTCGAGCGGATTGAGACCTCGATCGGCTCGATCGACATTCTCATCAACAATGCCGGCATCCAGCACCGATCAGCATTGGAGAATTTCCCGGAAGACAAATGGGACGATCTCCTTCGAACCAATCTCTCCAGCATTTTCTATGTGAGCAAAGCCGTGGCCAAAGGCATGATAGGCCGCGGGCGCGGAAAGATCATCAACATCGGCTCTGTTCAGAGCGAATTGGCCCGTCCGGGCATCGCGCCCTACACGGCGACAAAAGGGGCTGTCAGAAACCTGACCAGAGGCATGTGTGCGGATTGGGCAAAGCATGGTTTGCAAGTCAATGCCATCGCGCCAGGCTATTTCAAGACGCCGCTCAACGAAGCTCTCGTTCGAGACCCCGAATTCTCCACGTGGCTCGAGCGGCGCACACCGGCCGGTCGGTGGGGCAATGTTGAAGAACTCATCGGGGCTGCAGTGTTTTTCGCCAGCGACGCGTCTTCATTCGTCAACGGCCACACGCTCTACGTGGACGGTGGTATCACAGTGACGGTGTGAACGCCTGGCGCTGCCCTCGCTTCTCCATCATCCAGAAAGTGGACGCGGATTTTCATGCAGCAAAAACACTCTCGACGGAACTCAGCCTGTTACCCTTCGCTTAAGGGCAAGGTCATCTTTATCACCGGAGGCTGCTCTGGCATCGGCGCAGCGATGATCCAAGGATTTTCCTGGCAAGGTGCAAGGGTGGCCTTCGTGGATATCGAGAAATCCTTGTCTGAGGCGCTTGTGACGTCGCTGAGCGAGCACGTATATCCACCGGTGTTCATCGAATGTGACATCCGCAATATCGCCGCTCTCCAGATGACGATAGAGCGTGTCGGGCGAGATCTCGGTGACGTTTCAGTTCTGATCAACTATGTCGCCAACGACACACGGGACAACAGGATGGCGATCAACCTGCGGCCAATGTTCTTCGCTACACAGGCCGTCATCCCGCAGATGAAGCGTCTCGGAGGCGGGTCGATCATCAACTTTGGATCGTTGAGCGCGCGTACAGCGTCGATCATCCCCACATACATGACGGCCAAGGCTGGCGCGCACGGTCTGACAACGGGGCTAGCTCGAGAACTCGGTCCTTTCAATATCCGGGTCAACACACTTCTTCCGGGTTGGGTGATGAAGGAAAGACAGAGGCGCGAACATCTGACTCTGCAAGGAGAAGCACGGATCGACGCGCTGCAGTCCGTTCGAGTACACGTTCAGCCCGATGATATCGCAGGGCTCGCACTGTTTCTGGCCAGTGATGATGGTGCGCTCTGTTCGTCGCAAGAATTCGTCATAGACGCCGAGTGGACCCCATAACACTGAACGCGTCCAATCAGACGGTTTGCCCCAATGCCGGGGGCGAACGTGAGCGGACATTGCTGCGCTACAGGCTTCACTTTTCCAACCAGACGGTACGGACGGACCGTAGACGCGGGTACTCGCCGTCATCAGAAAGGCGGAAGGGCATTTAGGAGACTTGCCTCGGCCCGCGCTTATATCGTCGAGGTGAGTCTTCAAGAATCTACTCGAGAGGGACTGAATTATGAGCTTCACGCCTGCTGAGGATGCTCACGCGGTTATTCTTCCTGCCTTCGATGGAATGATGCTCAGTGATCCGGCAAAGCGCTTTCTCGATCGGGGAGGAATCTCCATTCTGCTGGGAGAAAGCCGGGAAGAATATCTAGCCCGCGAAATGAGTGATACCAGACGTGGGTCAGAAACGGCGGAGTCCTTCCTGAGGATAACCGACGACGCCCGGGGCAGGTCGGGCATGCTACTTGCGGCAGTGGATCAGGAGATGGGGGGGATTTGCCGACTGCATGATTTGGTTCCGCAGTTTCCTGCACCAAGCGAGCTGCCCTTTGCGTCGGAAGAACAGATTTCCGAACTTTCAATGTTTATCGCGACTCAGGCCGCCGGCATGGGGATCAATGTTTTCCTGTCTCCTATCCTTGACGTATTGACCGGTTCCAACAAATGGCTGGAAAGGCGCACATGGTCGAAGGACCCTCTACTGATCGCGCGCCTTTCTGCAGCCTACATCCGCGGCGTTCAAAGCGGGCGTGTCGCAGCGACGGGCAAGCACTTTCCAGGCTACAGCACGACAACTGGCGATCCGGCAGTCGATGCTACTGCAATCAATCCCCTTGCCCTCTCCGACGTCGAGGCGGGTCTGGCACCCTTTCGTGCTGCCATCGCTGCCGAGGTGGAACTGATTATGGTCGGACCTGCCATCGTGACGGCCTACGATCAAGCAAAGGCTGCACTCCGATCCAAGGCGGTGGTCCGGATGCTGAAGGAGACCCTCGGCTTCGATGGTGTCGTGATGGCCGATGACTTAGATTCCATGGCCACCATGCGTGGCGATAGCGTTGCCGCGGTCGCAATTGATGCGCTTAACGCTGGTTGCGATTTCCTACTTCTCGCCGACATCGGCACGCAACTGGACGAGATCGCCGATGCAATCGAAACAGCAACTCGGTCCGGAACGATTTCGGCCGAGGCGTTGGCAAAATCTGCTAACAAGGTTCGGCACCTATCACGCAAGTATGAAATGAGAAAGGTGTGAAACCCCTCACATTCCAGTCTGCCATTTATGCGACTTTCGAATGTAGCACATATCATGAACATGGGATGACGGGGTATTGGGTTCGAATTCGCAGCCAGGGGTCAGCTTCGCGCCCAAAGTCGGTCATCCAGACAGCCGATGCGGTTTCACTCGATCTCGCCGACCGCCTGTCGATGCTGGTCTATGCGGCCGCCACGGCGGCGAACGGCGAGCTTCTCCTCCCGATAGAGCCGGAACAGCTTCTTCTGGTTCACGACCAGGCCCTCCCGCCCCAGCATCACGAGAAGACGCCGCTGGCCGAACCGGCGACACTCCTGCGCGAGGCGACGGTCCCTGATCTCGTCGACCTCGGCCTGGAGTCCGCCGAAGCCCAACCTTAAAGAGCCGCGAATTGCTTTTTTGTGCTCGGGCTCGCAGGTTCGCGCCTAGCTTCGGATGCCTACGTCGTCGCCAGAGGACGCTGACTGGAGAAGGTCGCCAGGATCGTTCTGCACATACATCCAGCGAAGGAGCCGAATTTGGTGACCTAGTGCGCTCACAAATCACCAGGAACGCGAGGGCCCAACCCATCGTTGACTCCTTTTGATCGAGCCGCCTCATGCCGTCTACGTCGATACGCAAAACGGAATACGATCCGGATAGCAGAATGCTCTCGGTGTGGTTCGTCGCCAGTGGTAAGCTATACGAGTTTGAGGACGTGCCGCCGGAGACCTTCGCTGAGTTCAAAGCCGCCTTTGCCAAGGGCCGTTATTTCAACGAACACATCCGCAATCACTTCCGGTATCGGCAAGTTGCGTCCGGCGACGACCCGGACTGACGGTAGGCCAGTGAAACATAGGCAGGAGGTCGCCCCCAACTGCCGGTTGGTAGACGCGGCGTCGCCGACGCGCATATGATTTTCGACGATCCCTGCACCGGGCACACCCGATCCCCCGCCCACACCCTGTGCTTGGTGAATGACTGATCGCCCGCTGAGCCGAACGGTGCGGCGGGCTTTTTTGCGTTTACGGGTCGCTCATCGCTTGGCAAATGAGCGCAACTAAGCGATCGAGCGCATCCTTGTGGAGCGCGCCTTTAGGGCGCCAGGCCAGGAAATCATCCACGCTCAGCCAGTCCACCGGATTTGACTCAGCATTTGGCCGGCTGAATTCCACATAGAGATGCAGATCGTCAGGCACCAAGACGAGTCGCCACGTTCCCTCTGCGTCGGCGGCGAGGCTGCAGGCTAGGACGGTCATGGCGATCACTCCTTCGCCCCGAGATTGCCTAGTCCGCAGGGCAAATCCATCGCAAGAAGTTGGTATTGACAGCGCTTTTTTGCGTTTGTCGGCCGGGATTGACCTGCACTCCCGATCATGAGCGGAATGAGAACATTCAGTTGGGGGCAGGGGGTCGGGAAATGACATTTCAGGCAGTCGCATTGATGGTGATATTGGTTGCCGCAACGCCCAACAATGATTGGCCTCCCAACGCCGTAGAAAGTGTATGGATGAAGGCTGAAAGCGTGATCACCGAAAGCCGCAAGATGAAAGCAAAAGGGATGATGCCGGCGTCCATTGATTGCCGAATCGACAGCATCTCCGGAACCGCCGCGGTTTACTCGATGAAAATCGTCTGGGTGCCAAACGAGGCCGGCATTATATGGCGCTTCGGAGTAGGCACAGCCGAAGAAAACGCCAAATTAGAAGAAGGAAATCGGGCATCAGGTATTCGCAGCGTGTGGTCGAAGCAAATGGTTGACAAGGCTTCGGGCTGGCACGCCTCGTGTGTGCTTTGGGAGGGGCCGGGCTACAGATGAAAATGCCGGATGCCCTTTATACAGCGCGTAGGTTCTCATTGATTTCGCCATAGACATTTCCGGCATGCCTGCCGGGGACGAGGTCGACAGCATCATCATCCTGCCGCCGTCAGGCGCGCGGTCCGAAGCGCACCTGCGCGGGGTCGAGGCGTTCCTGAAGAGCTGTTTTCCCGAATACGGTTTTTTGCCAAGGGCGACATTTTTGCGGTTCGAAGGGGACTACCAGGTGTTACCGATCTGGGATGTTCACTGATTGCATCATTGCCTTGTGACCGATGCGTCGATTTTTTCTTTTTTCGCTATGGACTGACGGCGGGAGGTCTTCCAGGGCTCCTGTCTTCATCCCATTGATAACTCACGTTTTTTTGGTGGCAGACCTGTGGAAGACCTTGCGAGGCCATCCTCGCTCAACCATCTTAAATCCAGAACACCAACAGACGCGCTGCCGACACAAGGTCGAGACCGTCAGCGAGCCCTTGTCCACCAACCACCGGCACGGGCGGCCGCGAAGCACACTTTGCTAGGCTCACGCTTTAGCCCAGCTTTTAAAGACGCAAAGCCGCGCTCGTACTCGCGAGTATTAATGTACTTCATGTCCCGGTCCATGAACTTTGAAAAGCCGGCATCATTATAAATGACCGGATTAGGGCACAGCAACCACGCTGCCTTCTGATAGCCAGTGTCGAAAGCGATCGAACCAGCGTTCGTATTGGACGACACAAGCCAGGTGCCGCTGAGGGCCAAAGCAGCAACCGACTGGCGAGCAATGAGAATAATCATTGTTTTATTCCCTCATTGAGAATCATCAACAGAGACACTACCCGACCTCGACAATGATCTCCACGCCGGCCTCCACACCACGCCAGCACAGGTCCCGCTCACCGGTTGATTAGCAGAGAGCCCACGGCATCGGCTACGCTAACCTTGCTTGGGGGGCTTGAGACGGGCCCACAGCACTGCGGCGACAACCCAAAGCGCGACGAATAGCGAGACGTTGGAAATCGGATGGGCGCTGTATATTGCTACCGTCACGCGCCCATGCCGACGATCAAAAAGACTAGGCGGCGTGGACAAATTTGCTTCGGTCAGCAGACTTGCTATTACAGTTTGAGATGACCTGTTCGCGTTGCGAGAATCTGGACGAGTATGTGCGCTTCAGGACGCGAGGCGAGCTATTTCGCGCGGTCGGAACGATCCGGCAGGCCATGTCCGACGGAGACATCGAAGAGATCGACGCAGGCCCCATGAAGGGGACGATAGCATTTAGCGATCTATCCGAAGCGGGGCCGCTGGATGATCTCTTGCTCTATCGCTTCCGCTGCCCAGACTGCGAGCAAAACTTCGTGCTGGGCGCAGAGACGTATCACGGGAGCGGCGGGTCATGGGGTAAGTCAGCGCCCCTTGGATAAGTGTGATTGACGTAGCCTCGTAGGATTGATTCAAGGCTGCCTTTTGGAGGCAGGTTTGAGCCGAGGCGATCTGAAGCAGAATGGCGCATTTTGAAAGGCTTGCTGCCAATCGAGCCTGAGAACCGGGGGCGAGGCAGACGGCCCGAACAAAACCGCTCGATCATCAACGGCATACTTTGGCGCCTCCGGTGCGGAGCGCCGTGGCGAGACGTTCCGCCCAAATACGGCAGTTGGAACACCATTTATCGGCGCTTCCGGCGATGGAGCGAAGCCGGGGTGTGGGAGACCGTCGCGGTAACGCTGGCCGAGGTCATGGCGGATAGCGGCCACTACAGCATCGACAGCACTACAGTTCGCGCCCACGTCTCGGCAGCGGGCGGAAAAGGGGGGCTTATCGGCGCGCTCCTGGCCGCTCGCGGGGCGGGTTCACCAGTAAGCTTCACTGCCTGGCTGACGCCCTCGGACGACCGCTCGCTTTCCTCCTGACAGGCGGAGAAGCCGCCGACTGCAAGGCTTATGATGCCCTGATCCGCCTACCTGAACGTGCACCGGACCACATGCGTTGGTGGCGATGTGCCGGGCACGCTGCGGGTGCTCGACTACCCCCGAGCAATCAGTGATGTGGGAATCGCCGCGGCGCTGAAGAGTTTCAGGCCGGGGCAGCCGGCCGCGCTGAACTAGCGGGGACTATTGCTCTACCGGCAGCGGGGCGTGCTGCGGCTCGGCGTGATGAAACACCTGCCCCAGATCGCGCGCGTCGAACGTCTGGCCGCAGACTGGGCAATAGACGAAGTGCCTCGATTCGTCCTCCACCGGCCCGTCATGCGGCTTGCCTTGGTAGCCGGTAGCGATGTTGTCGGTTCTGATCCTCGTCATTCATCCGCAACGCAAACCGTCGCGTTTTGGTTTCCGTACGGAATCACCCTCTGTTCACTCTGGCTAATATAAGCCGACTCCCTAGGACGTAGACTCATAAGCGCGTAGCCAGATGCGGATTGCGACGAGTTTGACGGCAGCGAGGTAGTTTTCTGCCAGCTTGTCGTATCGGGTTGCGATGCGACGGAACTGTTTGGTCTTGTTGAAGAAGCGCTCGATCAGGTTACGCGCCTTGTAGAGGAAGGGGCTGAAGCAGATCGGGCCCTTGCGGTTGACCTTGGGCGGGATGTTGGCCCATGCCTTTCGTTCGATGACGGCATTGCGCAAGGTGTTGGCATCATAGCCCTTGTCGGCGAGCAGCATGGCGCCCTCGGGTAAATCCGTGATTAAGTCCGCCGCGGAGGCGATGTCACTCTTCTGACCTGCTGTGAGCATCAGCTTGATCGGCCTGCCTTTGGCGTCGACAAGAGCATGGATTTTGGTTGTCAGCCCGCCGCGGGATCGACCGAGACAATGATCTCGATCCCCCTTTTTGCCGTCGCACCCTGCTGATGGACGCGAACAATGGAGGTATCAATCATCTGCACCTTGCTGTCATGGGCCTTGGTGATGGCGTCCATGAGGCGGTCCCACACACCTGCTTTCCGCCATCTGACGAAGCGGTTGTAGCAAGTGGTGGGTGGGCCGTATCGCCCGGGCAGGTCTCGCCACGGTGCGCCGGATCGCAGCACCCAGAAGATGCCGTTGAGCACCCGCCGATCATCGACACGTGGCACGCCTCGCGGCTTGTTGGGCAACAGCGGCTCTAAGTCAGTCAGATCATATCGGCTCATGCGGAGCGTGAATCAGATTCCGCCGCAATATGAAAGCCTCAGTCGGAAAGCGACCCATTGCGGACGCTTTCCGACTTGTAATACCTTCCCTTCGCAAACATCCTAATCACAAAAGGCAACTTGCACCGGTGGAGTTCGGATGACGCGAGGTTTGATTCTTCTTGCATGGATTGTCGTCGGAGCGTGGACTAGTTCGGCATTAGCTCAAGATGCCACCGAGAAAACCTTTCCCCACGAGGGTGTTGACACCATCCAGCACCTCTTCGCGCAGCTGGTGACAACCCGAATGCCGGGGATTCCCGAGTTGAAGCGCCTCAACGCGCCAAGCCGCGTATGGCGCCGTTCGCTCGTATAAGATGCCATTTGCGTAGACCGACTCTCTATGCATGACCACCACGCCTGTCTCGCGCTTGATTACGGCGTCCCAAGTCGCCTGAAAGATCGATATCTTGACGAACGCTTCGTTGGCCGTAGTGATGGGCTGGCATGCCGGCTCTTCAAGGCGCGGACCGTTGCGAGGCTCCGCATAGGACGCCGAAGGTAAACACGCCGCGCAGGCGGCAAAGACGAGGAATCGTGTCAGCAGGCTCATCTTTCGGAGTAAAGCATTTCCCCTCGACCATCGCGAGATGGAATCCCGGCTGAACTTACTCCATATCCGGCACGTCGCCGCTGGCGAATAGTAGGGTCGGCGGGCCGGTAATTGCCAAGCGCCTGGTTCGCATCGCGGCTCAAGATCGGTGTCGTTTTCCATTTAATTCTGCGAATCCGACCTCAACGATTTCAGTATGTTGCCGGCGCACTTAATTTGAGAATGAGCAGTTAATTTGATAATGCACATTGGCTTTTGTGACTTTATGTGAGAATGACGCTCGCGATGTTTTTTTCTCGCGAGCCTGCGATGACTGACCCCTCTCCCGACGAGATTGATGAGGCGCTTTGGGACGAAGCGTGCAGACGGGCAGATGCGATCCGCAGCTTCCTGAAGCGCAATCCTGCCAGCGCGACGGCCGCAGATGTTGCGGAACTCGCGGCCAGGCTCGGCCTGAGCCAAGCGACAGCATACCGGCTGATAAAGCTGTTCCGCGCCGGCGGGACCATCCTGTCGCTGGTCGATCGTAAACGTGGGCGACCACAGGGGCACCGCGTACTGGACGATAAGCGAGAAGAGATCATCTGCGCCACGATCAACGCATACTACCTGAAGCGGACCCGGCCGACGGTTTCGCAGCTGGTCCGCGACGTGCAGACGAACTGCATATCGGCGGGGCTCAAGCCACCGCATCGCCGGACGATAGTGGCTCGCCTTAAGGAGATTGACCTCCAGAAGCGTGCCAAGCGACGCGGCGAACAGAAGATCGTCAAGGCGACGACGCCCGTTCCCGGGACGTTCGGTGCCTCCCGCCCCTTGGAGGTGGTTCAGATCGACCATACGAAGGCCGACGTCTTCGTTGTTGACGAGGAGACCCGGCAGCCGGTCGGTCGACCGTGGCTGACCCTGGCCATGGACGTATGCAGCCGGATGGTCACCGGTTTCTATCTCACCATGGACGCGCCGTCCCGGCTGTCGACCAGTCTGTGCCTGTTGCACTCCGTCTTCGACAAGTCGGCATGGTTGAGAGAACGCGAGATCACGGAGCCTTGGCCCGTTGCCGGGCTGCCGGACACGGTGCATGTCGACAACGGTGCCGACTTCCGCAGCCGGGCGTTCAAGCGCGGATGCCAAGACGCCGGCATCGCCATTGAGTGGCGGCCACCGGGTGAGCCCCGCTTCGGCGGTCACATCGAGCGCCTGATCGGCACACAGATGGGAAGGCTGCACCTGCTCCCCGGAACCACATTCAGCAACGAACAGGATCTGGGAGACTACGACTCGAAGCGGCACGCGGCACTGACACTGCGTGAGCTTGAGCGGTATATCGCACTCGACATCGTTGGCTCCTATCACCAATCAATCCACGGTGGACTGGGACACCCGCCGATTGCTGTCTGGCGAGACCATGAAGGTGAGATTCCATTTCGACTGCCACAAGATCGAATGCGCTTCTGGCTGACATTCCTGCCCGAGCAGGAGCGCACCTTGCGGCCGACCGGCATTCATCTGTTCGGCCTGCGCTATTGGTCGGCGGCGCTCAGCGCCGACGTCGGGCGTTCTGACCGGCGCCTGCTTGTCAAATACGATCCACGCGACATGGCCCGCATCTTCGTTCGACGGCCTTCAGGAAACTTCGTGGAAGCCCGCTATGCCGACGTGACGTTGCGTTCGATCACCCTGCACGAGGCGGTGACCGCGCGACGCACACTGCTGGCGAAAGGCCGCCGTGAAGTCGACACCCGCGCGATCATCCGCACCGTCATCACACAGCGGGAATTGCTCGAGACTGCCACCAAGAAGACGGCAGCGGCACGACGCGGGAAGGCTTCTTCGAAATCGAAGGTGGATGATCGGGGATGGGGCTCGCTCCGCGGTGTCGATTCCAGCAAACCTGTACCCTTTGTTGAGGATACAGATTGAGCTGGAGTGAATATGAACGATGAAATCTCCCACCTGACCGCCGGCGCCGCGGCGCTGCTTGCCGAAACGGACGAGCGACGCATTCGCGCGATACGATCACGCCGCTGGGTGCTTTATCCACGCGCCAAGCAGGCGCTCGACCGGCTGAGCGGGCTCCTCGACCATCCGCGAGGCACGCGCATGCCCTCGGTCGCGATCTACGGCGACAGCGGCATGGGCAAGACCATGATCATGAAGCGGTTCCGGGACCAGCACCCGCCGAGCTTCAATCCGCTGACGGGGACGTTGAAGACGCCGGTCCTGGCCATGGAAATGACCAGCCGGCCCGGCGAGCGGCGCTTCTACGCCGAACTCCTCACCCTTCTCGGCGCGCCACAGCGTCCACGCGCCGACATCGCCCAGATGGAGCAGGCGGCATTGCGGATCATGGAAGCGATCGGCGTGCAGGTGCTGGTGATCGACGAAGTGCACAACATCCTCGCCGGAACCTATCGCGAGCAGCGCATCGTTCTGAACACTCTTCGCTTTCTCAGCAATCGTCTGCAGATCTCGCTGGTCTGCTTCGGCGTCAACGAGGCGCGGGAGGCGATCAGCGGCGACGTTCAGCTTGCGCGCCGGTTCGAACAGTTCACCTTGAGCCGGTCGGGCTGCGAACGAACAGTTCGAGACCCTGGTAGCGTCAATCCTGCGCAATACGCCGCTGCGTCGGCCTTCGGTGCTCACCCCGAAATCGCTGCGGCGTACGCTGCAGATCACCGAGGGTATCACCGCCAGCATTTTCCACATGATCAACAGCCTCGCGGTCGACGCCATCGAGAGCGGACGCGAACACATCACCGACGAAGTGGTCGAGAACTGGGAACCGGAATTCGATGCCGAGGCGGCATTCGCATGATGGAGAACACGCCGCCACGGCAATTGCCGGTGCGGTTGCCGCCCCATTGTGATGAACTCCTGTCCTCCTGGATCAGCCGGCATGCCGCCTTTTACGCGGTTCCACCACTCGTCATGCTTCGGCATTGCCTGCCGGAGGCGTCCTCATTGCGAGCGGCCGATCTTCAACTGAGCAGTGATCAGGAAATCCGCCTAGCTAACATGTTTGCCACCGAGCCGACCGTGATGCGTCGAATGACCTTCGCAAATGTCGCGCAATCATCGCTTCGGCTCATCTCCGCCCAGCCGACGCAGGTCTGCACGAACTGCAGCCCGGGACATACGGAACCGGCGCCAGTCCTGCGAAGCCAGCTGCTGGGATGGCGCATCACGTGCCCTCTGTGTGGAAGTCAACTCCGGGATCCCGGCGGGCGCGAACTCCCCTCCCCTTTCCGGCAGTATTGCGCTGCAGCTCTGCGTGGCGAAAAGCTGCTCGACGATGAAGCTGAGCGTGGTATCGGGACCTGGGCATCGCCAGCAGACATTGCTCGGCTTCTCCTGATGCGACGCATTCCAATACCTATACCCCGCGAGCACGATCTCTGGCGCTTCCGGGTGCTCGGCGCAATCATCCCCGATCTCGACCATGTCATTGCCGAGCAACAGGAGAATCTGCCCACACCTGCAAAGCCGATCCTACCGCTTCACCTGCGGCCGGCTCTGTTGGCAGGGGTAGCCATCGTCGAGCGTGTCGGACCAGAGATGCTTCGAATGCTGCGTGGTCACATGATGGGTGACAACAGGGTGAGATTCACTGACGCCGCCGAGAACATGATAGCCCGAGCGCGCAGGTCGAGAGCCTCTTCTCAAATGCAGCTAATTTGAGAATTGACGCCCAAGATTCTCACAATTAATGCCAAGCCTTAACCATACCGGCGCATTCTACAATTAAGTGCCAAGCGACACTTGCCGCCATGGATGACGATGATGATCGCCGCCTCGCGGCGATATTTCAGCGCCTTGGCGGTGCTCTCCTTCACATCGAGGGCGAAGCCGTCGCGCTCCAGCACGGCGGCGCACGGCACCTTGTCCTTCAGCTCTTCCAATTCTGTCTTTTCCATCTTCGCCCGCACGCACTCCCTCGCGCTCCCTGCTCTTCAATGCCCGCCCCGGTGTTTCGGGGCAGGATCCGGAGGCCGCGGCGCGCAAGTGGCAGGAGCCTTAGTCTCGACCCAGGCGCCGCTCCTCCTCGGCCTCGATGGCGCGCACGATTTCGATGTCCATCTTCGCCCGCAGCGTCAGCCGGGCGGCCTCAGCCGCCACCTTGGCCCAGTGAAAGAATTCGGCTCTATCGTCCCACATCAAGGCTTGGCGGCGCGTCGTATCACGCTTGTGGCCGCGACAAAGCTCGCGGGGATGGGTCCGCCAGCGCCGGCGGAGTCTGTGCTCCACTCAATGCCGGATCGTGCCAAACCCGCCCGCGTCGGAATGCTCTTCTCGAAGAACCCGCCCGCTTCCCGTCAGGATGGGTGCTCGGAGTCTGCCGAGATGTGTCCCTCAAGATCGGTAAAGCAATCCTAGCCCGGCCGGATAACGGTTTGGACGCAAATGCCGTAAGTACCGTTGGCCGCAGCCACTGTGAGAGCAGCGTTCCATCACCTCGACATGCAATTCAAACGTGGAGTAAGGAGGCAACGGCCTGCTCGCAATCGAGCAAGCCAAAGCCAGTTTTTGCATCCTTCCCTGCGATATCCAAATCACGCGCAGCCTTTTTCAGGATGGCCCGCAGATCGGCTCCTGTCAGGTCGGGCTTCACTTGCTTAAGAAGGGCACACGCCCCCGCGACCTGGGGCGCTGCGAAGCTTGTGCCCACACCAGCCTGCACGCTGCCGTCTGGCATAATGGAGTTTACAGCATACCCTGGCGCGGCGATTTCGACCGACTCCAGTTCGGCAAGATCATCGGGCCCATAAGACGAACCGTCCCACCATTTCGTGTCTCGTTTTGTGCCCCCTACTGCCATCACGCCGGAGCATCGCCCGGGATTAGTAACCCAAGGCTTTGGAAAGGTCCCGGAATTTCCGGCGATGCCGATAAGTATGCCTCCAGCTTTGACATAATCATCAGCGGCTCGCGAGACATCGTCCCATGGCAACTCATGCGGATCGTCGGCGCCATCCGGGTCCCATTGGCTCATGGAAAGTACGTCAAGCTTGTTTGCGGTTGCCCAAACGATCGCTGCCGCCAAGTATTCTGAACGTCCACTTCCATTTTTGTTTACGCGTAGCGCGTAGAGATCGCAGTCAGGCGCTACCCCGATCATGCTGGGGTGCGTTGGCAGACAACCGATTATTGCCGCACAGAAAGTTCCATGAAAATCTGATCCACCGTACCAATTCGGAGCGCTTGGATTGAAGGACAATCCGTCCTTGATTGGCAAGAATGGCAAGTTGGGGGCGATCTCAGAATCGATCACTCCAATTCTGATTCCTTTCCCAGTCGTGGTAGGCCAGCACTTTTGAGCGTTGATTACGTCGAGGTGCCAAGGTCGGTCGTTTGCAATAAATTCTCCAGCAACGCGTATTGGTGATGGGAGGAGCGGTGAGCCGGTGACACGCCGATCTTCTCTCAGCTGTGTTACACGAGGGTCGGCTTTTAGATCCGCAGCCTCTTTGTCAGTAAGCGAAGCGCTTAGCACGCCGATCGTCGGAAATTCTAATACTGCGTCCTGCGGAAGGCCGCCTTTCTCCGCGATGAGGAAGTTGACAGCGTCGACAAAATTTTCAGGAGGCCTGTTGATCAGGTCCCTGAGGTTTACTTTGGAGTCCCGGTTGACAGATATCGTGTATCGCTGCATCGATCCCTCCCATCGCAGAACTTATCGTAAGATATAAGTGCAAATTCGGGCAAGACATGCAAAGGTTTTGCTTAAGAAGACGAGGCGGCTGAACTAAAGACCCGGCAGGCTGTGCCGGCTGCTCGGCGAACCCGGTCGAGGAATTTTATCGCAATCAGATCCGCTGCCGCCAAGAATGCGCTCGTACCCACCCGGGGTCGCTCCGTATGCACATTATGCGCACGGCGTCCGCCTCGCCTGCCTCGCCAAAGAACATCCGGTCGGGTCTTGCACCCCTAGGCACTTTCTTCGTGGAATGCAATTCCCGTATTCGAAGGGGTCGCGAGTCAAGAAACAGCGCGCCGCTCTCGAGCGACTGCGGCAGCGTTGAGCATATCGATACCAGATGACGTCTCACATCTG
Source organism: Mesorhizobium sp. M1307 (assembly GCF_040318155.1). NCBI lineage: Bacteria > Pseudomonadati > Pseudomonadota > Alphaproteobacteria > Hyphomicrobiales > Phyllobacteriaceae > Mesorhizobium > Mesorhizobium sp. M1307. The sequence continues at coordinate 6,772 of NZ_JAMYLR010000017.1, read as the reverse complement.
CTTTGATGATGCCCAATTGCCGGCGGACCCTCTGACCGATGTATCCCAACAATCGGAGAATTGGCCACAGCCGCCATAGAAGGTCTAAGCGCTGGCATGTAGGGTGAGGCTAAAGGTCAGGGAGAGGAAACGCGCTTTCTGCGGCACTTTTGGATCGTGGCTTAGGTCGGCAGAGTCCGGGCAAGGGGCACAGTGTCAAGCGACGGCGACTTACGGGTCCATAATCTGACGCGTGGCGTGGTTGCGACTTTCTTTGCGGGGTGAGCCGCGGGATCCGGTGCAGAAGGCCATGATGGAACCGCTAATTGTCCGCGGTTAGTCGGTTTAATCATTCGACTCGGACGGCGGACTGTCGACATAAGGCGCAATGACAAGTTCTTCGACCAAGGACTGATATCTCTCACGGTCTTCTACCGAAAGCCCCTCGTCAGTTATGATCCGCTTGAGCTTTTGAATCGGAACGACGTTGTAGAGCACCCGACTTCCAAACTTGCTGCTGTCAATGATCAGCGTCGTTTCTACCGCTGCGCCAACCATTTCCCTTTGCAGTTGCACGAGGTCCAGCAAGGTATCGCTAGGGCCGGCTTGGTCTAAGGCATGCGTACAAAGGAAATAGTGATCGCAGTTCAACTCGCGCACAAATTTTGTAGCTGTCTCACCCAAGAGGACGTAGGCGCCGGGTCGACAAACGCCGCCTGGAACGACCAATGAAATGTGATTCTTGTTAGCCAGTACCCCCGCGATGTGTACGTCATTCCTGATAACAGTAACCCTCCTCCCGGAAGCCAGCTGTCGATCTCAGCCACTCCGAACGGCAGGACCTTGCGCACGCGACCCGCACCGCCCTCCAGGTGCGCAATGCGCTCCTGAAGGCGGGCGATGACTGGGTTTGCCACGCTATCGGCCATGAAAAATCCGGTTCCTAAAAGCAGTGCAACGCGCTGGGCGCAGTTATGTTCATTATTTGTTCTCTTTGAGAACCTGAGTCAATTGGACTACGGCGAGCATCTTTCGGATACTCGGCCAAGAGAGGCAATTGATTGGCCTCAGCGCAACCGCACGCCGTCGATGTAGATGTTCCTTGTAATCCGGCCCCACCTGGGATTCATGCGCACGCCGCTGCGCGGTCGTGACCGCAGGAAATCTGCGACGTCGTCGAGGCATGCGAGCCGCGTTGGGGTCACGTTGGAGCCGAAGTCATGGCATGCGAAGAACCCAACGGATCCGCGTTCGACGCGTCCTGTTACCACGCCCGCAACGACGCGTTCAATTTTCGCCACCGGCACCGCGCTTGCCTCCTCTGACTCTGCCGGGTGCCTTCGCGATCAACTTTCGCAGAGCCGGTTGATCGAGGCGCACCGACGTGCCCCGCCGCTCGAAGAGTAGCAGCTCGATGCCGAGAGCCGAGAGGGCTCGCGCGATCGTATCGCCTGGTGCCGCCGGCAGCACCATGATCTTTCTGCAAGCCTGACCGCCGAGGTGCTCGTACAGCTGAAGCTGGCCGAGAGCACGCTGAATGTCGGCCGCTGTTGCGTCGGCCTTGATCTCGAACAGGAGCCTGTCTTGCATTGTCTGGGCGAAGAGATCGGGACCATATCGCCCGAATCGGCTGTTGGCGTGCTGGATCCCCAGAGCATCGAGTTCCTTGACCAGTGCATGCCAGATGTCGGCGTGTCGCCGTTCGGCCGTCCTCGCCGGCATCGGGGGCAGTGTATACGCCCCTTGGCGCTCGGGGCTCGATAGGGCCTCGGCTGCATTGATCCGCTCCAACATCTGCCGGGCAGCGTCACCAAGCTGATAGTGGACCCGAACACGGGCGCAGAGGTCCACGAATGCTGCAACATCGTTCTGGACCTGGTCGGCAGGCTGGTCGAGACCGGCGACGCGGTGACCGGATGCAACCGTGCCATCGGCGTAACGGACGTCGACGCGCCTTGCTGTCGCGACCGCATTGAACATGTCCTCGGTAATCCGGACACCCCGCGGATGGAGGCGGCCCTGGTGCAGCAGCCATCGGTGACCACGGTCATCCCTCGCCAGCACGCCCTGCCGGTTGAGGTTCTTGCCGCTTCCGGGAGGATTGATCTCGACGAGCATGTTCTGGCGAAGCCGCATGGGCTGCTGCCCGAAGACGTTCCAGTATCTGTCGGGTGGCGTCTCCGAGAAATGGCCCCACACGCCGAGCCGCTCTTGCCAGATGGCTCCGTGTCCCAGGCCAGCGATCGCGTGTCCGCCAGCGCTGAACTTGCGCTCGAAAAGCTCCATGCTGGCGTGGATGGCCGCGGCTGTTTCGATGGCCTCAAGCATCGCGAGGTTCTGTCACTGCGTGCCAAGCCACAGCTTTCACAGAACGGGACTGGCGGTCACCAGGCATCCGCATCGATCGAAAAGAATGGTTTCTAGACAAATAGTAATGATCAAGGAAAGCTTGAGGGACCACGGGCCCGGGCGACCCCATGTCACAGAACCGCCTTAAGTGCCTCGATGACGCGTTTGTCGGGAAGATATCCGGCGATTCCATGTGCGTTTGATGTCGGGTTGTCGACATCGCCGACGTTTTCGATGTTTGTAGCGAAGGTGCTCTCATCAAGACCTTTGCCGAGAGCAACGAAATCCGCAGGGTCGTAGAAATTCACCCACCGCTTCACAAATTGTGGCTTTTTTCGAGGTGGACCGAGCTTTGCCTTCACAGCGTCGATCCCGAGCGGCGATCCCAGTGTAATCAACAATGGCACTTCGACGCTTGTCGCGACGTCAGTCATCTCGCGCAGCAATTTGAAAGCGACAACGGTTCCCAGTGAATGCGAGATGATTATCAATCGTTTGCCGTCAAGCCGAGGCCGGACGAGATCGTCGACCGCTTTACCTGCACCGTTTTTCGCAAGGTAGGTGTAAGCCTGCTTGACGACCTGCAGCATCAGGGCGCCCTTCAATGGCGAAACGACTTCGAGAGCACGGACGATACCAACAAGGCGCCGGCCCAACCAAGTGCCCATCGGAACGGCTTCCGCGCCCGCCGCCTGTTCCGCCGCGCGTGCAGCCTGCGCGATATCTGCGTCCGAGATGTTTTGCCCGACGGCGGCCTGCTCCAGCGCGCGAACGAGGAAGTTTATCTCGTCGTTGTTTGCGGGATCGAATGCACCGTCCGCCACGCCCATGGCAATCGCCGCTTTGACATCGCCGGTCGTCCAGCGCGCAAGTTCTTTTCCGTAATAGGCCATTTGCGTGTTGACGCCGTCGAGCAGGCCAGGTGCTTCATCAGTGATCAGCTTGCTCCATTTCGCAAGGAGATCCGCCTCGGTGTAGGCTTCTTGCGAGATTCCATGGATCAAAACCAAGTTCATCCAACACTCCTTAAGCTTAGCATCTCAATGGCCTTTTCTGCTCCCTCGCGCTTGAAGGAGGTGAAGGGAGACGGCAACAGGTATCTCGACAATTCGTGAATTGCGCGAGCCGCGGGAGCCTCTGGAGGTGTCGGGTCGCTCACGAAATCCCATCCCTGGCGAAAAATCGGCCAAGCTCCTCCCACGATACCTTCAATCTCGGGGGTTGCTTGCTTGACCCACTGTGGCAGCCGCCGGTCCGCCCGATTGGGTTTTCGGGCTTTGACCGCCGGCACCAACACCGTCGGGTGCTGCCATTCATGCGGCATGTCGATCAGTCCCATGAAGGCAACGTCGAACGGTATCGGCTGGCCCTGGTCGGCGTAAAAATAGGCCATGCGACGGATGCTATCGACGTCGCCGCTGTAGTCATAAAGGTAGCTCGAAAGCGCCCCCAACGTCGGATTGACGTGCTTCATTTCGCGGAGCTTTACAGCCAAGTCGTCGACCTGATTGGCCGTCAGTTCTCCGAGTTGCAGCTTGGTAATGGCGTCAATCGACGGCTCCAATTGATCGACCGGGTCGCTCCACGGCGGCATGCAAGCCCAGCCAACAACACCATGTGCGTCCCGGGTAAGTACCGTCACAAGCTTGCTGTACATGACAGCGGAGGCAAATATTCCATCCTCAAACTCAATAATGATCTGGGCACTGCCTGCCGGATGGATTTGGAATTTGAATGCCGACTGTCGGCCGCCCTTGCGGTCTCGAACATGACGCGCACGGTTCGTCCAAATGCGGCGAACTTCGCCGCCAATGACAATGAGATTGAAGTTAGAATGGGCAAAGTCTGGATCGATGCCCCCAAAGCTGCGGCGAATCTCTCTGCGACGCCTGTCCTTCTGACCATCTGCGACAAAGGCCTCGACGCGTCGCTTGGCTCTGCCGACGTTCCATTCGGCCAGTCCGGTATCGTCGCCACGTCGCTGGATTTTCCTCGCCAGAAGCTCTGCCTCCGCGAGATCATCGAAGGCTGTCTTTGCTGCAGCCGGCATTCTCTTGAGAGGTTTTGTCGTATCGATAGCGGGATTTTCCCTGCCGAAATCGGCACCCAACATGTCCTTCACCGTGATGACACTGGTGATGTCGACATCTTGCGATGGCACGACGGGATTGGTGGGCCGCTCCCAGACTGGCACCGGCCATATCGGCGCAGGCGGCATCGCACCTGCAGGCGGTCGGCTACGGTCGAAATAGATCAGGTGATCGCGGGGTGTCCCGGGGACATTTTCTGGCCGGCACTTCAAACGATATCGCTCGCCGATCTCCTGCAACCGTCTCTTCAGGAAAAGATCCAGGGATTCTGGCGTGACCTTTCCCTTGATATGCTGGTCGAAAGCGTCGTCTCGGCGGCCCCAAAGTGCTTCCAACACCGCTGTCGAAAAGACACATCTTGCGTCTTCGGGTGAGTCCCCTGGGATCATGTACGCTTGCTGCCCGTCCATAACTGCGTTGTACCGGTCAAGAACGGGCGGGATCGCCTCGTACGGCCCTCGGCCAAGAATGCCGTCCGGCGTCAGTTCGGTGATCTCAATGTCGTTCGGCAATGCGCGACATGCATCGCTGAAGATCGTCAGGTTGCGGATACCGTGGCGATAAAGTTTGCTTCGTAGTGGCTCTACTGCGATGGCACGCAGCTCGGTGTTCCAGTCAGTCGGCAACCAAAGATTCTGCTCGGCCCCGAGCCTGAAACCGTGACCGGCAAAATGAAGGACGAAGGCGTCAATCTCGTCCCCATCATCCCTCAGCAAGTTGGTGAGCACGTTTCGCAAGCGTGATATCGTTACGGGTTCAGCCTTGTCCTCATCCGTAACGACTTCGACAACATCGAATCCTGACCGCCGCGCCCAATCTCCAACCTCTTCCGCGGCGGGGAGCGCACCAGGCAAAGGTTGCAGATGTTCGGCGCGCGAGGCTCCGATCGCCAGGCAGATTCTCTTCAAACGACCCCCCTATTGACCATCCGCTCGGTGCCGGATTTGTCTTCATCCCCAGTTCATTGCTGAAGTTGATACCATATTTGTACGGGCCACTCATCATCCGCGGAGGCAATATGCCGAGGAACCATGGGAGGTGAAGCTAATGAAAAGCAGGAAAAGGTCCGGCGCCGGCGTGAAGCGGGATGCGAGGTGGCGCTACTCGGACCTCGACACCTATGATTTCGTTCTTCAAGGGACAGGCGGCAAACACCTTTAGTGGTGATTCAGGCCTTCCTGCGAGAGCAACCGACCGGCGACGGCAGGACGCCTACCCCCTGCTTGGGTTACCTTCGCGGGTTATGATTGCGAGGTGTCCGTATTGCCTGTTTTGGTCCCCAGTTTACCCCACGCCGTCACCGTTTCGAAGTGATGGCAGGGCGGATCTGTCTCTAAGCGGCTGTGCGCGTGATGGCGCCTGTCCGGGATGGCATCTCCACATTATCGATCAGCCGCGTATCGCCAAGCCAAGCAGCCGCGAGCAAGCGGGCGGGCCTGTCAAACGTCTGCATCGGCGCCAGGTCCTCCTCAATGGCGCTGGCGAACGCCGGCATTGACCGCAGCGACATCGGCCTGTTGTTGCTCGCCACCTCCACACCCGACCACCTGCTGCCGCCCAGCGCGCCGCTGGTCGCACATCGGCTCGGGCTCAGCCGAGCCGGCGCGATCGACCTGACCGGCGCCTGTGCCGGTTTCATCTATGCACTGATGTTTGCCGACGGCTTCACCCGCCTGCACGGCAAAGCGAGCCTTGTCATCGCCGCCAACATCCTCAGCCGCCGCATCAATCCGGCCGAGCGCGCGAGCGCCGTGCTGTTTGCCGATGCCGCCGGTGCCGTGGTTTGGTCCGTGCGAGGATACCGACCAAGGCGTTCTCGGCGCGGCAGTGGATTCGGACGGCTCGCGCTATGGGCTGATCCAGATACCCGCCGGAGGACGCAACAGACCGTTCCATGGCGACCTCGATCTCGAGCAGACCCGCATGACGATCACCGACGGGCGTGAAGTGTTCGCCAAGGCGGTGGAGATGATGACTGCCTGCTCGCAGGATGCGCTCACTGCTGCCGGAATGCTGCCGCGGGATATCGATCGGTTCGTGCCGCATCAGGCCAATGCCCGCATTTTCGACGCGGTCGGTAGGACCCTCGGCATCTCGGATGAAGCGATCGTCAAGACGATCGCCGACTACGGCAACTCTTCTGCCGCGACGATCCCGCTCTCACTTTCGCTCGCCCATCGGGCGCAGAAGTTTCGGCCTGGCGAGAAAATCCTCTTGGCGGCAGCGGGTGCGGGGCTCAGCGGTGGCGCGGTTGTCCTCGGCATCTAGACTAGTTTCCGTCCACAAACGTCAAACTGTTGATTTTATTGCCTAAATCGTGACTTTGCGCGGGCAAGGCCCGGCGGTTTCAGGTA
>NZ_JAMYLR010000016.1:0-118027 GCF_040318155.1 Mesorhizobium sp. M1307 | reverse complement strand
CGATGATCTGCTCTTCAGAGAAGCGGCTACGTTTCATGTCCTGGTCCTCTCGATGGGCCAGAACGAACTTCAAACCGGATTAGATCAGAGGGGCAAGGTCACCCTCCCCGTATTCTGGAGGTTCAGGCAGCTAGTACGGTTGCCGATACCTACGGCGAGGTCACGCTAAAGACCATGGCGGCGGAGATTGCGAAATTGCCTCGCTATTCGGTTGTAACCTAATTTCGATTTTTCGGCTGGTGGCATGCACCAGACCGGACTAGATGGCTCGGCAATTTGACGAAAAACCTGTTCTGGGGCCATTTGGGGTATGCTGCCAATTGTTCGCGCAACAGGCTGCCATAAAAGGCAGTGTCTAATTAAATGACTAATGCCTTTTTTCCGTGACCAAATTCTCAACAGCCGCCAGTGTGAATTTTGCCGACAGGTAACTTCCGTAAAAATGCAATTCATTGTCTTTTGCTACGTTAGCCATATCAACAACGGTTTTCGCACAAAACGAATGGACATCTCTACCCGACATTTCGACCGCTCGGTACAGCCCGAACGTTTCCATATCGATCGCAGCGACTTTCCTGTGTTGATCGGAAACACTGCGGAGCCGCTTTTCGCTAGCGATCACTGCCGAACCCGAAGCAAATGGTGCAATACGAGGCTGCGTGATAGTTCGGGGGCGTACTGTTCCGGGAAAGCCAGCCTCAAACTGAGTAACAACGTCAGGGCCTTCGATCATTTTTGCTAAAACTGTCCCGGTCCGTCCCGGCATGACTGAATGGTAAGGCTCCGCCTTGAATGCATCATCGTACCACTTGCCGGACTGATACTCCCAGCAGCGCTCGGCCACGAGCAGTTGTCCGAGGACAGAATTACCAGCCACACCGCCGCAAATGCCGCTCATCGCGACAATTCGAGGCGCATACAGCTCCAAGACACGCGCAATCTCCACAGATGCGTTCACAAGTCCCATGCGCTGCAACAATATGACTGTTCCATCGGCGGAACCCAAAGTTAGGTCCCAATGATCGACGCCATACCGAAGCAAGCTTTCGTGCTTGAAACCCGGCAATCTAACGTAGGCCGTGCGCTCCTCAGAGATAGAAGTGAAGATCACAAAATCATATCGACCGCGATCGCGGGCCTGAGCAAGAAAGACATCCAACGCGGCCGTCCATGTTTCTGTCCGGTTGAAATCGTAAATTATGCATCCGCGAGCCGCGAACGCATCCCGATACTTCTCGGCTTCATCGACAAACGATGTGATTGCTAAGAGTGGGACACGTTTTTTGCCAGCATAGTCCAGCATATGGAGGATCTCCATTCCAGAGCTCGTTGCGCCGCCCTTCGGAATGGTAGGCATAAGCAAATCTATAACACAAAGATCGAAATCCTCTCTAGCTATAGAGACGAACTTCGCTATATTATCTATCCGCTTTATTGCGTTTTCCTTCACTCCCTTTGCGATCAACACCTTTGCTATAGAAGCGTATTTATCGTTGTCATCCTCAAATACGATTATTCTCACGTCAATCTCCAAAGCGCCGCATCAAAGCTTTTTTCCCATTCCGGTGTTTTGAATGAATACAATATTGATCCCAATACATTTTGCCCGTAGCGCGCCGTCAAAAGCCGAGGCAAAGCTGATAGCCTTATCTTCTCCCCATTAATGAGAATTTCCGGGTACTGAGTTACGATAATCAAATTCGCTTTCGCGCCACTAGATTTTAATGCGCGTAGAATTTCGATACCCCCCATTGATTGAGCTACACCTCCGGCACTCGCCACCTCACCTTTTGCAAATGTGGGAAGCGCCATATCTAAAACGATGAGGTCGAACGGCCTTTGCATCACTGCCAAGACCGCGTCTCTAACCCCTGTTGCGACTGTCGGTTTGCCAAATCCTGCAACCTCTAGTCTCCGAAGCAAATCGTTAGTTTTGTGCTCTTCATCTTCGACCAAAAGAAGATTGTATAGCTTTCGCATCAGGACGCACTCGCTCCGGCAAGCTCGACCGTCAGGGTAAACTCGATCTCAATTACCTCTTCGTGACTCCTCAATTGGACGCTGCATGTCCCCTCACTATGCTTGGTGATGAACCGCAGTTTTTTAATTCCTGTGTAGCCTTCGCGCACCATAGCCTGAGCAAGATCCTCGGCATCAAGGCTGGCCCTGATACGATCAACGTGCTCTGATCGCTTATCGCCGTCTGAGATTACGGACGCTACGCAGAAGCGCAGTCTTTCAAGATGCGGAACTGGCATTCCTTTTCGTTCCACCGCGATCGATATTGACCGATCTTCGTCTCCGTAGTGAACTCCGTTCCGGATGAGCACCGACAAGCAGTCGTAAACGCGATGGACCGACAAGCCATCGAGTTCTAAATCTTCCGCGTCGCCCGACCATGCCAACGCAGGATGGCCCCCTACCCCCACAGCTTCCATTTGGACTAAGTCACCTAATTGCCTCGGTGTAGCACTGACAAAGCCGCTCTCAGGTTCTCTGAACCAGCTACCTAGCCGCGCAAACCTATCATGGATGGCATCTGTAATTTCGGCCCTGAATTGCCTATGCAGCGCACTGCTGAACCCGTGGAACCGATTATCAATATCGGCGAGTGCCGAATTCAAAACGTCTTCTGTGATGTTCTTCGCGACGGTCTTTAGCTGCGGCTCGATCTGTTGCCAACAAAATCGCACCATCAAATCATAGAAAACATCAATGCTTCCCCCCGCGACCGCAAGCTGTCGTAGGCTTATGAGATTTGCATGCGTCGTCGGATCTTCTAACGTAACTTCTGCGGAGAACCACCCATGCGGGCGTTGCTGCGCCTTGAACTGCAAGTTCTCGCGCCTTAGTTTATCTATCAATGCCCGATAGTCATTTACCCAAAGATCATAAGCGAGCATGAAATGATCATCAGTCATTAAAAGATGGAAATGCACCGCATCTTTGAGAGTTTCTACACCGTCTCTCATCATGCCACTCAACGTATTATGCCTAATTCGCCTCCCTAAATATGACTCTATGCCGAAGGTGTTATTAAGACAAAACTCTGCAAACGCAATTCTAGCGAACTCAAATAAGATATAGTCGTACGCCGCCGCGACGGTTATATCTATAACGACGTCCTCGAAAGATATCTTTGCCTTTTCCGATCTGGTTTTATTAAGATCCACGCTGTGTCCAATAATACGCTCGTATTGCTGTGCATATGCGCTCGGATTATCTACAAGCCACCGCTTCATCGCAATACCATCGACGTATATCCGACTATCATCAAAGTATTTTCTCAATTTTGCCACACCGCGCTGGGCCTCTATTGCATCAGCCTCTACAAAGTACTCCAGCTTCTGCTTCCGTTTTCCTACAGCCCGAAGTAGGTACTGACGAGTTGTATCAGCCTGATCGGGCGACTTTACTATCCAATAAATTTTTTGGAGCGTCGTTCTATCCAGCGTGTGCAGCAAGAAATTGGCTATTTCTGGAGTATCTTCCAACAACCAGTCGATAAACGCCTCTATTGAACCTGAGAAGCTTGAGAGGACGGTTTGGGCCATCTCGAAACGAAACTTAAAATCTACATCTTCGTCATGCGCTTTCGCTTTGTGTAGTGCCAACGACAAGACCGCTATCACGTGGCGTGATTTCTCATCTGCTGAAGAGTATAGCTTTTCGATCTCAGGTTCGTTCAATAATATGTCTAACGAAGTAGTATTATCAAATATATATCTTATCTCGTAATGATTCAGAGGCTCGTAAGATGACGACGATATGAACCGTAAAAAATCTAAAGTTCTTAGAAACGAACCCTTGTTCTGCGGTTTTCGATAATCCTCGTGCTTCCGGAATCCGAAAAGGCGTTTAGTCAAGTCGCGTTTGGAAGGCGGATCAGGTTCCGAGATTGGGGCAGCGCCAGCTATTGGTAGGAGCCTCGGACCGATGATCCTGTCCGCGTAGTTTCTGAAAGTTGCTGGCTCGTCGAATTCAAGAAACGCCATGGAGCGTCTGTAGTATGCCAGATCAGCGGACCGCGGGGCCACGTCTGACACGAGTTCCTCTGTTTCAAATGGTGTACCGCCAACCTCCTCCATCGTGCGGCTTATTTTCGGATTCATCCATTTTTCCACATATGAACCGATCGTTGGCCACTCACTGCCTAGTCGGCGAACAACTAGCATCCCCAAAACTTCATCCACGAAAGACATCGAGTGACATTTTCGGAGGAATGCCCCTATGTCAGCTTCGCTGATCGGCGTAGGACAGACATTGAAGAGCGGAAGAATCTTTCTGAAATCATCGTCCAAAAACCGAAGCGCAACTCTGATCCTGGAAGTCAACGTGTCGAAATATGGGAAATTCATATCCAAAGCCTCCATGGATATATAATGAGGCGACGGGTATTTGTGGTGATCGAGTACTTTAGAAAATTCCGCGAAAGCTTCCTGCAACTCTGGTTCGTTTGCTGATGTCGCAACGATGTATGCGACTTTTTTCGTCACGAAATTTGAGGAGCCCCAACGTTCAGCGAACAAAGCGAGTGCATTTAGGGCATCGACATCGTCTGAACGCGTTAGTGGAGCGAGAGTCTTCATGGCTCCGAGTACTTCAAGGGTCTCGTCGTGCCAGCTGTTTAATCGACCAGACATGAATGCTATTTCGCGCTGCGAGCTAATTGCTTCTAGATTATGTAGGCGTAATTGTGATCGATAAGTATGTCCTACGTTCGTGAATGGATAAGCTCCCTGTTTTCCCATCAACACATCGGTAGCGCTGGCTAAGGCTTCCGTGGGAACGTTTTTTCGTAGGAGGTTGACATTTGGCAATGAGGCTTGCGCATCGTCGTTACGGGAAATGATGCCTCGCACTACATTGCGAGACGTGACGTCCGCTATGCGCTGAAGCGCTTGGAATACGTGCGCCCCATTCCTGGCCCGCGCTTTCAACATTGGAGGCTTACTGTCAGAGCGTCGCATTAAGGATTCATGACTCCATTGAGCGCACAGAGAATCGTTTTTTTGAACAGGGACCACATTTCGAACAGACAATGCCACTGGTTTTTCCAGCCTGTACTGATTCTTCTTTGTTCCTCGGTATGTCGAATGCAGAACATTCTGTTATCTGCAGCCATCTGCCTGCTCGTGTCCTCGCAGCTTGGTATTTCACGGCAGCCAACGCCGTTAACGCGTGCCTGTCCGCATCCTCGCCCCTCGGTGCGACTTTGTAGATAGAGATCGATACCGCCGCTTCGTCGGCTATTTTTACCAACGAGGCGTTGGCGGCTTGGCCAGCACGCTTACAGGATCTCCAGTGCAAAGCTTTCTAGTCTCACTGTAGGTCTGCCGTCGGGTGAACCGGGCCGGGCTTTGACACATCACCTAACTGACATCAGCGAGCCAATCAACTTTTGGGCGAAGGCCGTAGTTCGCGGTCACGCAAGTGCAACTGGGATTCGGAAATATGGCCTCTTTAGCGCTTCTTGCGATCGTCCCGTTCAAGCCAATACAGGTCGGACAGTTCGCCGCCAGAACGTCGTACTCGAATCCCAGAAAGCACGCACCAAGTTGCTTACGAAAGTCTGTTTCCTTCTCGACAGCCCTATATCGCAGAACGCTGAATGTCGCTCTTAGAAGCGTCGTCTCATGGGCGCTGAGTGGGGCGCCCTTTCCGGCTTCCGACAACTCGTTGAAAGCAGCGTAGCTAAGGAATGCGTTGACGCGGATGCCGAGCGCCTTCTTTTCTTCACGGGAGATTTGAACGCCGTTCTTCCGATAGGCTGTGCAGATCGCGCGAGGATGGTCCCCCATCTCGGCTAGCAGTAGTCTGGAGATTGTTTTCGCCGCCTCGGGCTTCAGTAGGCCAAGCCGTGCCACGGCTTCACTGGCGGCTTCATTCTCTATTGTCATGTGGTCAGAATATCCAAGGTTCCACCTAACACAATAAGAAACCGGTCCGTTGGCCGGACAGCTATCATCTCTTTCGACAAGCGCTCAGCGTTATGGAGTTTAAGTCGAAACGAAGTCACGCGCTTGGTGATGGTAGGCGCATCAGGGCATACTCTGATGAGGTCAGCGCGCTTTGCGGATCGTATAATTCGGCTTGCCATTTACAAGAAGCTGACGGCGCGTGCGACTGCGCCTGCGCGCCGACGAAGCGGACAGCACCGAGTCCTCCTGTTGTCGAAGCTCCCGTGCAGGTGTCGAAAACCTCAGGGGCACGCAATGCAAACCGTCGACCCACCACGCATTTGGGTTACTGCGCACAGAAGCGCCGTTGCATTCTTGCATCACGAGGTTCGTTCAGCGGATCCAGGGCGCAGGAAGCGGCATTGGAAGGCGGGACGGCAGATCCTGTCCCGGATAGTTGTCGAACGGTCCGGGGCAGTTCATCCCGCATCCCGGCGGGATGATCGGATCTTCGCGCGGCCCGATAGTCGGGCCAGTCGGCGGCTCAGGCGGCGGTTTGAGCTTAGAATAGTCGGTCGGTTCCGGCAAAAGATTACCGGGTTCGGCCGACTCAGCTGGTGAAGCCATGGTGAGCAGGATTGCTACATAGATTGCGTTTAAAAGCTTTTGCATATCTTGATCTCCTTGACGTGAATTCTGAGGAGCGCCTCCGGAATGAACTTAGAGGCGCTCCTTTCCGTCCAGGCAGCTTAGCCGCCCGGCATCGGGAAGGTCACCGAGCCGCCACCGCTACCGCCACCAGCGGTGCCGCCATAGCCCTGAAAGGTGACACCGCCCTGCGTGGTGTAGGAGCCGCTGCCGACGGCGTTGCCATCCGGGAGCGGAACCGCGAAAAGGTGGCTCGGCGGAGTGACGGCGGGAGCAACCGGCCTTTCGACGTAGCTATTGTCGTGGGGGTTGGTAGCTGTGTAGGCGTCCGTGCCGTGGCCGGTGCTCGTGGCAGCCAGTAACAGGAAGAACGACGTCGAGGTAGACTTCAGCATTTTCATCTTCTTGCGATTTCCCTTTAGCAGGGTGACCGCATTGTTGCCTGAAGCCCGGCCGCCGGATATTCCTTTCACTGTCAGTTATGTGTCAGAAATTGTCAGGCGGGCCCTCACAACCTCGCACTAAACACTTCTGGTTGCTCCTGTTCGTCGGTTGTGCCTTGTTGAACATTACATTGTGGGGCGCTCTGGCCCTTATTCCTTCGCCCCGAACCCCTGATCTGTGGGAACATTATACCGACCTATCTGGCGTGCTCGTGATCGCGGTTGTTCCGAGTGTCGCGATTTCTGCGATACCCGGGCTCCTCTTCAACCGGCTGCAAATCGCGCCTACGACATTATAGTCCGCCTAGCTTAGCGGCGTCGCGGACAGGTAAGGGCCGCGAGCCTCCGGTTTCCGTCCACGACAATAAATTCGTCCGGATCGATCTCACTTGCGATAACGTAGAACGCATCTCCCGGATCGAGGCCGTGGTCCTTGATACTCTCCATCGTGGTTTTGAAGTGGCGCGGATCGAACTCGATCATGGAGCGCAATGCATCAGGCTGCGTGTCGGCGCTCACAATTCGGGGATTTTCAAGGTCCAACAGAAGTTGGCTGACGTTTACTTGGATTTTTTCCATGACTTCCCCCTATCGCTCCGCGAGCGAAGTTATGACCAGTGCAACCGGCGGGGGCAAGAGTTTTGACTGGTGCCTTGCGGTTCATCAACCAGAAATGATCCGCTGCCCGTGGGCGGTAATATCGATTGCCTAAGGCGTTTCGGCCTGTATGATCGACGCGCGGTCCACATTGGGATCGCATAAGGTCCACAACATCGGAATTTGGTCTCTGCGAGGCACCAGCCTAAGTCACGGTAATCAAAACGATAATGGGACTTTCTCGGCGGTTCGATTTGGTGCCCCTAAGCCGCCTCATGATTCACGACTGCGTTCTGCAGTGCTGCCATGATCTTCTTGCTATCGCCGATCGACAGGCCGATATCGCCGTGGAACAGGCTCTCCCAGCTCTTGTCTATGCGGACCTCCTTCCGGCATGTCACGAATTCGTTCCGGCCCTCGATCGTAACCGTCCATTCCACCGCCATCGCTTTGTCTCAAAACGATGCTGATGGACTGCTCGAGCCTAACAACCCGTGTTTGACCCCAGAGAAGTTACCGGTCTCCTCACGACCGACCGCGCATGACTCGGAGTCAATGTGGATCGCTACTCCTTCATTGCAATGGATTTGCACCATCTACTCCTTGCCGGTCTCCCGGCGCACCTTGTTCCGACCCTTCAGGGGCTCAGCTCGGTCGGCGTGACCGATCACCCCGTCAAAGCATCGACATAGGCGTCGAACGCGGCTTCATTCTCGGCTGTCCAGTCGGGCATGGCGGGGCGCCTCCCTGATCATGAAGCAGCACCCGAACAAATCCGCGACCAGCGCAAATCCCCCGCATCCGCGACTTTCTGACTCAGTAAGACTAGGTGCCCGCCGCCACGTGCGGGCGACGCCGGCATCAACCGGCGGGCAGATGCGCCGAGGGCAACAAGCGCGCCTGACGCAACGCCGCCAGATCAGCCGAGCCGGTGCAGAAGCAGGCGACGGCCAACTGGCGGATGACGATCTCGAAATGCGCGACAACCGCCTCGGTGGATACCCTAGCCGCGCGCAGCACGCCGGCCGCCTGCCCGGCGATGTCCGCGCCCAGGCGGATGGCCTTGGCCACGTCGACGCCGTCGCGGATCCCGCCCGACGCGATCAGCTTCACCGTTGGCAGCGCCCGACGTACCGCCTGCACGCTGGCCGGGGTCGGAATCCCCCAATCGGCGAAGGCCATCGCCACTGCACGGTCGGCGGCATCGCGGGCGCGCTCGCCCTCCACCGCGGCCCAACTGGTGCCGCCGGCGCCGGCGACATCGATCACCGCCGCGCCCGCCTCGACGAGCGCACAGGCCACCGATGCGGACAGGCCCGACCCCACTTCCTTGGCCACGATCGGCACGCCCACGCTGCGCGCGGCGCGAGCGATCTGCGCCAGGACGCCGCGCCAGTCGCGGTCTCCCTCCGGCTGTACCGCTTCCTGCAGCGGATTGAGATGGACGATGAGTCCATCGGCCTCCAGCGCATCCACCGCCCGGCGCGCCAGGTCCAGGCCGTCGGCCTCGCGCAGTTGCGCGGCGCCGATATTGGCCAGCAAGGGAATGTCTGGGGCCAGGCGGCGCAGCGTGCGCGTCAGCCCCTGGGAGTTGCGGGATTGCAGGCTCACGCGCTGCGAACCGACGCACATGGCGATCCCCAAGGCTTGCGCTGCCTCGCTCAGATGCCGGTTGATGGCCTCGGCGCGTGGCATGCCGCCGGTCATGGAGCTGATCAGCAGCGGCGCGCGCATGGTCTTGCCCAGCAGCGAGGCGCGCAGGTCGATCTGCGTCAAGTCCAACTCGGGCAATGCGCAGTGTTCGAAACGGATGTACTCCCAGCCGGCGGCGGCCTTGGCCGGCGCCGTTCGCCGATCCAGCACGATGTCCAGGTGGTCGTCCTTGCGCCGGCTCAGGTTGGTGTCGCTCATGCTCGCTCCATCCGTCGCATCGGGCGACGGCGTTGCGTCGGATCGACCGACGGCAGCGCGCGCACGCCGCCGCCTCCCGCGCGTTCAGGCCGGCGCACGCTGGCCTCCCCCCGCAGCGTCGCTGCGGTAGCGGCTGGTTGAGGTCTGGTAGTACTGCGCGCGGATGGCCGCCATGGCCTCGATCAACGGTCCCCACGGCGCGGGAAACCGTTCTTCCGCCATCACCCGGTGCAGCATGCGCGTATGGCCGGCCAGCTCGTCGTTGAGAAACTCCCCCACAGGCATAGTCGGATAGCGCTGCAGCAGCAGGATTGCCGCGTTGTCGGCCTCGCCGGCCGACCTGTCCTTGTCGCGTCCATGCAGATCGTTCTGCAGGCGCCCTATCGCGGAGATGAGCCGCAGGACCTGGCGAAACGCCGGACGCGCGCGCAAGGTCGCCATGTCCAGCCCCCACAGCAACGACAGGCAACAGAACACGTTCGTGTAGGCGATCGAATCGATGCCGTTGTGCAGGTACTCGGCGTAGGACCAGCGTTCCGCCCCTGCCGCCTGCGCGTGTCCCGCGCGCAGCGCCGCGCAGTAGCACCGGGTATCGTCGAGAAGCTGAGCATAGTCGCGACGATCGTAGGCGAGCGCGGCCAGCGAAGCGCGCAGCACAGCGCAGCCTTCGAATCCGGGGAGCGCGCACGGCCCGCCCTGCCCCAGCGCCTGCTCCACCGCGGCGAGCTGCTCCGGCGCGATCAGGCCAAGGTCGTTGCAATCGTCGAGCCAGAACAGCAGCGCCAGTTCGCGATAGAACGCCACGATCAGCCTTTCGTCCTGCGGATCGCGGCCGGTGCGGGCGCTGGTGTCGCGCAGGCTCTGGTGGATGCGCTGCAGGATGTACTGGCCGCCCCTGACCGCTTCCACGGCATGCTCGTCGGCGAACCCGGTCAGGGAACACCCCCACTCCAGCACCTGCTGGAGCGCACGTTCGTTCTGGATCATGGCCCCGCTCCTGCTCCCTCGGGCGAGACGCGCCGCCCCCAACGAAGCCCCAGCCACAAGCCGGCGAGTTCGGCCACGCGCACCACCCGGGTGGGGCAATACAGTTCCTTGCCGATCCACAGCGGCGTCTGCGGCAATGCATGCGCCGCGTGGCGGGCGAGCATCCACTCCAGCGCACGCGCCACCGCCTGCGCGATGCACCGGCGCCCTGTCGGCTCTTCGCTCCCGTCCAACACGTGCAACGCGAACAGCGCATAGGCGGTTTCCTCCAATGTGGACGCGCGACCGGCGCCCCAGCCGCCGTCGTCGCGCTGCGCCTGCATGAGCGCCGCCAGCGCGCGCTCGTCGCGCCATTGGGGCTTGCCTTGCGCCAGCGCAGCGACCGCATGCGCGGTGGGATACAGCCACGAAACGTGCCATTTTTCGTTGTCCCATAGACCGTGCGCGTTGCGATTGGCCTCGACGTAGGCGCTGGTGCCGGCGGCGGGCTTTCCCAACATTCGCAACGCATGCAGGGCGTGGATGTTGGTCGACACCGAGGCATTCCGCTCGCCGGGGAAGGTGACGAACAGCTCGCCGATTTCGAAATGGCGCAACGCATGGACCGCCGGGTCGCGGCCTGCAAGGCGCAGGACGCACATCGCAACGGCGGTATCGTCCGCATCGGCCGCGAAGTGCAAGGCCGGGCCCAGACCGCGCACGCCCAGGCGGGCGTCGAGCTGCGCGACGATCACTTGCACCGCCTCGGCGAGCGCGGGATGCGCGAACAGACCGGCCAGATGCAGGGTGTACAGCGACCAGCATGGCTCGAATACATTGATCGGCCAGACGTTGGGAAAGACACCTTCGATGCCGCTGCGCGTCGCCCGCGATGCCGCCTGCAGATACGCGTCGGCGCGCCCGACCTGCGGCGTGCTCCCCTGTGTCACGGCGTGCGCACGCCACGCGGCGGTGGCCGCCGGACTGATGCCGATGCTGCCGTCGTCATCCGGGCATGCGGTGGTCGGCGACGTTCCCCAGGCTTCCCAGGAGTGCAGCAACGGATGGCCGCTCGGCAACGTCGCCACCGCCCCCAGCTTGACCAGGCACGCTTGCCGCAACGGCAACAGCGCCGGGTGGCGCGGAAACGCCACCCCGCCCAGCAAGGATGCGGCCTCGCCGCACAACTGCGGCAGGATCAGCTCCGCGCCGATCGGCGCGTCTTCCGGCACCGCATGCGCGTAGGGATCGGGCTGGCGCTCGAGGAACCGGGTTGCAGCCTGGACTGCGTCGGCAGCGCCGGGAAGAGGATCGGCACGCTGCAATGCCAGCAACGCCGCCCACGTGGGCGCATGGCGGAACAGCGGGAAGTCCGCACTTCCCCATCCGCCATCGGCCTGTTGCTGCGCGATGAGCCACGCGTATGCGTCCTGCCGACCGGTGACGTTGCCGTGGAACTGCAGAGCTCGCGCCGTGTCGTAGACGGACGGACCGACGCTGCCGCCGTCCCTCATCTCGCTCAGCAGGTGGCGCAATTCGGAAAGGATCTGTTCGGACAGCGCGTTCACGCGGGATGTTCCTTCTGCAGACGGTTGACGAGAACCAGGATCGGCAGACGCCGCGCACATCGCCGCGGACTTGGACACAGTGCAGCATGCACCGCTGGCGCCGGCCGATCGCACCGGCACAGGGGCGAGTCCATGCGGACGGGCGCTCATACGTATGGCGCGGACAGATACACGTTGGCCCGCTGCAGCATCTGCGCCAACCGTTCCGCACGCGGCCCCAGGGGGGCGATGGCCTCCCCGGCGTCGCGCAACAAATCCAGCGCGAACTGGCGCGCTGCCTGCAGCCCCATGATCGACGCGCAGGTCGGCTTCTGCGCCGCCGCGTCCTTGCCGGGGGTCTTGCCCAGCGTCGCGGTATCCGCTGTCGCGTCGAGAATGTCGTCGATCACCTGCAACGCCAGGCCGAAACAGGCGGTGTAGCGATCGAGCGCACAATACAGCGCAGCGTGCGCGGCATCCTCCGCGATGGCGCATAGCGCGCCCATGCGAACGGACGCGCGCACTAGCGCTCCGCTCTTCATCCGGTGCATCGCCACGATCCTGTCCAGCTCGGCGTGCTTTCCGACCAGCGACAGATCCATGGCCTGCCCGCCTGCGGCACCCTCGGCGGACACGGCCTGCGCCAGTTCGCGCACGAGCGCGATACGGTTGTCGCCCGGCGCATCCAGGCTCGCCAGGGTCAGGAAGGCGTGCGCCTGCAGCGCATCGCCGACCAGGATCGCAGTGGCTTCGCCGAACTTGACGTGCACGGTCGGAAGGCCGCGGCGAAGCACGTCGTCGTCCATCGCGGGCAGGTCGTCGTGGACCAGGGTACAGGCGTGCATCATCTCGATGGCGGCGCCGACGTCGTCGAGCATGTGCGCCGGCGTGTCGGCCAGTGCGCCGGCAGCCAGACAGAGCAGGGCGCGGGTGCGCTTCCCGCCATGCAAGGTGGCGTAGCGCATCGCCGCCATCAGCTCTGTCTCACCGTCGAGTTTGGCGCAGAGAAGACGCGCCAGCGCCTGTTCGACCCGCTTTGCGCCGTCCTGCATCCAGATCTCCGGCAGCAGCCTGCCGGAGGCGCCGGGCGCCTGCGCACCCAATCCGCCGAGGGCGGAAACGCCAGTTCGGTCGTCGTGTAGCGTGGAACCCGTCTGCAAGTTTTTCATGTCCTTGTACCTGACACGAGATGGCCACGGCGAGCGCCAAGCCGCAGCGGTGTTGCCGGCGTCGCACCGAGCGCGTACGCTGAGTGCAGCAATGCCGCGCCTCGCCGGCGCCGCTGCCTCGCCACACGGGGCATGCGATGCCAGCTCATGAGAAGCCTATGCGGATTGCCAGGGACGGATGTGCGGTCGGGTAATAGCGCCGGGCTTTTTCGACGCCGCTCAGCAACCGCGGCCGCACCCCGGCCTTGTGCATGATCAGCGCCAAGGCGATGCAGAACTGCACCATTTCCAGCCATACCAGGTGGTAGCCGATGCAGACGTGTGGGCCGGTACCGAACTGCAGCATGTCCACCGGCCGGATCGGCTCCGTGCGTTGCAGCCACCGCGCCAGGCGGAACTGATGAGGCGCCTCGTGCAGCAGCGCCGAGGTCGAGAAATGCAGCAGAGGGATGCACAGATGGGTGCCCGCGGGAATGCGCCGTTGGCCGAGTTGCAATTCCTGCAGGGCGCGACGCGGCAGGAGCGTGGTCGCCGGATGCAGGCGCAGCGTCTCGCGGAACAGCGCCTCGGCTACCGGACACTCCGCCAGGTCCGCGTGCCGGGTCGGCACCGCGCCCACGCGTTGCGCCTCCTCGACCAGGGCGTCCCACAGCACAGGCTGCCGCGCCAGCTCGATCACCATCCAGGCCATCGTCGAGGCAGTGGTGTCGTGACCGGCAAGCAGCAGCAAGCGGATATTGGCGACCAGGACGTCATCGGAAAGAGCATCGTCGCTGCGGTCGAAGGCGCTCACCATGTCGTTGATCAACCCGGTGCGCGCGGCATGCGCGCGCGCGTCACGGACGAACTGGCGCAACTGCGCGTCGATCCAGTCGCGGGCGGCGCGGCCTCGCCGCAAGGGCAGTCCGGGCAGGTCGACCGGGGGCGCGACGATCAACTGCAGCAGTTGCCGGTATTTGCGATGCCATCCCGGCAGGTCCTGCGCGGGGATTCCCATGAGGCTGAAGATGAGCTTGAGCATCAGGTCGCCGGTTTCGCGCAGGATGGTTACGTCGCCGCGCTCGCGCCATGCCTGCACCCGCGCCCGGATGACGGGCGCGAACAGGTCGCCGATGCCGGCCTGGGTCAGCCCCTTGGGCAGGAACGCCGCCTTGATCGCATCGCGCGCTTGCCGGTGCGCGCGGCCGTCCTGG
The DNA here is from genome assembly GCF_040318155.1 of Mesorhizobium sp. M1307. Lineage (NCBI taxonomy): Bacteria > Pseudomonadati > Pseudomonadota > Alphaproteobacteria > Hyphomicrobiales > Phyllobacteriaceae > Mesorhizobium > Mesorhizobium sp. M1307. Next base: position 103,653 of record NZ_JAMYLR010000016.1, on the reverse strand, counting down.
GCAACCAACGTTCCGCCAAGCAATTCGGGCGCGATCTCTTCGATCAGCGCCGAGGACACGTCCTTGTGCCGGAGCAGTGCGAACGCATCCGGATGCACGCAGGTCATCAGGTGTCCGGCAGGGCCGAAATCCAGCCAGAAGTGGCTACCCAGCGTCCTTTCTGCGCGCTGCAGCAGGCGCGGCAGGTCGCAGACAATGGCGGGAAGATGCCCGACCAGGGGGAAAGCGCCAGGCATGACCGGGATGTCGCATCGCAGCCGGTGCCGACGGTTGAGTGGGTTGAGCAGCATGTCCATCAGCAGCGCGCCGCCGCCGCCGATTCGGTGTCGCCGGCAGGGCGCGCGGCGCAGCTGTTGCCACCGTCGGCGTATGTCGGCACATGCGCCAGCATGCCGCCATCGATGCACACGACCTGGCCTGTGATAAACGCAGCATCGTCGGAGAGCAGGAACGCCACGAGCGCGGCCACGTCCTCGGGGCGGCCGACGCGCTGCAGGAGCTGGTGCCGGCGCAGATGCCGTTGCATGCACTCGTCCAGCTTGGCGAGGAGACGCTCGGTCATGACGAGACCCGGCGCAACGGCGTTGCAGCGGATCTGCGCATGACCGTATTGGGTGGCGAGCGAAGCCGAGAGCATGTTCATCGCCGCCTTCGACGCGGCGTAGGACGTCTGCGCCGTGTCACCGCTGAGCCCCTGGCACGACGACATGTTGACGATCGCGCCACCGCCGCGGGCGATCATCCGTGGGATGGCCTGCCGGCAACAGAGCAGCGTGCCGCGCAGATTGGTCGCCATGGTCTGGTCCCAGACTGCCAGGTCCAGGTCGAGGATCGCGCGGTCGCGCGGGGTCAGATGCATGGCGCTCGCATTGTTCACCAGCAGGTCGACCCCCCCGAAGTGCCGCTCCGCCGTCTCGAACAGCGCTGCCACCGCCTGCTCATCGGCGATATCCATGGCTATGGGCAGCGCGTGGCCTGCTTCGGCCGCGATCTGCGCGGTGCAGGCGATGGCCGCCGAGCCATCAATGTCGGCCACCACCACTCTGCCGCCCCCGCGCGCGATGGCGAGAGCGCATGCCTTGCCGATGCCGGCGCCGGCGCCGGTCACCACGGCCACCTTGCCTTCAAACCGTCCCATCGTGTCTCCTGAATTGCATTGGTCTTTCGCAGCATGCCGCTGGGCCTGCGCCGGAGAAGGCGCAGGGTCGGCGCTGGCGCGCTCGTCATGGCCAGCGTCGCTTTCGATCACCCGAATGGCGGCGACCGGGCACTGGTTGGCCGCAAGCCGCACGGCGGCGTGCAGCGCCTGCGGGACCGTCGCCACGCACACTTCGGCCACGCCGTCCGGTTCGCGCTGGCGAAAGATGCCCGGCAGCGTCAGCACGCACTGCCCGGTAGTTCCGCACAGATCCTGATCGACCAGGACGCGCATCTCAGCCCTCCTGCCCATGCAGCCGCACCGGCAGCGCGCGGAACGTCCTAAGGAACGCGGAGGGCTCCCGGGTCGGCTGCTCGGCCAATGCCAGCGTGGGGAAGCGCGCCTGGATCCGCGGCAGGCTCTCGGCCAACTGCACTCGGGCCAGTTGCGCACCCAGGCAGAAGTGGATGCCGTGGCCGAAGGTCAGCATGATCTTCCCGTCGATCGACATGCCAGGACTGGTGCCGTAGAACCGCACGGGATCGAAGCGGTCGGGATCGGCGAAGGCGTCCGGGTCGCGATTGCCGGCCGCGATCAGCACGCGCACGTCCGCGTTCTTCGGGATCACCACGCCGCCCAGTTCGATGTCGCGCTGGGCGATACGCGGAATGGAGCTGAACATGGCGGGCGCGTCGTAGCGCAGGGCTTCTTCGACGAATGCCTTCACCCCCACGGCATCTCCCTTCAGCCAGTGCCGCTGTTCGGGATACGCCAGCATCGCCAGGACTGCATGGCCGATGGCCGCGGCAGTGGTGGCGAAGCCGCCCAGCAGCATGCCCCAGAGCATGCTGATCAATTCCGCATCCGACAGCATCTCGGCATCGTCGTCGTGTGCGCCGACCAGCATTGACACGATGTCGTGGCAGGAATCGGTGCGCTTGCGCTGTATGAGGTCGCCGAAGTAGGCCTGCACTCTGGCGCTGGCCGCGTCCCCCGCAGCGAGTTGGGGATCGCTGGCGTGCGGGCTCAGGCCTTCCAGAATGGCGCTGATGCCGGTGACGAGCCCGAGAATGTCGTCCGGGGGCATGCCGAACAGTTCGCCGAAAACCAGCATGGGCAAGGCCAGCGCGAATTCCTGATGCAGGTCCACTGCCTCCCCGCGCTCCAGTGCGGGCGCCATGCCGTCCAGGCGCGCTGCGACAATGCGAGCGATGGTCGGCCTCAGGTTGTCGATCTGGCCGATGGTGAAATCGCGCGAGATCAGCCGGCGCAGACGCGTATGCGTTGGAGGTTCCTTCATCGCTAAAGTGGACGCCAGCAAACTTAGCGACAGGCTGGTCGCCGCACGCGGGAAATAGCGCGCCAGTTCGCCTGGTGCCGGCCCCCGAAAAGCATCGCCCGTGGCCTTGAGCGCCCAGTAGATGTCGGCGTGGCGGCTCAACAGAAAGAGGCCCGACGCCGCGCGATGTACCGGATCGTGCTCGCGCAACCACCGCATGAATGGGTACGGGTCCTGAATGCACGCTGGCGACCCCAGTTCGGCGAAGGCATCCCGGCATGCTGCCGTGGTTTCTTGCACGTCCATCTTGGTCACCTGTTGGCTGGCTGATCTGATCGGCGCGCGGCAGGCGCGCCGGCAATTCGAGAACATCGCGTTCCTGGTGGCGTCCGCGCATCACCAGAGCACCGGGAACTCCTCGAACCCGCCAGTGATGATCTCGTTGCGCAACTTCAGTTCTTCGGGCGCCACGGCCAGGCGCAGCGCGGGAAAGCGCTGGAAGATCGAACCGAACACCGCCTTGAGTTCCAGCCTGGCCAGCGCCAAGCCGATGCAGTTGTGCGGCCCGTAGGAGAACGCCAGGTGCGGGTTTTCGTCGCGTCCGATGTCGAAGATTTCCGGGTCGTCGAAATGGCGCGGATCGAACGACGTCGCCGGCAGGCCGACCAGCACCTTGCTCTCCGCGGGAACATGCACGCCCGCGATGGTCACGTCGGTCCTCGGATAGCGCATGATGCCGTCCCAGCCGGCGCCCGGCGGGTACATGCGCAGGATTTCCTCCACCGCCTTGTCCACCAGGGATGGATCGCCGACCAGGCGTTCGCGCTGTTGCGGATGGCGGAACATGGCCAGCAGGCCGAATTCGATCTGCGCGACGGTGCTCTCGTGCCCCGCCACCAGCATGCCCGCCGCCAGGCCGATCGCCTCTTCCTCGGTCGCCTTGCCCTGGTCAACCGCCGCGAGCAGATCCGTCAGCACGTTGTCGCCCGGATCCTGGCGCTTGTCCCGCATCTTGCCGCGAATGTAGGCGCGGAGTTCTTCCCAGGCCAAGCGCGACGCGCTTCGCGGGCCGCTTTCATGCTGGTGCGTCATCACCTCGTCGGACAGCCCGGCGAAAAAGGCGTGATCCTCGTAGAGCACGCCCATCAGCGCGCCAATGACCATGGCCGGAAGCGGAAAGGAGAGGTGGCGCCGCAGATCGGCGGGCTGGGGCTGGGCCGCCAGTGTCTCGAACAACTGCGCGGCGATCACCTCGACTTGCTGCGCGAGCAGCTGCACCCTGCGGTTGCTGAAGGCCGGCGCCACGATCGTGCGTAACCGGGCATGCTCGCCCCCCTCGTGCGAGACCAACCACCCCGGCGATCCGAGAATCACCGAATCCGGGGTGAATGTCGCCGGCGGCATTCCCGAGGGCCGGAACGCCGCGTCGGACAGCACCGCCTTGGCTTCATCGTAGCCTGTCACCCACCAGCCTTCGTGCCCGGACGGGAAGCGCACGCGGTGGATCGGACCGTTGGCGCGTTGCGCCAACATCTCGGGCGAGGGCTCGATGTGATCGACGCGCCACATCGGCAGCGTCGGCAAGGGTTGTTCGGACATGGTGGCACTTGATCTCTAAGCGATGGAAGGGCGGGAGGTGACCGGCAGGCGCTGCGGGCAGCGAATGGCTTAGGAAGGCATGTAGACGACGTCCTCCGCAGCGTAGCCCGATTCGATTATCAAGGTCGGCCAACGTGTAACTGCCTAGGCATACCGCGCGGCGAGATGCAGAACGTTATCCTGCGCCTTCGAGTTCAGGATAAGGCGAGTGTGGCGGGCCTTTGAGTCGCAGCCGGCCATCAAGATTTCCTGAGCAAGGGTCGACAAGGGCGGCGAGCCTGTTTGGTAGGGGGCGGTTTCGCCGAGGCCCCCTTCCCATAGAATGCTATCTGATGCGGATTTGACATTTTGCTTTTCTTTCTTCGTTCCATCGATCGCGGTGCCATCCACGAAAGGAAGGTCGGTCGGCAGCTCCCGGCCCGCAACGAAGGAGCTTCAAAACTCGTGCCAATTTGGCCGAACCAGCAGAAGAAAAAATTGTGATTGCTTTTCATCGGGTTAGCCTGAGGCCAGACAAGAGCTCGGCGAAATAGGCCGGTGTCGCGGGCCAACAAAGGCGACAGAACAGTGTCGGATAGTACGCCTCGGCGACCTTTCGGTCGGGCTTGCGACATTCTGGTCCAGTTTCGAACATAAGAGGGCGGCAAACAGACACTATTGGGAATTCGATCCTCAAGGAGTCAGGGCGCTTGCCCAAGAGCGCGCGCTCATGTTGCTGCGACAGGCGCGTGTTCGCGATAGCCGGGCCTGCGCACCCATGAACGCTAGCGGCACACGCTACGCAATGACTGGATTGCCCGCCAGCCTCAGGTAGTGCATCGGCTCCGCTTCCGGTTCTTCTTTGCCAGCCGGGGCTGAAGCGCCGAATATCCGCACCATACAGCATCGTTGTTGCCTGTGTGACGAGGCGGTATAGCGCGCGCCCGATCTTCTAAGACACGGCCTCCGAGAAGAAGGGGGCGGTCCAACAGCACCTCTATTTGAAATGGCACGCCGCTTGCTGCTCCTGGTTAGAGCACCATCAAATCACGATGAAAGCGACTTGCACCATGCCCGACGCGCGAAGCTCTAGACAGTGGCCTGAGGAGACGATGCCCGTTCCCGCTGAACATCGGGACATCGTCTCCTCCGGAAGGCCGTTCTCGGTGGCCGCTTTGCGCATGGCTGGTCCGATGCCGGCACGCCAACACGGGCCGCTCGCGCAAATGCCGTTTACCGGTTCTGATCAGCATGTGAGTGCCCAAGAGCCCCATCAAAGAGCCACCGAAGCCAAGGTCGGCGGGTCACTGGCAAACTTCGACAATACGCCGAACCAGCTCAGTAACGCGGGTCTCTTGCGTGAAGTCACATTTGAGGTCTCCACACGCGTTCGATATTGGCTACTTCGGGCCCGCTATCACTTTGTCCCGGGCACGAGCGCGAGCGATGGATGCCGCTTCCGGCGCCATAGCCGTGGAAAGATTGCCCCAGCGGCTCGACAGCCTCCACTTGCTCAGATCGATGGCGTTCGGGTGACGAAGACCAGCAGCGAAGACGTTCCCCTACATCGGGATGGAAAAGGAGGGTGCCAGCCGCGAGTGCCTCATTTCATGCCCGGCATACGAGCCTTTGCTCGGTATTGCGCCAGCCTCTGCCAGAATCCGGCGCGCCAGTTTTTTTCTGAGGAGCAAGTTGATGACCGTTCAAAAGAAGGTTCCCTTCGTCACCTTCCTCACGCGTGTTCGCGATGAGTCAGTCCAGGGCCCAAATCCATATCGCTGGGAAGAAAAGACATCTGACGACTACTTTGCCGGCAAACGCGTCATCCTGTTCTCGCTGCCTGGCGCCTTCACTCCGACCTGCTCGACCTACCAACTGCCCAATTTCGAAGAGCTCTATGATGAGTTTGAGAAGGAGGGAATTGACGCGATTTACTGCGTCTCCGTCAACGATGCCTTCGTCATGAATGCGTGGGGGAAGTCCTTGGGCCTGCATAAGGTCGAGCTCATCCCCGATGGCTCAGGCGAGTTCACACGCAAGATGGGCATGCTGGTCGCCAAGGACAATCTCGGCTTCGGGATGCGCTCCTGGCGCTACGCCGCCCTGATCAACAATGGCGTGGTGGAGCAGTGGTTTGAGGAGGAAGGTTTCTCCGACAACTGCGAGGCCGACCCCTATGGCGTCTCATCACCGCAAAACGTTCTCGAAACGCTGAAAGCCGCCGCATGACCTAGAAAACGTCTCACTGGTGCCATTGCCCGCCCCAAGAGGCTCCTCGACAGGATTATCGCGCTCACCATGCAATCCTCAGCAAGCCTGCTTCAGCGCCAGAAGCAATCGATGGTCGCATCGCCTCAACTCATTGAGTCGATTCGCTTGCTGCAACTGGCGCAAACTGAACTGCATCAGTTCGTGGAGCGGGAAATCGAGAAGAACCCGCTCTTGGAATCTGCGTCAAACGATGGCGGGCCTTTTGGCGATATTTCGATTTCGGGAGCGGATCAGCCTGTCGGCCCACGCGCAAACGCCGTTGACGGACCGACCGGGGCCGGGTCGCCTGAACGGCTCGGGCAATGGAAATCACTTCGCAACACGACCAACAACCCGCCGGGTAATGGCCCTTCCCTCGACGAGTTTGCCAGCCTCGCCGAGACATTGCACGACCATGTCGCTCGTCAGATCGCCCTCACTGCGTTCACACCACAGGAGCGGCTGATCGCTGGCCAGCTTGCCGCCGATCTGGAAGACACTGGCTATCTTCGGGCAAACCTTTTGGAACTGGCCGAGAGCCTGAATGTCCGGGAGGCTGATGTGGAACGGGTTCTCGGAACCTTGCAGCACTTTGATCCACCGGGAATTTTTGCGCGAACTCTCGGAGAATGCCTCGAAATCCAGTTGCGCCAGCGAGACCGGTTCGACCCGGCAATGGCAGCTTTGGTTGCCAATCTTGAAATGCTTGCGCGACGCGATTTTCAGGGACTGAAGCAGCATTGCGGCGTCGATGAAGACGACCTTCTCGACATGATGCATGAGATTCGGGCGCTCGATCCCAAGCCTGGAAACCGATTCCAATCCGGTGCGTCTGAATCAATCATACCCGACGTCTGGGTCACGCCCTCGCCCGAAGGCGGGTGGCAGATCGAACTTGATCCGGCCACACTGCCCAAGCTGCTGATCAACCAAACCTACTATGCCGAAGTGTCGCGTCAAACTGTCCGAAATTCGAAAGATCAAGCATTTCTCAACGAATGCTTGCAAAACGCAAACTGGCTGATCCGCAGCCTCGATCAACGCGCCAAGACGATTGTTAAGGTTGCGGCTGAAATCGTGCGCCAGCAGGATGCCTTTTTTGAACATGGCGTCGCCCATCTGCGGCCTCTCAATCTCAGGACCGTCGCTGACGCGATCGGCGTGCACGAGTCGACCGTAAGCCGGGTGACCTCGAACAAGTACATGCTTACCCCGCGCGGAGTCTTTGAACTGAAGTATTTTTTCACCGTCGCGATCGCGTCCTGCCAAGGCGGCGATGCGCACTCCGCCGAAGCTGTCCGCCATCGGATCAAAGCGATGATTGCCGCAGAATCTCCCGGCGACGTGCTTTCCGACGATGACATCGCTGTCCGGCTGAAGGAAACCGGCATCGATGTTGCGCGCCGCACCGTCACAAAATATCGCGAAGCAATGAACATCCCCTCCTCCGTGCAACGCCGCCGGGAAATGCGCTTGTGTCTTTAATGTGGGTCAAGGCAGCCAACCCCATGTTGCAGTGCCTCCAAAGTGGAGACTTCGTTCATGACCCGATCCGCGGCAGGCGACATGGACGCTGTTCTGCACGACCCAGAAAAGCCCGACCAACCGTCTGGTCCCGCATGGGGTGCGGTTATTTCGCTTTCCTTGGGCACCTTCGGGCTGGTGACGGCAGAGTTTCTGCCTGTCAGCCTGCTCACGCCGCTTGCGCATGATCTCGGTATCACCGAGGGTGCGGCTGGACAGGCGATGACGGCGACCGCTATCGTCGGGGCGATCTCGGCGCCGACGGTGGCCATCACCACAAAGCGCCTGGACCGCAGGATAGTCATGTGGGCGATGACGCTGCTGCTGATCCTGTCGGACGTTCTGGCGGCCGGCGCGTGGTCGCTCGCGGTTCTCCTGACTGCACGGGTCGTGCTCGGCATAGCGCTCGGAGGCTTTTGGTCGATGTCGGCATCACTGGCGATGCGGCTCGTTCCAAGCCACCTCCTGCCGCGCGCCATGTCGATCATCCTCACCGGCGTTTCCGCCGCTACCGTTTGCGCAGCTCCAATCGGCGCTTATGTCGGCGATATTTGGGGGTGGCGAAGCGCTTTCATGCTCGCCGCAGTCTTCGGCGCCGCTACACTGCTGGTGCAACTCATAACCATTCCGAGGCTGCCTCCGGTCGGAGTGGCTAGCTTCCGCAGCCTGCTGGATGTGGCCAAGATTCCGATGGTCAAGGTCGCGCTTTTGGTCGTCCTGCTGGTCGCTTCCGGCCACTTCGCCGGAATCACCTATATCCGCGCCTTCCTCGAGAAGATTCCCGCGCTGGATGTCGACACGATCTCGCTTGTGTTGCTTGCTTTTGGCATCGGCGGATTCTTCGGCAATTTGGCCGGCGGGCTTCTGGCCGAGTACAGTCTCAAGGCAGTCGCGGCCCTTGCCCCGCTGCTCATAGCGATAGCCGCTGTTTCGCTGCTGACCGCGGGAGCATCGGCCTCGGCCTCGGCGATTGCGGTTGCCGCGTGGGGCTTTGCCTTCGGCGCGGTGCCGGTGGGCTTGCAGACGTGGATGGTGCGGCGCGCCGTTCCCGAGCAGGCCGAAAGCGCCGGTGTGCTGATGGTCGTAGCGTTCCAAGTGGCAATCGCAGCCGGCGCGATTTTCGGCGGACTATTGGTGGACAATGCCGGGATTACCAGTGCCATTGCCTACAGTGCTGTTGCCACGTTCCTCGCCGCCCTGACAGTGTTCCTGCTCGGCCCGAAGCGCGAAACCTAGACCGCCTGACAGAAGAGGTCTCAGCAGCGCAGCGGGACGAGAGATGCAATCGCATGCACGGCGCGGGGCGATCCTCCGCACCATTGCGTTAGCGGTTGCAGGTTCGTTTCGCCGAGCGCATAGGCCGACTGGATCGCCGCGGCCGCCTGGTCCGTGTTGGCCTCCCGTGGACCAGCGCCAGCGCCTCGCCGGCTTTCACCTCCGGGCCATGGCTATCTTCGCCAGACAGGCCAACATTGCTGGCACCCTTTCCATTTGGCAACGATGAGCGCTGCCAGCGCGATGAAACCCTGGCCGGCGGTCATGTCCTTCACGAAGCCGGCATTCTGGGCGAGTGACAGGTACGCGCCGGCCTTGCCCGCCAGAACGCCGGTGAAGATGCCGCGCGGTAGCGCAGGCAGGTCACCAAAATGCCGGTGGTACCGACGGCGGCCGGATTTTCGCCGACGGCGCGAAGCCTTAGGCCGAAGCGGGTGCTAAACAGCACCAACCAGGTAGATGGCATCATCAGGGACGCGACATAGACCAGCAGCGAACGGCCCGTAGATCAGCTCGGGATAGACCGGCCCGAGCACCGGCACGCCGGGCACCCCTTCGGCCCTGGGCACACCGATCGAATCGCGGGTCTTCAGAGAGCGCCGGCGCGCGCCCTGCCGGAACCAGGCTTGGCCGAGAATGATGGTGGAGCGCGGCAGCGATGAAACGGATGGCGACGCCGAAGACGATCTGGCCGCCGCGATGGGTGATCCAGGCGAAACCGTGCACCAGCGCGAAAAATCCACGGCGGTGGCTACGGCGGCGCCCAGGCCGAGCCGGGCCGAGCCTTTAACCGCGGCCGCCGAGGCGCCGCAAAGGCGCCGGCCAGCATCTCGCCCTCGATCCCGGTGTCGAAGACGCCGGCCCGCTCCGAATAGAGCCCGGCCAGGCAGGCGAGCAGCAACGGCCAGGAGAACACCAGTTGCTCGGCGGCGATGGTGCGGGTCGGGTCCTGCACCGCCATGATGACGGCGCCCGCCGAAGCGAGCATCACGAGCAATCGGACAGCAGGCACAGCATTCAAATCCTCGAAGGCGTCCGTCGACATTCGACAAGAGACATATGGCGCGACGCGAGCGCTGGGGCTGTACGACTGACGAAAGCGGCTCTCAATCCGAGGCGATGCCGTTCTTGATCCGTGTGAGGCGGCTTTCGCCTTCCTCCGGGCCGAAGCAGCTTTCGAAATCATTGCATTCCCGGCAACTGGGCGCGCTGCACAGCGAAAAACCTTCGGCCTCGCAGAGCTTGCGGTAAAAGTATTTCTTCCATTTCATGTTTTGGGTGTTGCCGGCCGCCAGCGTCGGAAAATGCGAGGCGAGCATGCGGCCGAGCTCGGTACGATTAAAAAGGCCAAGGTCCTGCCAGAGATGGTCATTGCGCATGGCACGCCGGGCGATGATCTTGGCGAAGCGGGCGCTCGCCGGGTCGCCCGGCCGGGCATGCGCCAGCAGCAGTCCGCGCAGAAGTTCTTCCTCCAGCTCCGGCTCGGGCTCGCTCACCTCTTCCAAGGCAAACGCGTTGAGAGAAATAGCAGGGAAACTGCGGGCCAGGACATCGCGCAGCTCGGCGCGCGAAAGGCCGGTTGCCTCCGTCGCCGTCGCCTCGCCGGCCTCGATTTCCTTGAGCGCACGTGAAAGCACACAGGCAAGCACATGCTGGTCGAACCTCCTCTCCAGCTCGATCTGCGGCCATTGGCCGGTGCTGAGCCGGGCATAGTGCTGGGCAAACATGGTGCCGTTCTCCTGGTTTGTCCTATCAAGTCATGCAGCGACCTGGCCGGCCGCAACATGGGTCGGGCAGTTCTTCGGGCAGAAGCGGGCGCCAAGCTCCGCAGCCAATGCAAAGGCCGGCATGTCGACGGCCATGACCACGCGATTGAGCTCGCCACCGAAATCGTATCCTCGCCGTCGCAGACGCTGAGGATTTCACCCGCATCACCGACGCAGTAATGATGCATGACCTCGCGCGAGCAGACTTTGAGACAGCGGGAGCAGCCGATCCAGGCTCTGCCATCGATACCGGTCAGATATTGCGGCATCCGTCTGAAGCCCTCACAAGTGATGAAAGGGAGTGTCTTCGTGAATTCTCCAACCCAACCGAGCTCTTGCAGCTGCTGAGCGCACGCAGGCCAGCGCAATGCTGAAGCTGCATCCTCACTGTGCGAACAGGTGAACGCTGCGCTCCGGCCGGAGGCCATATGAACAGCGATTGAAGCTGCGCCGACCGCCATTTACGTCCGACGGGAAGGCGAAGCCTCGACCTCCAACACGAAGTGGACGACGTTTACTTCGATGTTGCCGGTCATTTCTCGCGTCGCGACCGGGATGTTATGCTTGGAGACGTGATGCTTGCGAGCCCCCAGCTCTATGGAACTGGCTCGGTCCTGGCCGATTTCGGCGAGCACTGCGGTCGATATTTTCGTGCTCCAGGTCGGGGCGTCGTGATCGACGACATAGGCGACCATGCCCCCATACGAAGAAATCGTGTAGGGATTGCTGGCGTCATCGAACCGTTTCAGCCCCCGCAGCCCGAGGTATTCCGCCTTGATTTCGCGCTCATCGAGTACGGTCTTGGCTTCGATGCGCAAATCGAGTTCGGACTCCCGCATCAAAATGATCGTGTAGTCGGTGGGCTTGGCTTGCTTGCTGATGCCGGGATCCAGGGGCCGCGGGGTCTCGCAAGCTATCGAGATGTGACGGAGATCGACGTCGCCGCTGGCGGGGTCGGAGAGTGCTTGCTGGGCGCGGCGATAGGCGAAAAGGTCCGCCAAGGCACGGCTCACCGCCTCTTCTTGCGGAATCCCGGCCTTGCCCTTGCGGAACCAGTCTTTTTTCGCTTCATACTTAGCCCGCCTGAGCTTCAGTTCGTCGGCAGCGACATGAAGCCCCCCTATGGCATTGCCGAGAAACTCCGCCCACTCAGCGTTCTGTACGGCGCCCAATGTCGAGCGGCTCACTGGACCCAACTCCGAAGAGACCGCCTTAGCGTTGCGGCATCGGTAACGGCCTGGTCGATGGTCCACGCGCTCCTAGCAGAAGTCTTGAAGATATAGGCTCCATCACCGTCCACTGTCGGGACCACTACTGCGTTGCCGATGAAGCCGTTACCCATCGGAGGCTGAACGGACTCCTCGCGGCGTATTCCGAACCGGATACTAATCGGGAAGACCTCGCCGTCTTGTGCCTGAATGTCGACGCTCATGGGCAAGCTCCTGCCGACCGCCGCCCGGAGCTCGGCCTGCAAGCGATCGACATAGCTGCGGCGCGTGGCTTCGCTAACGTTCCTTTGACTGCCTACCGGACACTGGGCGTTGGCGAAATATTGCCGGAACTCCTTGAATTCGGAAAAGGCAGCTTTGAAGTCTTTGCCGGCATCCATGGCGTCGAGGATATCCGTATCGACCTGAGTCGAACTGCCCAATGCTAGGAACTTCTCGTCCGACCAGTCCGTGAACGGGCAAGGAATTGCCAATAGATCGTTCTTCTCGAAGCGAGCCTTATCCATAAGGTAACTGGCGCCGTATATCGACGCGAAGTACCGTACTACGCCGGAATCGATAAAGGCACGGAACGCCGCTTCGAACCCGACAGGAAATGGTATGCTCTTGGCGAACTCGTCCGCTTCCATCGCCGCTACCTGGCTTTTCCTCACGATCACGTTGAAGGTCGATGGATAGAGCACCGGTTCGCTGAAATAGAGCGCCTGGGCCATGCTGCGCGGCACGAGAATGACCTCGCCTGCGAAGTAACCCCTGAATTTCGGTGTCACCTTCCGCAACTGAGCTTGCGTCAAAGCCATGATCTGAACGGACTTTTCCGATCCTTCAGCTACCGGACGGCGTGAAACACCGGCATCCTGACCGCTGCGACCTTTTCCCATCGCAAGACCCGAATTCTCTAAAAAATGCGCCAAGGTCTTGTCGTTGAAATTGGACCAAACCGTCAGGGCGTCGTGCATGCGGCGATCGAAGTCACTCAGGATAGCTTGGGTGAACCACCCGCTTTTGCCTACCCCGAAATCCTTTGCCCTCTGATATTGAACCTCGGAATCCGAGGCTAGCAAGCTCCAAACCTCGTTCGTTCTGCCACCGGGCAGCGAGGACAGAAGCGGGCGGTAAACCGCGACCTTGTCATCGGCTTTCGGCTGGCGGTTCGTGACCACGACCACGCATGCGGAGGCTTCCACGCCCGGAAACAGCTTCCTGCGAAGATGAAACAGGCTGCCGATCCAGCGCAACGTTGTCCGACTTCCGATCGCGTGCGCGAACGGGCCTGCCAACCGACCGATGACCGACCGGGCCGGAAGGATCATGGCAACAGTCGCCTCGTCGGCGGCGAACTTGAATATCGCGAGCCAGAAGAAAAGATCCGACAACCTTGCTTGACCGACAGGCACGTTCGCAAGGCTCAATGCCGTCCGGAAGTCCGCGACGCCAGCGCTTTCTTCGCCGCGCCCCTGATCCCGATTAGTGCGATCCTTCTGGCCGCTCGAGGCCGACCATGGCGGATTGCCGACAACGTGGGTGAACTTGCGGCCGAGAAACTTGGTGGCGAACGCGCTCTCGGAAACGACGTTGTCCGAAAGGTCGGGGAGGAATTTTTCGTCGCCGGCCGCCTCTACAAGCTCGTCGATCGTCGCTTGGCCGACATAATCCAGCAGGGTCAAATAAAGGCTGAAGCGACATACGTTCGCGGCCTGTGCGTGCAACTCGACGCCATGGATGCCCTTGAGCAACAGTGCCTTGGCCAGCCGGATATCCCGAGGTTTCCAGCCCTCGCGAGGCGTATACCGTTCCATCAGCCGCCGGAACGCGCCGACTAGGAACAGCCCCGATCCGGCTGCGGGATCGACTAATTCGGAGTCGGAGGTGATCGGGACGACCGCCTCCACCCGATCCAGTACGTGGTCCACCAGGTGCGGTGGGGTATAGAACACACCGTCATCCCGCTTCTGCTTAATGTCTTCGATTTTGATGAAGCGTTCGTAGATGGCCGAGATCGTTTCCGTGCGCAGGATCGAAAAGGACACGTTGAAAAAGCTGTGTTGGATACCGTCGGCCGTGATGGTGTCGCCGCAACGCACCACCCGATGGATCAGCCGGCAAAGGCCATCCGTCACCAGGTCACGCTGATCGTCTTCTATCTTGAAGACACTGCCGTTGATAGCGCCGTCGACGATGTCGAAAGCGGCCAACGCATCGCTTGCGGACCACGCCCCGTGAACGTCGTCATAGGGATTTTCGGAAAAGATCGCTTCGACGAAGGGCGGGAGCGACGGGGTGTCGTTGCCGGCCAGCTTCCGTGAAAGCCAAGCCGATGCAAGGATGCCCCGGTCCGCCAGCACGTATGTGTAGAGGAACTTGCCGATCACCGCGTTGATGAGGTTCTGATGCCCTTCCAGGACGGGAAAGTTCTTCTGGGCCAGTACGTTCAGCGCTTCAATGGCATCGACCAGCTGATTGTCGACACTAGAATCCCGATGAATATCAAGGTCGCGCCAAGTCAACGATGACGCGATCCGGTTGGCGCTGTAGTACAAAAGGGCGGCGGGCAATTCCGCAACCGTTCCGTTGAGCCGCACCTTGATAGGGTCGATTTCGGGTGGTTGGAAACCACCGCAGACAAGCACTTCGTCCGCACAGACGATCAATAGGAACGGCACGACCCCCTGGCTCCATACCGCTCGGCGCAGGTGGGCCACTTCGTCCGGAGATTCGGCACTGGCGAGATACACGATGGGCTTGAGCGACGCTGGCCGAAAACCGTCTTCGAGCGCGAAAACGCCGTGGATTTTCATAGCGCTCAGGGCCTGCCTAACGACATACGGAAGCGTCGGAAGCCGGGAAAGGTCGGCCAATTCGAAATATGTCTGGCGCTTGGAATAACCCAGCAGGTCGCGAACCGCCGTGAGGCGGTCGTGCATCCCGGGCTCCATCGTGGCCTGTTCGCTCAATTCCCTCAACTCTACGGAACCACACGGCACTTCCGCGCAACGCACGGTACAACGTCTAACCTTTTGAATCCATTAACAAATCAAAAAATCAAAAGCTCAGCGTCATCAATGACTTAGCTAGTTGCGGAACCTCAATAGGTTGTCCCTCTCCAGCCCCAGGCGACTGATGGGCGGTTTTGATCCTAAGGTGTAACTGCCCAGGAGGGCGTCTCCGGCCTTGAGGTGCTGACTTGAATGGGGTCCTATTCAACCCGCGCAGCCGGTGTACGGTCGAGTTCCAGCGCACGTTCAGGACAGCATCGCGCGCCTCGCGATGCAGGCAGCTCCTCCCCTTCCGCAACTTCAATGTCACCAGGCAGGATATAACCCTCGTCATCAAGCTTGAAGATGTCCGGCGCTTGCGCCGCGCATCGCGCGTGACCCTGGCATTTGGCATTTTGGACGATGATGCGCATGGAGCTGCCTCGATTGTCTGTGCCCCGGCTCGGGGCGGGCCTAGGACCAGTCCAGGATCAAATTTTCGATCCCGAACACATGGCCGCCAGAGGTTATGGGTGCCGTACCCTTCTTGATCCTGAAAGCCGGGATGCGCGCCAGCCACTCCTCCAGGCCAATGACAATCTCCCGCCGGGCTAGGTGTGAGCCAAGGCAACGGTGGGGACCATAGCCAAAGGCGGCGTGGCGGTTGTCCTCCCGCTCCAAATCGATCGTGTTGGGGCATTCGAATTCCGCCGGGTCACGATTGGCAATCATCGTGGCGCAGGAAACATAGTCCCCCTTCCGGATCGGCGCGCCTTCGAAGTCGATATCTTTCGTAGCCACGCGGATCAACTGAATGGGCGGATAGGCCCGCAGCAATTCTTCGGTTGCGAGCGGGATGCGGTCCGGTTCGCTCCGCAGCAATTGCTGATCTTTGAGGTTGCGCGCGAGGTACGCCAAGTCAAAGCCTATAGCTGCTGCGACCGTGTCGAGCCCAGCGACGAAGACAAGCACGCCGATGCCGCGGACTTGGGTGTCCGTCAGCCGGCGGCCCTCGACCTGTGCCTGCACGATAAAGGTCATGAAATCGTCAACCGCCTCCTGGCGGCGCATGGCTGCAAGTTCGTCGATGAATGCCACGATCGTCCGGGCAGCCACAGGTCGTTCCTTATCGTCGCCGTGGAGCAGATCTTTCCCCCAGCCGACGAATGTATCGAGTCGGTCATCGGGCAACCCCAGAAAGCGAAGAAAGGTGCTCACCGCGAAAGGAAAGGCAAAATCCTTCATCGCGTCGCAGCTTGTGCCCGATGCGACAATTCTATCGATCAGCATGATCGCTTGCTCGCGGACAGCCGGCTCCAACACCCTCACCCGCTTTGGCGAAAGCAGCGGACTGAGCAGTGAGCGAAAGACGCCATGGGCCGGTGGATCGAGCTCAAGGGGGATCGTCGGCCAGTTTTCACCCAGTATGGAGGAGAAGATGCTGCGATGGCTGGAAAAAGTCTCTGCGTCCTGCAGCACCTTCCGCTGGTCCGCGGCACGGGTGATGACCCAGGTACCCCGGCCATCTTGCGTGTTGTAGCGGGAGTAAAAGATCGGAGGCCCGTCATGTACGCAAGCGACAGCTGCGTGTGGATCCCCGTTGGGTGTTGGTGGCATCCCTGGCGATGTAAACAGGCTGAAGTCCCTCACCATTTCGGGCGGGACATGATCTGGAACGGGGTTGGTCGCCATTTTGTGTTCTCTACATTGGCGTTCATGGCTCGATTGAGATTGCACCGCTGTTCATAAAGTCGATTTCCAGCATGGGCACGTCTCTTGTCGGGCGCCTTCTAGATTCTGTCGCCTGATACAGCCCACCTGCACCAGCGCGGATGAGATCGGTTGCGAAGTCGATCAGAAGGGGCATCTCCGCCGCGCTGCGGTCATGAAGCAAAGCCGCCGCTTATCCCCGTTAGGGTTGAGAGGCTGGTCAATCACCTCTGAGCACCGTGACGCACTGCTGATGCCCTGCTGATCAAATTGTCGAAGCAAGTCGCGTGCCGGATAGGCGTACCCATGGCGCTGCACCAATCGATGCCAGCCTGCACTGGGCCCGCCGCCGCTAAGTTGATGATCACCTGTCCATCATTCTTGGGACAACGTCCGACAACCGACATCCACGGTCGGTTTTGTCGAGTCCGCGACATCGGGCTGTTCGGCTTGGCTGCTGCTGCACTGCCTTCCGGTCGACTAGCGAGGAGATCGTTCGCACGGCCCGGATTGAGCAACGACGCGATCCCGCGCAAGGATCGGGTGCGGTCCGACAGGACCCGGCGGCGCTTGCGTGCGATGATCGAAATTATCAACAAGATCGAGCCGCGCTTCGGTTCGGCGCTGATGGCGTATGCGTTGTATCGCTCGCAGCCGCTGCAAGGATTTCCGGCTAGACGGCGATGCACTCGTGCGCAGCGGTCCGGCCGACGACGAGCTTGACTGTATCGATGCGATCAATTCCGGCGTGCACACCTGACCGTCCGTATGCGCTACGACGGCAAGCTCTATCGCACATGGACCTATATTTCCTCGCGAGCCGCTGTCGGAACGTGGAGCCGAGTCCTATGGCGGCCGGTTCAATCCGAGGGCCTGTCGGCTCTACACATCCCTGTCGGTCGGACCGGGAACGCGTGGCAGACTCTCGGCCAGAAACCGCCAGTCGCTGCGCTCGCGTTCGCCTTCCTTGCGCGCGCCGAAGAACTGGATGATCATCTTGCCGTCTGCGCCATAGGCTTCAATGGACGTGACGTGACCGTCCCTCGTCGGCTTGCGCACGGCCCAGACCTCGCGGATGTGATGGCTCCTAAGATGCAGATGGAAGGTCTCGTCGAGCACATTGATGCGCGGCCCGATCTGCTTGACCGACTTGATCGGACCGGAATGGATCTGGATGCAACCACGATTGCCGACAAAGCACATGATCGGCATCTCGTCTTCGGCCGCCTGTTGGAACAGGGCGCCAACGGCATCATTGTCGAGCAGCCAGGCGTAATCCTCGTCGGCCATACGCATCGCCTGGCAGCGGCTGAGCTTCAGTGTCTTCAACATATGGTAGAACTGATGCACGTCGCTCAGCCGGCTCCAGTGCTCGCGTAGGTCGTCGACCGTGGCGGCTTGGTCTGGACTCACTGCGTTATCGCGCGCCCCGCTCGCCTCAACCGATATGATTGGCTCCTGGTGGGAGGATACGAGCTCTGCCGCCAGATTCTGATAAGCGTGCAGGTTCGAGGCGGGCCTGAGATGTATTTTGTGCATCGCCTCGCCGGTGGCATCAAAGAATTGCAGGCTGCGGCGGATCTCGGCTCCCTCGCGCTTCTCGACGGCGAAGCCATACGCCCACGCTTTCGGGAAGATGCGCAGGTCGATCTCGTCGCCGAGCACCATGGCATGCTGGTTGCCCGTGACCACATTGTCGTAGACGCCGATCTTTTGGTGCACGGCACTTTCGTTGCGGGTGACCGCCATCACCTCGCCGACCGCTTCGAGGCCGGTCAGCAGATCATCGACGCGCGGCTCGATGCGCACCGCGCCGTGACCACAATGCGCCGCCACCAATTCGGCTTCCGAAATGCCCAATCGAGCGGCGAGATCATGCTCCCGGATTTTCGGATTGTCTTCGCATGCCCGCCGGATTTCGTCCGGCGACGGTTTCTCGCGCTGGTCCATGTCTTACCCCTGCTTCCACCTACGTGTGAGGATCAGCTGCCCTGCCCGGGAATCTTCAGCCGATAAGGCGCGCCGAAATGCTCGATCCTGATCTGCTGCTGGCCCGTGAACAAAGCGTCGCTGGACAGCGTGCGCGCGGCGTCGCACCCGCGCGAAAACCGGCGAGCAGGCACATGCCGATGGCATCCCATCGAGCCGGTCGGCGGCTACTGGGCGGTGGTGAGCGAGTGTGGGTGTTGTCGCAATCGGCCAAGCGGGGCATTCGGATGCCACGGGCGGCGCTGCTTTGCCAAACAAGGCGTATCTGACCCGGTCCTGACATGTTGCTCCCTTGCTTCGCCCCATCCATCGCGAGGGCACCCACGGCATGATTGTGGATCGGCATGCTCTTGCCGCCTCGCCAAACGGAGCTTCAAAAACCGTGCCAATTGCGCCGAAGCAAGCTCAGAAGAAGCTCTGTATTTGGTGATGTGAGTTCAACCAAGAACTCAGGCCCAACATCCCTCGTGGCGGACCCGACAAACCCGACAGTACGTGTCGGTTGGCCGACACCTTCGCAGCAATGCACTCACAAGAAGCACGGCAGTGTCAGAGATGCCGCGCTGTGTTGAAATCTTTTTTCGCTTTGGCACGGTGCATGCGACGTGATGCGCAAGCAGGTCCCGAACTGAGGAGAATGGAGCCATGATTACGCTCACCGACAACGCTGTTGCCGCCTTCAAGACTGCTCTTTCCCGCGCCAGCGAGCCGGCGGAAGGCTTTCGCATCATGGTCGAGGCCGGCGGCTGCGCCGGCTTCAAATACTTAATGGGCCTGGAGAGCGTGTCGCGCGAGGGCGACGCGATCACCGACGCAGATGGGATCAAGCTGTTCGTGGACGCGGGCTCCCAACCCCACGTCGCCGGCATGACCGTTGACTTCCTCACCGGGCTCGAATCTTCCGGCTTTGTCTTCGATAACCCCAATGCGCGCGAGAAGTGCGGCTGCGGCAAGTCCTTCAGTTAAACGCCCGAAGCGCCTATGCGGCCGACGGACTCATTTTGCGGCAGAGGAGACTTATATGGCCGGCACGACAGATGTCCCCGTCCTAAAGAACAAGGAAAACGGATCTCGGGACCGCCATTCGCTTCCGGTGGGATGCAAAGAACGTCGCCTCCCGAAACAGTTCGGTTCCTGGTGGCACCCAAGCTGCTGGCGGCCAAATCGCGCCGCTGCGCCAAATTCGGCTTATCGATAACGTTGTCGTGTTCGGGCGTCCTTACCTGCGGGCTGACGGCGGCGACTGCGGACTTGGCCATGCCGACGCCGATCCGGTCTACGTCAAACTCTCGGGCGTCCGCGCCGGCTGCCAGTTCGGGCCCATCATCATCAACGGCATACGCCAGAGGCTCAATGAGGCGGTCGCGCGCTCGCGTCATTCCGGTCAACTGAGGATCGCACATGAAACCTGTCTACCTCGACAACAACGCAACCACACGGGTCGATCCTGAGGTCGTGCAAGCGATGTTGCCGTTCTTTAGGGATCAATTCGGCAACCCTTCGTCGGCGCACGCTCTTGGCGCCTCAGTCAGTGCGGCGGTGAGAAAGGCGCGGAGGCAGTTGCAAGCTCTGATCGGCGCGGAGTTCGACGATGAGATCACCTTCACCTCGGGTGGGACAGAAAGCGACAATGCAGCGCTTCTTTCGGCGCTCGAGGCGGCGCCCAACCGAACCGAGATCGTTACGTCCGCGGTCGAGCATCCCGCCGTGCTGACGCTCTGCGCGCATCTTGAGAAGACCCGCCGCGTTAAGGTGCACAGGATCCCGGTGGATTGCCGTGGCCGGCTCGACCTCGACGCCTATATGGCCGCCCTCACCCCACAGGTGGCAATCGTCTCGATAATGTGGGCGAACAATGAGACTGGTGTGATCTTTCCCGTCGCCAGGCTTGCCGAGTTGGCCAAGGAAGTGGGCGCCCTTTTCCATACCGATGCTGTGCAGGCGGTCGGCAAGCTTCCGATGGACCTGAAGTCGACCGCAATCGACATGCTGTCGCTCTCCGGCCACAAGCTGCACGGGCCGAAAGGGATCGGCGCGCTTTTCGTAAAACGTGGCGTCAATTTCCACTCGCTGATCAAGGGGGGCCACCAAGAACACAACCGGCGTGCTGGCACCGAGAATACGCCCGGCATAGTCGGGCTCGGCATGGCGGCCGAACTCGCCTTGAAATTCATGGACGACGAGACCACACGGGTAAAGTCGCTCCGCGACCGTTTAGAGGACGGGATTCTCCAGCGCATCCCAAGCACCTGTGTCACTGGAGATCCCCTGGAACGGTTGCCCAACACCGCAAACATCTCCTTCGAACATGTCGAAAGTGATGGAATTCCACTCCTCCTCAGCCGCGTGGGCATCGCGTGTTCCTCCGGCTCTGCCTGCACCTCCGGCTCTCTGGAACCGAGCCATGTCCTGAGCGCGATGAAAACGCCACACGCGGCAGTCCGCTTCTCCTTGGCGCGGGACAACGGCGAAGCGGACGTCGACCGGGTGCTCGAGGTCATGCCGGCAATCGTGGAGAAGCTGCGTGGCTTTCCCAGTTCTGGGCCGGGTAAGCGAAGCTCCGAAGACGTTCAATCCGGTCTATGCCTGAGCGGCAGCAGAACCGGCTACCGTTCATGACCCGTCATGTCTTTCTCAACGATACGACCTTGCGCGATGGCGAGCAGGCGCCCGGCGTCGCCTTTACCACGACGGAAAAGCTGGAGATCGCCGAGTCTCTTGCGGCGGCCGGCGTCACAGAGATCGAGATCGGCACGCCGGTCATGGGCGCCGACGAGATCGAAACAATTCGCGCCGTGGTCGCGCGGCGTCTCCCGGTTCGGCTCATGGCCTGGTGCCGGATGACGTCGCTGGATCTCGATGCAGCGATCGAGAGCGGCGTCCACGCCGTCAATCTATCGCTGCCTGCGTCGGACATCCAACTTGCCGCCAAGCTCGGCCTCGATAAGGCGGGAGCGCTCCAGGTCATCGATCATATGGTCAGGCGCGCCGCCGCCGCCGGCTTCTTTGTCGCGGTGGGCTGCGAGGATGCCTCGCGGGCCAATCGGGATCATCTCGCCCGCGTCATCGAGACGGCTGCACGCGCCGGCGCAAGCCGCGTCAGGCTAGCCGACACAGTCGGCGTTCTCGACCCGTTTTCGACCTTCGAACTTGTCGCCCAGCTCGTGGCGCAGTCTCCAATCGACCTTGAATTTCATGCGCACAACGATCTCGGACTTGCTGCCGCCAACACGCTGGCCGCGATCCGCGCAGGCGCGCGCCATGCGTCCGTCACCGTCCTGGGGCTCGGCGAGCGTGCGGGCAATGCCGCGCTGGAAGAGGTGGCCGCCGCGATGGCGGTCCTCGACGGGGCGGATACCGGCATCGAGCTGACGGCATTGCCCGACCTCGCCGCTCAGGTGGCTTGGGCCGCCCGCCGGCAGACCGCGGCCATTAAGCCGGTCGTCGGCGCCGATGTTTTCACGCACGAATCCGGCATTCACGTCGCAGGGCTGCTGAAGGACTCGCGCACTTATCAGGGGCTCGATCCGGCTCTCGTGGGCCGCTGCCGGCGTATCGTCATCGGCAAGCATTCCGGCGCCACCGCGATTGCCCATGTGCTGAGCGAAAGCGGTCGCGATCTCGACCCGGATCTGGCAGCCGCAATGGTGGCCCGCGTCCGGCGCGAGGCGGCCGAGACCAAATCGACCGTCACTGCAACTCAACTGGTCGAGCTCTACGATGGAATGTGCAGCGAGGCATCGCTCGCGGAGCTGTGCGGGTCCAGGTCAGCCGTGCGCGAGCGCACCGGCACCACAGTTTTCCGACCAGGGAGAATGCAATGAATTGTTCCGCTGACAGCCGCCCTATCGATGTCACCGACATCCTCGCACGACTGAAGCGCCTGTCGGCTGCGGAGGAGTTCTTCGCAGTCCTTGGCGTCTCCTATGATCCGAAGGTGCTGAATGTCTCGCGGCTCCATATCATGAAGCGCGTGGGCCAATACCTTGCCGAAGAAGATTTCTCCGGTCTGCCCGACCAGGTGATTGCCGCGCGGGTGCGCGCGACGCTCGAACGCGCTTACGAGGACTTCGCGATTTCCTCGCCGCTCACGCATCGGGTCTTCAAGGTGCTCAAAGACCACGATCCGAACAAACCTGCCAAGCCGGGCCGCACCTTTGTCCCGTTCGACTCCGTACTGAAGCGGTTCGGACAGGAATGACCGCGACACGGGTTGCGACGCGACAATGTCGAGAAGCCGACAAATCCGGTCATCACCACGGCGCCCTCAGAAGCAACCAAGCGAAGTTCTAGGAATAGGGGGCAGCGCAAAACAGTTGGCACGAATGATGCGCACCAAAGAGATAACCGCCAAGCCCGCATCCGGACAGGAGCCTAGAGAAACCGCCAATGCACATCGTAATCTGCATCAAGCAGGTGCCGGACTCGGCACAGATAAGGGTCCACCCGGTGACGAACACGATCATGCGCCAGGGTGTTCCGACCATCATCAACCCTTACGACCTGTTCGCCCTCGAAGAAGCCCTCAGACTGCGCGACGCCTATGGTGGCGAAGTCACCGTGCTCACTATGGGTCCACCCATGGCAGAGGACGCGCTGCGCAAGGCGCTCGGTTACGGCGCCGACCGAGCGGTGCTCTTGACCGACCGCTATTTTGCCGGCTCCGACACGCTGGCGACCTCCTTCGCCCTTTCCCAAGCAATCGCGAAGGTTGGCGAGACGTTCGGCACGCCAGACCTCGTCTTCACCGGCAAGCAGACGATCGATGGCGACACCGCCCAGGTCGGGCCCGGCATCGCCAAGCGCCTCGGACTCCTGCAGCTGACCTATGTCGCGAAGATCGCCTCCATTGATATTGCTGGGCGCGAGATCAAGGTTGAGCGCCGCTCCGAAGGCGGCACACAGATGCTGAAGAGCAGGCTCCCTTGCCTGATCACCATGCTGGAAGGCACAAACGAGATCCGCCGGGGCTCGATCCAGGACGCCCTGTGCGCCGCGCGCAGCCAGGTCTTGAAATGGAGTGCGGCCGACGCCGGCATTGAGGATCTCACCAAATGCGGCCTGCGCGGTTCACCGACGGTGGTCAAGCGCGTTTTCGCGCCTCCTGCGCGAGCGGAAAAGGCGGCAAAAATCGACACCGCCGAGATGGCCTTGCGCGATGTCGCTGACGAACTCATCACGGCAATTTTCACCCGCCAGCCGGCATTGGAACATGAGCTCGCCTTCAACGGCGGCGCGTGAGAGGGCAAGGAGCAGACGATGTCGACCGCGAACCGAGAAACCCCTCGCCCTGCCGCCGGCCGTGCCGGCATAAAGAAGGAGCTGCCCGCGCATTTCAAGGACTACCGGCACGTTTGGGTTTTCATCGAGCTCGAACGCGGCCAGGTCCATCCCGTATCATTCGAACTGCTCGGCGAAGGCCGCAAGTTAGCAGACAAGCTTCAGGTCCAGCTTGCGGGCGTCGTGCTTGGACCGCCGGGAGAGGCCATCGGGAACGCCGTTGCCGAAGCGTTCGCTTATGGCGCCGACCTTGTCTACATCGTCGAGGCGCCGCTGCTCGCCGACTATCGGAACGAGCCATTCACCAAAGCGATGACGGATCTGGCCGATACCCACAAACCCGAGATCCTTCTTCTCGGTGCCACCACACTCGGCAGGGATCTTGCCGGCTCCGTGGCGACGACCTTGCAGACAGGGCTCACGGCCGACTGCACCGAACTCGATGTGGATACCGACGGTTCGCTCGCCGCCACCCGTCCGACTTTCGGCGGTTCCTTGTTGTGCACGATCTATACGCTCAATTTCCGCCCCCAGATGGCGACAGTGCGACCGAGGGTCATGCCCATGCCGCAGCGGGCGGATAAACCGGTTGGGCGTGTCATCGGGCACAAGCTCTCGGTAGCCGAGGACGAGATCGTTACCAAAGTCCTGGGCTTCCTGCCGGATAGTCAGTCGGCAAAGGCAAATCTTGCCTATGCCGACGTCGTGGTTGCGGGAGGCCTGGGTCTAGGCGCGGCGGAGAACCTGCAGCTGGTGAAGAATCTCGCGCGGGCAATTGGTGCCGAGCATGGCTGTTCGCGCCCGTTGGTCCAGAAGAGCTGGATGCCGGCTGATCGGCAGATCGGCCAAACTGGCAAGACCATCCGGCCGAAGCTTTACATAGCGGCTGGGATTTCCGGCGCCGTCCAGCATCGGGTTGGCGTGGAGGGGGCGGATCTCATCGTGGCCATCAACACCGACCCGAACGCGCCGATTTTCGATTTCGCTCACCTCGGGATCGTCACCGACGCGATCCGCTTCCTGCCCGCACTGACGGAAGCCTTCACCCGGCGGCTGTCGCCCCACAGTCGCGATAAGCTTGCGAGCTAAGGGATGGACATGATTGAGGAACAATTCGACGCCATTGTTATTGGGGCCGGCATGTCCGGAAACGCAGCTGCTTACACCATGGCCAGCCACGGCCTGAAGGTGCTGCAGTTGGAGCGGGGTGAATATCCGGGCTCCAAGAATGTCCAGGGTGCCATCATGTACGCGAACATGCTGGAGAAGATCATCCCGGATTTCCGGGACGATGCGCCTCTCGAGCGGCATTTGGTTGAACAGCGGCTTTGGGTGATGGACGACACATCCCATACCGGGATTCACTATCGGTCGGACGACTTCAATGAGGCGAAGCCCAACCGCTACACGATCATCCGTGCCCAGTTCGATAAATGGTTTTCGCGTAAGGTGCGCGAGGCCGGCGCGACGGTTCTGTGCGAGACGACCGTGACGGAACTCATCCGTGACGCCAAGGACAGGGTGATCGGCGTCCGCACAGACCGGGCCGGCGGAGCCATCTACGCGGACGTGGTCGTCCTCGCAGAAGGTGTATGCGGACTCCTTGGCACGCGGGCCGGCCTGCGCGAGATGCCGAAGCCGCAAACCGTGGCGCTCGCCGTCAAGGAAATGCATTTCCTGCCCGAAGAGGTCATTGAGCAGCGGTTCGGCCTCAAAGGCGATGAAGGCTGCGTGATCGAGGCGGTGGGCACGACCTCCCGCAGCATGGCCGGGCTCGGCTTCCTCTACACCAACAAGGAGTCGATCTCACTGGGCATTGGCTGCCTCGTCTCCGATTTCGCCGCGATGGCCGAGAGCCCTTACGTCCTCCTCGACGCCTTAAAAAGCCATCCTTCGATCCGGCCGCTGATCGCCGGCTCGGAAGTGAAAGAATATTCCGCGCATCTCATTCCCGAAGGCGGCTACAAGGCTATTCCGCAGCTCTTTGGCGACGGTTGGGTCGTGGTCGGCGATGCCGCGCAACTGAACAACGCCATTCACCGCGAGGGTTCGAACCTCGCCATGACCTCCGGCCGCATCGCGGCTGAGGCAATCATCGAGGTCAAGAGCCGCAACGGTCCTATGACCAAACGGAATCTCGCCCTTTACAAAGCCATGCTGGACAAGTCCTTCGTGGTCAATGACCTAAGGAAATACAAAGACATGCCGGCCTTGCTCCACACCAATTCCTGCAATTACTTCACGACTTATCCGCGGTTGATGTCGCAAGCCGCGCAGAACTTCATGCGTGTCGACGGCACGCCGAAGATCGAGAAGGAAAAGGCGACCACGGCGGCCTTCATCAAGGCCCGCTCGCGCTGGGGGCTGGTCAGCGACGCGGTCCGCCTTGCATTGGCGTGGCGCTGAGGGGAGACGAAATGACGATCGCAGTGACGAAGTCACGTGTCGAGGACAAGCTTTACCAGAACCGCTACTTGGTGGATTCCGGCCGTCCGCATATCAAAGTGCGACCGCACGAGAGGCCAAGCGCGAACTTGCTCGCGCTGACCCACGTCTGCCCCGCGAAATGCTACGAGTTGAACGACAAAGGTCAAGTGGAGATCACCCCCGACGGCTGCATGGAGTGCGGCACCTGCCGGATTTTGTGCGAGGCCAGTGGCGAGATCGAGTGGAACTATCCACGCGGCGGCTTCGGAGTCCTCTTCAAATTCGGATGACCGAGGCACGCACCGTATCAAGAGGGTCAATCTTGGTACACCTGAGGTCGCGACCAACGCCAAGTCTATCTTTGCTTGAATTGCCCCCACGAAGAGAAGCTCGTGAATACTGTGCTTTCAGAATTCAGACTCAGACACAAAAGGAGGAGCACTCTGGACGACAACCGCTGAGGTGTTTCCATGGCTCACGTACCGCAAGATCGGGTCGACGAGGTAGCACCTCGGGATACCCGCCCTGAACCGCCCATCAAAAGCATGCCCCAAGCAGATATCGCGCTCAGGGGACTCTACGAGATATCGAAGGTGCTGACCGCCCCCAGCGAGCTGGAGATTACGCTCGCCAATGTCGTGAACATCCTGCCTTCGTTTCTGCAGATGCGTCACGGAGCAATCGTCGTCCTGGACGCTGAAGGAGAGCCGGAGATTGCCGCAACTGCCGGCAATACCCACGCACCTCAATCAGGCACTCGCCGCGTCATACCACAGGCCATAACAGATCAAATCGTCGCTACGGGGACGCCACTCTTCATACCGGACGTCCGCAAGTCCCAACTATTTCAGGCTGACCTTCAAACATCTTCGAGCAGCGGCACCATCCCAATTGCCTTTATCGGTATCCCGCTAAAGGCTGATCATAAAATCCTTGGGACATTGTCGATCGACCGCGCCGGAGACGGCGCCACCGACTTTCGCGACGACGAGGACACATACTTCCTGACGATGGTCGCCAACCTTGTCGGCCGGACGATCCGTCTCCATCGCATCCTGAGTACAGATCGTCAGCGGTCTGTCCATGAGCAATGGAGACCGGAGAAATCGCCCAACGAGGGGAGGACCTACGACCCTGCCCGGCATGCGGATGTCAAAATCGACGGGATCATCGGGGAAAGCCCCGCACTCAAGCAGGTGCTCGAAACCGTCTCGGTCGTAGCAGGGACCAATTCCACCGTGCTACTGCGGGGTGAAAGCGGCACAGGCAAGGAATTCTTTGCGCAAGCCATCCATAAGCTCTCACGTCGGAGGAAGAAGTCTTTCGTCAAATTGAACTGCGCCGCACTGTCTGAAAGCGTTCTGGAGTCAGAACTGTTTGGGCATGAAAAGGGCGCTTTCACGGGTGCTATCTCCCAGCGCGCCGGTCGTTTTGAATTGGCAAATGAGGGAACGCTGCTACTTGATGAAATCGGCGAGATTTCGCCGGCCTTTCAAGCCAAGCTGTTGCGTGTCTTGCAGGAAGGCGAGTTGGAGCGAGTCGGCGGCACCAAAACGCTACAGGTCGACGTGCGCCTCATATGCGCCACCAACAAGGACCTCGAGACGGCCGTCATAAAAGGGGAGTTCAGGGCCGACCTTTATTACCGCATCAATGTGGTGCCAATTATCCTGCCTCCGCTCAGAAAGCGACCCGGCGATATTCCACGCCTTGCGAACGCCTTCCTCAATCGATTCAACAAGGAGAACGATCGCGCACTCGCCTTCGCGCCGTCGGCGCTTGACCTGATCTCGCAATGCTACTTCCCTGGTAACGTCCGCGAGCTGGAGAACTGCGTCCAAAGGACGGCCACACTTGCGCGTTCAAGGACGATCACGCCATCCGATTTTGCCTGTAAGAAGAGCCAGTGCCTTTCCTGGCTCCTCTGGAAGCGAGCCGACCGCTCGAATGGCGGCAATACCATCGACGATCTCGCACGGGTCAACGCAGTGCCGGTCGGATTGCGGCTGCCGGCCAGTCGCATCGGTGCCTCCGCAGGCAACGTATCTCCCCTTGCGGCCGGCGATCCAAACGATCCCGCTTGTCCCCCGCGTCTGACGGAACGCGACCGGCTGATCGACGCGATGGACAAGGCCGGTTGGGTTCAGGCCAGGGCGGCTCGTATCCTCGGCCTCACGCCGCGGCAAATCGGCTACGCGCTGCGCCGATATGGCATCGAGGTGAAGAAATTCTAGACGTCGTGATGACGTCAAACGTAAGCTCGGAGTAGTCTCCCTCACACCCTTCGCGCCCAAGGCTGGTAGCCTTCGCGACCCGATTTGCTTGTCCACTGTCGGAAGCCCGACAAAGGTGTGTCGGAGCAATCCGACGGAATCCGACACGAAAGCCAATTCGTGAACCAAAACCGCTCTTTGAGCTGGCATAGCTCTTGCGGTTTGAACTGCGACATTCACCCAGCAACGGAGCCGTTCGATGTCCGCACCGGCAATTTCGCTTGAGAGCCTCAGCACGACATTCGGTGACCAGTTGCTTGCCACCGTGAAAGCCGGTGGCTGCGCGTCTTCGTCCTGCGGCTCGTCGATAAAGCCGGACGACACGGATCCGGCTGTCTGGGACAAGATCAAGGATCACCCCTGCTTTTCAGAAGAGGCGCATCACTATTTCGCGCGCATGCACGTCGCGGTGGCGCCCGGCTGCAATATCCAGTGCAACTACTGCAACCGCAAATATAACTGCGCCAACGAAAGCCGGCCTGGGGTGGTCTCCGAAAAGCTGACGCCCGACCAGGCGCTACGCAAGGTGATCGCGGTCGCCAACGAGGTGCCGCAGCTTTCCGTGCTCGGCATCGCCGGACCTGGCGATGCCTGTTACGACTGGAAGAAGACGAAGGCAACGTTCGAACGAGTCGCCAGGGAAATCCCAGACATCAAGTTTTGCATCTCCACGAATGGGCTCGCGCTGCCGGACCATGTCGATGAGCTTGCCGACATGAATGTCGATCACGTGACGATCACCATCAACATGGTCGACCCTGAGGTCGGTGCAAAGATCTATCCTTGGATCTTTTACGACCATCGCCGCTACGTCGGCATCGAAGCCGCCCGGATCCTGCACGAGCGGCAGATGTTGGGTCTGGAGATGCTGACCGCGCGCGGCATCCTCACCAAAATCAATTCGGTGATGATCCCCGGCGTGAACGATGAGCATCTGATCGAGGTGAATAGATGGGTCAAGGAGCGAGGCGCGTTCCTGCACAACCTCATGCCGCTGATTTCGGACCCGGCGCACGGCACGCACTACGGACTGAGCGGGCAACGCGGCCCAAACGCAATGGAGATGAGGGCTCTTCAGGATCGTGTCGAAGGCGGCGCCCAGTTGATGCGCCACTGCCGGCAGTGCCGGGCAGATGCCGTCGGCCTGCTCGGTGAGGATCGTGGCCAGGAATTCACAGTCGACCGAATTCCCGGCGAGGTCACCTATGATGCCAGCAATCGCAAGGCCTATCGGGAGCTGGTCGCGGAGGAGCGCCGTGATCACGTGGCGGCTAGGAGAGAAGCGATCGGATTGGTCAAGGCAGCGAGCCCCGGCAAGTCCCTTCTCTTCGCAGTGGCGACCAAGGGCGGCGGCCGCGTCAATGAACATTTCGGCCATGCGAAGGAATTCCAGGTTTACGAAGCATCGCCGAGAGGGATCAGCTTTGTCGGGCATCGCAAGGTCGAGCAGTATTGTCTCGGCGGCTGGGGCGGAGAAGCCGCCCTGGATGGCGTCATCGCTGCGCTTGAGGGCATAGATGTCGTGCTGTGCGCCAACATCGGAAACTGCCCGCAGGATCAGCTCGCCGACGCTGGAATCCAAGCCACCGACGCATATGCCCACGACTATATCGAGACCGCAATCAGCGCGATTTACGCGGCCGCGTCTGGGACCCCCGCACTCGCGGCGACGGCCTGAGCGCGTCTCATCCATTCGGACCAGGAGTTAAAATGGCTTTCAAGATCATCGCATCCCAATGCACCCAATGCGGCGCCTGCGAATTCGAGTGTCCCTCCGGCGCGATCAAGTTCAAAGGCGAGAGCTATGTGATCGAGCCGCAAAAGTGCACCGAGTGCGAGGGGGTCTTCGATGCGCAGCAATGTGCCTCGGTATGCCCGGTGCCGAAGACCTGCGTTCCTGCGTGACGAACATTGGGCTGCCGACATGGTCGGGGATGCCTTCGCAGGACGCCTGGAACGCCTTTGTTCACAATCTGCAGCCTCAAGAGAAATCAGGGAACGGACATGTCGCTCGGACGCGAAGAGGAGGTCGAAATCCGCAGGCCTCCACGATTCATGCCGGGAGAGCGGGTACGTGCCACTCGCCACATAAAAAATGACGGCACCTATCCTGGCAGGGAGATCGGCGAAAATCTCGTGCGGAAGGGCGACGAGGGATATGTGCGCGACATTGGCACCTTTCTCCAGCAGTTCTTCATCTATGCGGTCGAATGGGTCGACCGTGGCACCGTCGTCGGCATGCGAGCGCGTGAACTGATGAGCCTCGACAAGGCCGAGGCGCCCTGCAGTGCTGAAAGCAATACCAATGAAGGGACGGCCAGATGAAAGTCATGATCCGCAGGACCGAGGCTGGCTTGTCGGCGTATGTCCCGAAGAAGGACCTCGAAGAGCCGATCATCAAGCTCGAGAAGGAAGAGTTGTGGGGCGGAACTGTGACGCTCAGGAACGGGTGGCGGCTCCTCCTACCCGATCTTCCACGGGATACGCGTCTGCCGATCACCGTCGAGGCAAGGAAGGTTTCCGAACAGGACTGATGCTGCCCCTTGATAGGTGCGTCGCGAGGAAACGAGCATGAACACGATCCTGACATCGGGCCACCTCGTCATCGTGCGGGACAGTTTTGCCGAAAAGCTGCTTGACCTGGCGAAGGAAGCGCTCGCCGCCGATGAGGTGATCCCCTATCTCGGTCCGGGTCTTCTTGGGTTCAACTGTGCGGAACCGCCTGTGCCGCATACGCCGGAGGTCGTTGCCGCGGCACTCAATGCGCGGGCGCCAGCCCCTTCCAGGATCCGCACCAATATGTGGTCGGTTGCGCAGTTCATCGAACAGCGCCGGCATCGCCGGACGCTGCAAGCTTGGATGACCGACATATTCGCAGCGCCGGTGGCGCCGACCCTCCTCCACGCCTGGCTCGCAGGGCTGCCGCTCTCCCTCATCGTCGACAGCTGGTACGACGGCGCGATGCGCACGGCTCTCGTAGAGACCGGCCGAACGGACGTCGTTGAGATACAGGGCGTCACGCGGGCGAACGAAATCGGTAACATTTGGACGAAAACCTACGATTTGTCCGGGAGGGAACTCGACCCCCGATCGGGGGCCAAGACGGTTCTCTATACGCCTCACGGGAGTATTAGGCCGGCGCAAAACTTTCTCGTCGCAGATTCCGACTATGTCGAAGTTCTGACCGAAATCGATATCCAGACACCGATCCCAGACGTGGTGAAGGAACGGCGCATCACCCGTGGATTTTTCTTCGTTGGCTGCCGCTTCAACGATCAGATGCTGCGCACCTACGCCAGGCAGATCATGAAGCGCTCCCGAGGTCCATATTGCGCGGTAATGGACGCGGAAACGCTGACCAGAAACGAAGCGCGTTTCCTTGCGGCAAGCGGAATCACGGTGATCGACATGCCAGTAAGCGAAGCCGCGGCTCGGCTTACAGGAACGCGCCCTGCTGCAGGTGGTGGACAGGATTAACAATGGCGGGCCCCTTTGACGATTGGTCCTTCGGCTTGCCTCGAAGGCGCAAAATGCAGTCGGGAATACACCCGTGAGCAGTGATGCTATCGGCAGCGCAACGAACGCTCTGAATTCGTTGACCCATGTGGACGCGGCGCGCTGGGGCCGGGATTTGAGTACGCTGTTGCGCATCACGCGTATGAATTTGCGGCATCCCTGGCAGGTCGCCTTCGCTATGGGCTCGACGGTCCTGGCGGCAATCCTCCAGTTGCTCATTCCCCAGCTTCTCGGCCGGGCCGTCGACCTGACCCAGACAGCCATCGGGGGCGGTGTCGCGGGGACCGCGGCAGGACAAGCGCTCTGGATCCCGGCTCTCCTGCTGCTCGCCGTCAGCGCGCTACGCGGCCTTTTCACGATGGCGCAGAACTATTTTGCCGAAGCCGTCGGGCATCATGTCGCGTACGAACTGCGGCTCGCCTACTACGACAAGATCCAGCGTCTCAGCTTTTCCTTTCACGACCGGGTCCATTCAGGCGATCTGATCACCATCGGAATGCTCGATCTCCAAGGCGTGCGGATGTATTTTTCCACCGCGCTCGTTCGCGTGCTCCTGCTTACCATGCTGATCGGGATCGGCGCCTACATGATGATCTCGACCGATCCCATGCTCGGCCTGGTCGCGCTGAGCTTCGTGCCTTTTGTCGCCTGGCGCTCATCGGCCACACAGCTTAGGCTGCGCGCCACCTGGCTCGACCTGCATGAGCGGCTTTCAGTACTAAGCCGCGTGATGGAGGAAAATCTCGCAGGCATCCGCGTGGTCCGCGCTTTTGCGGCTCAAGCCTATGAGATGCTGAAGTTCGACGGCGCTTCCAAGAACGCGCTCGACCTCGCCCACGACCGAGTTGACATCTACGTGCCCAGCACGTCGGCGGTGACCTTGTCCTTCTTTTTCGCAATGGGATTGGTGCTCTGGATCGGTGGCAGCAAGCTCGTCGCTGGCGAGATAAGCGTCGGAACGGTGGCGACCTTCCTGACCTTCATGACAATCCTGCAAATGCCAGTCCGCCAGATCGGCCTCATGGTCAATGCCTTTGCCCGCGCTTCTAGCTGCGGTTCGCGGCTTTTCGGTCTCCTCGACCAGGAGATCACAATCAGGGATGCTCTCGAGGCCAGACCGCTCGAGATAAGCGACGGCACTCTGCGCTTCCACAATGTCTCGTTTGCGTACCCCAGCGCCGAAAACCGCGCCATTCTGAAGAACCTCAGCTTTGAGGCCCGTAGAGGCGAGACGATCGCGATCGTCGGTCCGCCGGGTTCGGGCAAATCGACGATAGCTCATCTGGTCCCCCGCTTTTATGACGTGACCGGTGGCGCCATCACGCTGGACGGCCAGGACATACGCAATGTCACCCTCGCGACGCTTCGCAAGGCGGTCGCCGTCGTACAGCAGGATGCATTCCTATTCACCACTACGATCGAGAACAACATCGCTTATGGCGATCCCTGGGCGAAGAGACAGCGAATCGAACGCGCTGGCGAATTCGCCCAGCTCCACAACTACATCCTCGGGCTCCCAGCGGGCTACGAGACGGTCGTGGGCGAACGCGGCGTCTCTCTCTCTGGCGGCCAGCGCCAGCGTCTCACGATTGCTCGCACCATGATGCTGCGCCCCTCCGTCGTCGTTTTCGACGACTCAACGGCCGCGATCGATGCCGGCACCGAGCAGCGCATCCGCGCGGCGATGCGGCGCTTCGCCAAGGATCGGGTGACGATCATCATCGCGCACCGGCTGAGTGCGCTTGTGCATGCCGATCAGATCCTTTTTGTCGATAACGGCGAAATCGTAGAACGCGGCACGCATCAAGAGCTTTTGGCGAAGCGGGGACGCTACAGGGCCCTTTACGATCTCCAGACGCGCCCGGGTGATGACAATATGACCCAGTATGGGGGCGCCCGCTGATGGCGCAGGGCCGCGCCGGCGAAGTCGAAGCCGAACGTGACGACGGTAGACGCCCTCCGCGCGCGGTTGTCGGCTCGCACCGCATCGAGGAGGAGATGTTCGGCCGGGCTTTCGACAAGAGCATCCTCCGGCGCATCTGGGCTTTCGTCCGTCCCTATCGGGCCAGGGTAGTCATCACCATTGCAGCAATGCTGATCTTCACCGGGACGCAGCTTCTCATCCCGTTGATCATCCGCTACGCGCTCGACCAGGGCATGAACCCGGCAAGGACCGATCGCTCAGCCCAGCTCGCGGCCGTCGGCGCGTTCGTTTTGGCGATTTTGGTCAATTTCGCTGCCGGCTACATGCAGGAAACCGTGGTTGGGAAAGTGGCCGAAACTGTCCTGTTCGACATCCGCCGCGCCATGTTTGGCCATCTGCAGAAGGTTTCGCTCTCCTTCATGGACAAGACCGAGGTCGGACGCCTCATGTCGCGCCTGCAAGGCGACGTCAACTCCATACAGGAATTCCTCGAAACCTCGGTATATTCCGTAGGCGATGTTGCGCTTCTCTTCGGCATCGTTTTCGTAATGCTGTGGCTCGACTTCCGCCTCGGCCTCCTGACGCTCTCGGTTCTGCCGGTCCTGGTGATCGTCCGCATTGTCTGGCTGCCGCGTGCCCGCGACGCCTTCATGGCCGCACACGAGACTAATTCCGTCGTCAACGGCGCGCTGGCCGAAGCCATTCACGGCGTGCGCACCGTCCAGTCAATGGACCGCCAGCAGGTGAATTTCATCCTTTTTGACGACAAGGCCCATGCCAACCTCAGGACCCACCTGATCGCTGCCAAATATGCACTGGTCATGGTGCCTATCGTCGATGGCCTCACCGGCCTCGCCATGGCCGCCGTTATTGTGGTCGGCGGCTCGATGGTCATGAATGGCCGCATAGATGTGGGCGTATTGGTTGCCTACCTATTTTACATCCAGCGCTTCTTTGACCCGATCCGCTCACTCACCCTGCAATATTCGGTCATGCAGCGCGCCATGGCCTCAGGCAAGCGCCTGACCGATGTGCTCGACGTCAAGATCGATGTTCAGGACAAACCCAATGCCGAGGTGCTTTCGCCCGAAATGGACGGCTCGGTCGAGTTCAGGGACGTCACCTTCGGCTACAATCCGGACCGTTCGGTGCTGAAAAATGTCTCCTTCCGGGTCAATCCCGGCGAGACGGTCGCACTGGTCGGGCCGAGCGGTTCTGGCAAATCGAGCGCGATGGCCCTGGTCCACCGCTTCTATGATGTTCAGCAGGGCCAAGTGCTGGTCGGCGGACATGATGTGCGCGATCTCACCCAGGAATCGCTCGGCCGCCAGGTCGCCATGGTGCTGCAGGAGCCGTTCCTGTTCACCGGGACGGTCTTCGAGAACATTCGATACCACAAGACGGAAGCCACGCGCGACAAGGTGATCGAGGCCGCCAAGGCGGTCGGCGCCCACGACTTCATAATGAGCCTCGCCGACGGGTATGAGACCCAACTTGGCGAACGCGGCGACAACTTATCTCTCGGCCAGCGCCAGCTTATCAGTTTCGCCCGCGCCCTCGTCGCCGACGCCAAGATCCTCGTGCTCGACGAAGCTACCGCCAACATCGACAGCTACACGGAAATGCAGATTCAGAAGGCTCTGATAAAGCTGCTTGAAGGGCGCACTGGCCTCGTCATCGCCCACCGTCTTGCCACGATCCGGGGTGCCGACCGCATCATCGTGCTTCAGAATGGCCAAGTTATTGCGACTGGCAACCACGATCAGCTAATAGCCATGGGGGGCCTGTATTCCAAACTCTACAATCTCAACTACGCCTCCTTTGACGATATTCCAGAACACGATACGACCGTACAAGCCGGCTCCCAGACCTGACGTCTTGGCGGCCTTGTGGTACTGACATTGACTTCGGGCGTGCCGGCGGACACTCAGGCCGCCGCAGACGAGGAAGCAGGCAGCATTCATGGAAAGCACTCGCGCAGATCGTGAAGACCGGCTGCTCCAGCATCGTTATCCGACCGCGGTGCACCCCGCGACATCGGGCGAACTCGCTCCAGGTGGTGTCGCTCGGCGTAGCAAAGCCGCTCGCGAGCGCGCCCTCAACAGCGCCGTAGCGAGTGACGGCTTTGCTACCGCCGAGCCGCTGATGAAGCTGGATCTGGGCGCCGCACCGGCGCCGCCCCTGGCGAGAAGAACCTCTGCGGCGGGCTATGGGCAACGACTAGCGCGAGCGCGACGAGCAGACGCGTGCCGGCATCGTGACGCGCTCGGCCAACATCTCCTTAGGATCGTGCAGGTTCACACGATGGCCCAGACGCCAGCCAACGCACAAACCTGGTAATCTGTGCCGCCGGCTCGTCGTCAGTTTGGCCTCCCTCCCGATTGCCCGCCCCCACCACTTGCACGCTCGAGCACGTGGATGTGAGGGAGCGCTGTTACTACGATTTAACCTTCAGATCAGACCGCGAATTTCATGGTCAGCCAAGTCGAGCCATGATTTCGGATTGAATGGTCGTCGCGGTGTATAGGGAAGCATCTAGCGGCAGATTCCCAAATGCCAGTTGACAAAGAAGGTAGTTAGCACCTGCCTCTTCCAACTGACTGAGCAGAGCTTCTCGCACAGACGCTGCTGATCCTACCACGCACAATTCACGCTCTATTGCCGCATCGAAGGTCAGCGGCAGGTTGGGTGGAGTGGGGATAGCGTTAAGCTCGTAAAGGAATTGGAAGCTCTTGAGCCATCGTTCGTAAGCAGGTGCCGCGAGCGAATAGGCATGTGTGTCACAACGCCCAACCACGACCATGCGGAGCAATCCAATAAATGGCGCTCGATCGCCCGCGCCAGTGTTGTCCTCTTGATAGGCGCGGAACGCATCAGTAGTTTTGCGAACAGAAGAGGAAGGTCCTACACACGCGATATTTGCTCCATTCGCAGCGGCCCAGGCTGCGGACTCGGGTCGATTGGCGGCGACCCATGTCGGCGGATGTGGACGCTGATGAGGTCTTAGCGTCAAAGGAACGTCATTGAGCTCAAAATGGCGGCCTTGATAGCACAGCGTGCCAACCTTCATGGCATTAACAAGTATTTCAACAAGAATTTCGCTGGCTTCCGCATAGCGGCCCGGCACCGCGTCCGCACCAATCCCGAAGTAACCCAATTCGATCGGGAGAGCACCGCGCCCTATGCCCAGTTCGAGCCTGCCACCGCTCAACTGGTCCAGCATACAGATCTCTTCGAACGCACGCAGCGGATGATAAAGCGCAAGCAGCATCACCAAGGGTCCGAGACGCAGGCGCCGGGTGCGCTGGGCGACGCTCGATAAGAACAGATTCGGCGATGGACCTCTCCCATGGGGGGTACAGTGGTGCTCTGCGAGATGATAGGCATAGAACCCTAGCTGATCGCACGCCTCTGCTAATATCAGGCGATCTTCGTACTGCCGGGCGATATCGAGGCCGTCCTCGTCCAGATGATCGAAGATGCCGAAGGCTAGGTTTGAAGGAAAGACGTTTGTCACTCGATATTGTCCCCGATTTTAAAGAAAAATGTTGTCGTGCTTGGGTGACCAAGCAAGCCGAAAGATAGCAATGTGTGATATCGGATTAGCGTCAGCGTACCGAACGAGCAGAGCCTGACGCTCCCCTGCCCGTGGTGCTTGGTATGTTTAAGTTTCCAACTATATCGCGAGCGGCAGCAAGAAATGCATCCAATTGCTCTTTTGTGCCGATGCTGACGCGGATGCAATGTTCCAAACCATTGTCCGGAAAGTAGGCAACGAGTATCTTTTGCCTTTCCAAGGCTGCTTGCCACCATGAGCCGTCCTGTCCCGCTGGCACACGGGCTAGCAAGAAATTAGCGTGGGAGGGCGTTACGGAAAATCCAAGTTGCGACAGTGCGGCTGTCACTCGCTGTCGTTCATGTCTGATGTGCTTGTGGTTCTCTGCGTAGGCGCCGCGATGCGCAAGCACGCTGATACCAACCGCATGCCCGATCACGTTCATGTTGAAGACGTTCTGGATGTTGCGCAGCCTGCCAATAATCTCAGGGTGACCGAAACCGAAACCGACGCGAATGCCGGCGGCGGCATAGCTCTTCGAAAATGTTCTCAAGATCAGAAGGTTCGAATAACGGTTGATGAGGCGCAGCCCGTGATCGGGTGCAAAGTCGACGTAGGCCTCATCAAGGACGACCAGGTGATCCGATTGTGCCACGAGGCGTTCGATATTGCTTATCGAGAGGAATGTTCCGGTCGGATTGTTTGGATTGGCCACCAGAATGAACTTGGCGTCTTTTGCCGGACCGGAAAGCAATTGCTCCATTGGCAGCGAATGAGTTTGACATCCGATCTCGAGAAACTCAGCACCATGCAACATGGCAAGTTTGCGGTTGAACGAAAACCCTGGCGATATCATCGCCACCTTGTCGCCAGGGGCGAGGAAAGCTCTGTAGATGAGTCCGAGCAGTTCAGACGACCCGTTGCCTGCGATGACCTGATCCGTGGATACGCCATAGGTATTGGACGCTGCTTCCCTCAAGCTGATGTTATCGTCGTCCGGATACAGATACTGGCGATTGAGGGCCGCCACTGCACTTTGCATTATGATTGGCGGCAACGGAAACGGGTTCTCATTCGTATTCAGCTTGACAAAACTACTGTCCGGCGCTGGTCCGTTGGACGGCAGAGCATCTAACTGTCGCGTCCCTTGCGGAAGAGACGAAAGCACAGCTTGCAGTTTTGCATCGGACATATTTTATCTCCGTTTCAGTCGCACGGGGCATCCGTATGAGCTCGCAACGAGAGCAACATGGCGGACGGATTGACGATGGCAGCGTCGCCTTTCACAAGATGGTCGCAACGCCGGCTGCCATGGGATTTCGGCCAGGCTGTCCTCGGTCGGATCGACTTGACGCGGACGCGGATCTGCATCCCTGCGCGGGCCAAGCCGCTAAGCGGTCTCAGCTAATCCGCCTGAGTCATGCTTTCACAGACGCTTGACCTCGATGCCGTATTTCCTCAGCACGTAGCCAATCTGGCGCGGGGTCAGTCCAAGCAGGCGCGCCGCCTTTGCCTGCACCCAGCCACATCTTTCCATGGCAGCAATGACGCGCTCGGCGTCGGTGGTCCTCGCGCCCAATGAGTGGGTTGCTCCGGCAGGCGGGACTGTGGTGGCGGCCGAACGAGCGGCCGCATCCGGCGGCGTGGCCGGATTCACTGCCTCTGGGAGGATTGGCGCTGGTTGCAGCGCGGCCTTGCCCGATCTGCTCTTCCGCAGCGCCTCGGCAAAGCATTGGTCGTGGGAGCACGCAAAGTCGTTTCTCCCGATTGATCGTCCCTCCGCCAGGATCGCTGTCCGGTGCACGCAATTTTCAAGCTCGCGAATGTTGCCGGGAAATTCACATTTCATCAGTACTTCAATCGCACGCGGATCGAAGGTCAGCGTACGGCCGTTCTCATCGTTGAAATTCTTGAGAAACTCAGCTGCGAGGAGCGGAATATCGCTGCGCCTTTGGCGTAACGCCGGCACCAGCAAGGGAACCACGTTGATGCGATAATATAGGTCGGCGCGGAACTCATTCCTTGCAACCGCCTCTTCAAGGTTCCTGTTCGTGGCGGCAATCACGCGAACGTCGACCTTGATGGTCTGGTTGCTGCCGACGCGCTCAAACTCCTGCTCCTGCAGCACGCGCAGTAGCTTTGCCTGGAAGGAGGCCGAGATCTCGCCGATCTCATCCAGAAACAACGTCCCCTTGTCGGCGAGCTCAAAGCGACCCTTGCGGGAATTGAACGCGCTTGTGAAGGCACCCTTCTCATGACCGAACAATTCGGATTCCAGGACTGTCTCTGGCAGCGCTGCACAATTGAGTTTGATGAAGGGCCGCTTGGCGCGCGGCGACAACTCGTGAATTGCCTTCGCGACCAGCTCCTTCCCGGTACCGGATTCGCCTCGCAACAGAACCGTGGTCTTTGCCTTAGCTACCACTGCGATCTTCTCGAGCAGCGCGCTTAGCGCCGGACTGTCGCCAATCATTCCCTTGACGTGAACCTTCTTGCGCTGCGGTGCAGGGTGCTTGACATCAGAGAATTGCGTTTGCAGCCGATCTTCCACCTCCGTCGGTCGTTCGCGGTCGCCCGCGGAGAAGCGGTGCAACTTGACTGTCTGTCCCACCATGTTGGCGATCATGGTGAGCAGCCGGACATCATAATCGAGCCGATACGTTGACCTGCTGTCCAAGGCGCGGTCGATAGTCAGCGTGCCTACGGCGTTCCCATCAACACGAATGGGAACGCCGATTAAGGACACGGTGTCGGAGGCCCCAAGCACCTCTATGTCAGCGGCAGTGAAGGCCGAATGCACCGCTATGTTCTCGGCGACGAGCGGCGTGTCCGTCGTCACAATCAGATCGATTGCCTTGCGCGGCAGGCGCATCCGGGAGCGCTCATCGCTGTTCTCGTCGCAGCCGGTGACTACGGTGATGTCCAGTACGCCCTCAGCGTCGAAGAGAGCGATGATGCCGTGCCGCATCTGCACAAACGAGGGCAGGAGATCGACGACCTTGGCCAACGTGACTTCGAGCCGGGCGGGGTCGGTGAGTACTTTCGATATTTCGAAGATGCCGGTAAGCGCGTGCTCGTGCGATGGCACAAAAGGGACCGCGGTGTTCATCTCGGACTTTGGGTAAGCCCTTTTCGCATCCGGAAGCGAAATGCGGCACTCGCTGGCATTTTGTTCTGATTTGGGAATGTTGTGGTGCATATGATCCTCGATCTCGCGCCATGAAATGCATGCCGGCGGCATGTGCGCCCGCGACGTCGCGGGCAAGCGCGAAAATGCTCTGACGTGAACTCGTGCCACCGCCGTGTGGTCGAGTGCAAAGCGGGTCGACCCCTGACGCATCGCTTGGCTCTCCCTCCACGAAGCTTGGCCACGTTCTCGGCTTGCACGGGGGCAACCACACGTTGATTTTCAAAAGACTGGAGCGAGGCGGGATAGTCAATCGAGCTTTCTTTCATTCGTGAAAGGAAACCTCGCGGCCTATGATAGAATTCATCAGTTCTAATTTTGTCGGCGATGTTGAACGACAGAAATACGGCGCCGGCGATGCGGTGCCCGAGCGGCTGACCGCGCCGAGTTGCCGGGCCGTGCCAGTCACCAGCGCCTGCGAACCAGGGGCGGGAGCGATAATCACTGCCGACGACACTGGTCGGTCGCGGCAACCGCCATTTCCTCGATATTGATGACGGACATAAGGCGGCGGCATCGCGTGTGAAGGCGCGAAGCTGGCGGTCGAGCGCGGCTTTTTCGGCGGTGCTCGGAACTTCTGAACCGCATCGTCACGGTCAGCACCAGCGGCGTCAATCCCTACGTCTCGACGTCGCTTTCAAGCTGTCGCTGCAGCGGGAGCGCGGCAAAGAACACGGCAATTCTGCGCCCTGGTGCCAGCGATGCGGCCCTTCCCAAAGTCGGCAAACCGAGGAGCCCGCCACGATGTGCAGCAAAACCGCAAGCCAGAGAGATCGACCGGCAATCTGCCGGAGAACATCAAGCGCGTGCTGGACGGCGGCCTTGTCATTCCCGTCTTGTGCCACCGCTCATCCCATCATTGGCGAGCCCAACGTCAGTTCAGGTCATGCGGATCCATTTGGCATGGGTATTGCGGCGGCCTTGGTGCAGCGTTCGACCGGAGCGCCGCGATAGGGAGAAGCCCGGGAGAAGTCACGCCACCTCGATCCGGTCAGGGAGAGAGAAACAGTGTCAGCTGCACAAGTCCGCGGCGCGAGTCCCGCGCCCCGCAAACCCTTCTATGCCAAGCTTTACGCGCAGGTGCTTGCCGCCATCGCCCTCGGCGTCGCAATTGGCTATTTCTATCCGGGGACCGGCGAGAGCCTGAAGCCGCTGGGTGATGCCTTCATCAAGCTGGTCAAGATGATCATCGCGCCTGTCATCTTCCTGACAATTGCGACCGGCATTGCCGGCATGAACGATCTTCACAAGGTCGGCCGGGTCGCCGGCAAGGCAATGGTCTATTTCCTCACCTTCTCGACGCTCGCGCTGATCGTCGGCCTGATCGTCGCCAATGTCGTCCAGCCTGGCGCCGGCCTCAACATCGATCCGGCCTCGCTCGATGTCCAGGCCGTGAATACCTATGCCGCAAAGGCCCACGAGCAGTCGGTCACCGGCTTCCTGATGAACATCATCCCGCCAACGATTGTCGGTGCCTTCGCGGAAGGCGACATCCTGCAGGTGCTGTTCTTCTCGGTTCTGTTCGGCATGGCGCTCGCGATGGCCGGAGAGACGGGCAAGCCTGTCGTTTCCTTCCTTCAGGCGCTCATCGCGCCTGTCTTCAAGCTCGTCGGCATTCTGATGAAAGCCGCGCCGATCGGCGCTTTCGGCGCAATGGCCTTCACCATCGGCAGATATGGCATCGGTTCGGTCGTCAACCTCGCGATGCTGGTCGCGACGTTTTATTTCACCGCCTTCCTCTTCGTGTTCGGGGTTCTCGGCGCGGTCTGCCGCTACAACGGCTTTTCGATCTGTTCTCTTATTCGCTACATCAAGGAAGAGCTGCTGCTTGTCCTCGCAACGTCCTCCTCGGAGGCCGCGCTCCCCTCGCTCATGCAGAAGATGGAGAAGGCGGGCGCCAGGCGTTCGGTTGTGGGTCTCGTCATCCCGGCCGGATATTCGTTCAATCTGGACGGGACGAATATCTACATGACCCTGGCGGCCCTCTTCATCGCGCAGGCGACGAACACGGATCTGTCAATCGGCGATCAGGTGCTGCTGCTGCTCGTTGCGATGCTTTCCTCTAAGGGCGCTGCAGGTGTAACAGGTGCGGGCTTCATCACCCTGGCTGCTACGCTCGCCGTAGTTCCGAGTGTTCCCGTTGCTGGGATGGCACTGATACTCGGCATCGACCGCTTCATGTCCGAATGCCGGGCGCTGACGAATTGCGTCGGCAACGCAGTGGCATCCCTCGTCGTTGCCCGCTGGGAAGGAGAATTGGACCGAGCGCAGATGAAAGCCGCCTTCTGCGGTCATCAGCTTGCCGAGGCATCAAACCGGCTATCCTCCGCCGAGTAAGGGCGACGCACCGCGACCGGTTTCGCCACGCTGGTCACATGACCTGAACGATCGACTCGCAGGCTCTAAACGGCGCCTCACGGACCATGTATCAGAAGCGCTAAATGTGTGAGTGCAAATCATCGCCGCCCTAAGCGAATGAACCTTCCGTTATACCCGGCCGGTCTACGTCTGGAGTAGTCCAATACGCTGTCGATCATTCAGTATGCGGGCGTCTTCACTTTGCCCACCCGAAAGCATTGTCGAATCACGCTAGGTGACAGAGAGCCAGCCTGCGTCAAAAACCAATCAGAATAGGACCCATGACCAAGCGCCCCACAATTACCGATCTCGCCCGCGAAGCCCGAGTCAGCGTAGCAACGGTCGATCGGGTTCTGAACGCCCGCCATCCGGTGCGCGAGGAGACCGCGCGGCGGGTCCACGACGCCGCCCACGCGATCGGCTATCATGCTGCCGGGCTCATCAAGCAGCGCTTGCGGCGAGACCTACCGTGCTACCGTCTGGGCTTCATCTTGAGAAAACCGGCCCAGCATTTCTACCAAGACTTTGCGCGCGAGGTCGAAGCGTCGGTCAATTTGGCCCAGTCCTTCCACGGCATTCCGCTCATCCAATTCGCCCCGTCACATATGCCGAACGACCTAATCGCACCGCTCAAGGATTTGGGCGCACGCTGCCATGCGATCGCGATGGTGGCACCGGACCACCCAAAAATTACAGCAGCGGTTGAGGACCTCAAGGCCAAAGGCATTCCGGTTTTCTCGCTGCTTTCCGACTTCGCCGCCGGCGTGCGACAGGGCTATATCGGC
The DNA here is from genome assembly GCF_040318155.1 of Mesorhizobium sp. M1307. NCBI lineage: Bacteria > Pseudomonadati > Pseudomonadota > Alphaproteobacteria > Hyphomicrobiales > Phyllobacteriaceae > Mesorhizobium > Mesorhizobium sp. M1307. Next base: position 59,634 of record NZ_JAMYLR010000016.1, on the reverse strand, counting down.
CTCAACAACCGCAAGGTGGGGCGCACGGCCGCTTGGATGGTGTCCAAGGTCGCAAAACGGCCCGGCAAGGTGGCGGTGTTTGTCGGTAGCCATCGTTTCCAGGGGCACGAGCTCCGTGACGTCGGCTTTCGCTCCTATTGCCGTGAGAACGCGCCGACGTTCGAGGTGCTCGATCCGCTTGTGAACCTGGAGAAACGGCAGGTCACCTACGAGGCAACGCTTGATCTCATGCAGCGGGAACCCGAGCTCGTCGGCTTCTATGTCGCCGGCGGCGGCATGGAGGGCGCCATCTCCGCGGTCCGAGAAGAGGGTAAAAGTCGCGATCTCGTCGCGATCGTGAATGAAATCACGCCGGAATCTCGGGCGGCACTCGCTGATAACATCATCACGATGGCGGTCGCCACGCCAATGCGCCGGCTTTCCCAGGAGCTGATAACGCTGATGACGCGGGCTATCGAGACCGGCACTGCTGAAACACCAGGACAGACATTTCTGCCGTTCGACATCCATCTGCCGGAAAATATATGAAACTGATGGCTTCTATCGTAAGCGGGGAGTTTCCTTTCATGAATGAGAGAAAGTTGATTGATTATCCCATCCACGCGGGGTAGCCGCACCCCACAGGCCTCAGCCGCGGCCCAGGATGAAGCGCCGATTGGGTGAACGGATCGGCCGCGCGTTCAGCCCGAAGCGCGAGGTAAATTGCCTACATCCGCAGCGTCGACCTCGACCGCCTTCATTGCCAACATCTCGACGTTGTCGGTGCAGGGCGGTGTCGTCAAGGATGCCTCACGCCAGTAGCCGAGCGAGGCCGGCACAGTCCATTGGTATCGACCTCGTCGACCGCCATCTCCTCGCCTGGCCGCGTGAAAAGCCGCGGCATGGCCGGCAAAGTTGGCATTTGAGTGGGGCTAAACACCTTCTGGGACTTCGCACGCGAAATCGGAGGCGGCAGTCAATTCAGTACCAACCCGGACATGTGTTCTGCTCGTTCCTGGCCCTCGTACTCAGCAAGGAACTGCGCCGCTCTGCCGGGCCAAAGGCCTGACGCCCGAATGGCAACCGCTCCTACGCGATCGCGACCGCCTCCAGGAAGCCACCATCGAAAAGGATGCTCGCGTCGTCACCACCACGTCACGGCCAAAGTGGGCAACGTTTTGAAGGCAGCTGGCATCGCTCTGCCACACAACCTGGACGAACAACTCGCCTGAGATCACCCCCAAAACGTAGTGGTAACACGCGCCGGAGCGCGCCTAACATGCTGATTAATGACATATTCTTGCGGGCGGTGTTTAACTGCCAGGTCGGATGGTCGTGCCCGAGACGCTCAATAGCTTTCAGGCAAAGGCGCCAGGCGAGATGCCTCCTGCAACATCATTTCCCGCATCCACAGGCTTGCCGGATCAGTGTTGTGAAGCGCAGGCCATTGGACGGCCTCCGTGAATGCGGGATGAGGAAGTGGCGGCGGAAGTCCGACAATCCGCAGGGGCGTTGTTTTTGCGAAATGCTGCGCCAGCCGTAAGGGCATGGTCCCGATGCGGTTGGTGCCTGATATGACGGGCGCGATCAGGCTAAAGCCCTGTACGACGACCTCGATACGTCTCTCGAAACCGTGCTCGAGCAAATACCACTCCTCCATGGTGGGCTGCCGGGTGTGCCTGAATTTGAGCACGACATGCCCCATCGACAAGTATCGCTCGAATGTAAGTGGCTCTGACAGCTGCTTGTTCGTGCCGCAGCCTACGCATACGAGCATATCTTCGAACAGGGCTGCGCGAGGATGTTTCGACATGAACACTTCCGGCATAATCAGAAAATCAACGTCGCCGCGCCGGAGAAGCTCCTCGGGGTCGTCGCAAATAGGCAGACATTCGAAGCGGACGGCGGGAGCTTCCCGCGCAGTACGCTCTACGATCCTCTTAAAAAGCACGAGCGTGAGGTAATCGGAAAGCATGATTCGGAAGAGACGATCCGATTGGGCTGGGTTAAAGGCGTCGGAGGAAATAATCGATAGCTGGATGTGCAGCAATGCGTCCCGGACTGCTGGGGCAAGCCCCTCCGCGCGCGGTGTCAAAATGAGCTCGCGGCCGTTCATCGTAAATAGCTCATTGCTGAAGTAGGCGCGTAACCGAGCGACGGCGGCGCTCATGGCCGGCTGGCTCAGGTTAATACTGTTGGCCGCGGCAGTGACTTTACGCTCCCTGATCAGAGCGTCCAGCACAACGAGGAGATTCAGATCCAGCCCCTTAAACCGCATATCCTGATCTATCCAGCGTGTGGATGGGCATCATCTAAACAATCAATTTTACGAATTTACGAACCATGCATTAGAGGAACGTAAATGACCGACGTCAAGCTCAAATCGACGGCGCCGCCACACGGGCGGGAACATCGAGAGAGCTCATTGGCGAGCCCCCACCGGCTGGCTCACCGTCGCTAACGACAACGGTTGAGTGCAGCCAACAACGCCGCCGCTTTGGCCGGGTAATGCGGCCCGCAAGAAACTATTTTGAAGAGAGGTCCTGAATGCGCCCTCAGGTGCAGTGGAAATTGTGCTGGGAAAACGAGTTGCAGCTCTCGGACCACGTCGAGCTCGCCCAGTTCTTTCGTAATACCTACGGGCCGACTGGGGCGTCCAACGCAGAACCGTTCGAAGGTAGTCGAAGCTGGGCCGGAGCCAGGCCTGAACTCCGCGCAATCGCCTATGATTCGAGCGGTGTAGCGGCTCACATGGGCATACTGCGCCGTTTCATCAAGGTTGACGCGGTCGATCTGTTGGTGGCTGAGCTGGGCCTGTACGGGGTACGTCCGGATCTTGAGGGTCTCGGAATCGCCCATTCAATCCATGTCATGCTTCCAATACTGCAGGAGCTTGGCGTTCCATTCGCTTTCGGAACCGTCCGGGACGCGCTGCGGAATCATGTTGAGAGGTTCGGGCGGCGATACAGCCCTTTGGCCGTTTTGTCGGGAATTCGCGTGCGCTCCACCCGACCAGAGGCGCGCCTCGACCTGCCGCCCACACGCATCGATGACGCACTCACCATTGTTCTGGCAGTTGGACGGCCGATCAGCGAATGGCCCACGGGCACGATGATCGATCGGAACGGACCAGAGCTATGAGCCGTCCCGATTGCTTGTACGAAGTGCGCCGTGAGTGCTCTGACGGCACCGGCCGTCGCAGCGTTTATCTGACGTTTGACGACGGTCCCAATCCACTTTTCACACCGGAGATTCTGGATGTGTTGGCAGAGCAGCGGGTGCCGGCGACTTTCTTCGTCATCGGCGCCTACGCCTTAGAGCACCCGGATCTAATCCAACGAATGTTTGCAGAAGGGCACGAGCTAGGCAACCACACGATGACTCATCCGGATCTGTACAAATGCGGCTTCGGCGAAGTGCAACGTGAGATCTTTGAAGCGAACGGCGCCATCATGAGGGCGTGCCCTCAGGCCTCGGTGCGCTATATTCGCGCGCCCTACGGGGCCTGGAGCGAAGAAGTCTTCACAGCGTCACAGATCGCCGGGCTGACGGCCCTCCATTGGTCCGTCGACCCTCGAGATTGGTCTCGCCCTGGGGTCGACGCGATTATCGATACCGTGCTCGCCTCTGTCCGGCCGGGCGCAATCGTACTCTTGCACGACGGATGCCCTCCCGGCGAGTTGAGCCAGGGCGCTCACGCCGGTCTGCGCGACCAGACGGTCACGGCGCTGTCCCGGCTGATTCCAGCACTTCATGAGCGCGGATTTGTAATCCGCTCACTTCCTCAACATCACTGAACAAACGAGATCCCATGACTCTTCTTGGTACAACCAGCACTGTGGCCATTTCGCTTTATGCACTGCTCTCGACTGCTTATAAGAGCATGCAGGGGATTTATGCTCTGCCGACAAACGACTCATCGGCGTTGGAGGATCTCGTCGGCTCCGATCAACTGCCCAGCGTGGATGTCATCGTCCCCTGCTTCAACGAGGATCCGCGCACGCTTTCAGAGTGCCTGGCGTCCATTGCAGACCAAGAATACGCCGGAAGACTTCGGGTCTATGTGGTTGATGACGGTTCTGGAAATCGCGAAGCCGTAGGAACTGTCCACGAAACCTACGCGCGCGACCCTAGGTTCGACATCATTTTGCTTCCCGAGAATGTTGGAAAGCGCAAGGCGCAGATCGCCGCGATACGCCGCTCATCCGGGGATTTGGTGCTTAACGTTGATTCAGACACGATACTCGCGTCCGACGTCATCACCAAGCTTGTACCGAAGATGCGAGATCCAGCGGTCGGCGCAGTCATGGGTCAGTTGATTGCCAGTAACCGGAGCGAGAGCTGGCTGACAAGGCTGATAGACATGGAGTACTGGCTGGCTTGCAACGAGGAGCGCGCGGCACAGGCTCGCTTCGGTGCCGTTATGTGCTGTTGCGGCCCATGTGCCATGTACCGCCGGTCTGCGCTCCTTTTGTTACTGGACCAGTACGAGTCGCAATTTTTTCGGGGCAAGCCAAGCGACTTCGGGGAGGATCGCCATCTCACTATCCTCATGCTGAAAGCAGGCTTTCGAACCGAGTACGTTCCGGGCGCCATCGCGGCCACAGTCGTTCCGAACAGACTCGGACCGTATCTGCGCCAACAACTCCGTTGGGCACGAAGCACATTCCGGGACACGCTGCTTGGGCTGCGCTTGCTGCCCGGCCTCAATAGCTATCTCACGTTGGACGTGGTCGGACAGAATCTCGGGCCGCTACTCCTCGCCCTATCGGTACTAACGGGCCTCGCACATTTCGCACTGACAGGCACTGTGCCTTGGTGGACAGGACTGATGATTGTGTCCATGACCATGCTCCGATGCAGCGTGGTAGCATTTCGTGCTCGACAGTTTCGATTTCTGGGCTTTTCCCTGCACACGTTCATCAACATCTTTCTCTTACTTCCCTTGAAGGCCTACGCGCTGTGTACATTGAGCAATAGCGATTGGCTGTCGCGAAGCTCTGCTGTCCCTACATCGAACACTGGGGGAAAACAGGCCCCCACCCAAACTCCGATCACTGGATCAAGCAGGGCAGAATTCTCACCGCATGCGGCTCCGCTTCGCAGGCTCAATCTTGCGCGGATTCTTCGGGATTAGCGCTGTCGAGCAACATCTGCGGCGACGAGTGATCGCTAATTACCTAGGTGGACGAGAGGTGGACGAGTTTGACCCAGAACATGAATCATCAGTTGCTCGATCGGGAATTGGCCGCAGACGATCCGTGGCGCCTCGACGGCAATCCGTTCGAGCGGGAGCGCCACACGCAAATGCTCCAGCTGGCGCTTGCCCAAGGCTCCATTACAAATGCCCTCGAAGTCGGGTGCGCTGCCGGCGCATTCACGGAAAAATTAGCTCCCAACTGCCAAGGGCTCACCGTCATCGATGTCGTGGCGCAAGCGATTGCTCGAGCACGTCAACGGATAAAGGAGCCGTCGCGCATCAACTGGATAGTCTCCGATGTTCAACAGTTTTCGACCGACGAGTTGTTTGACCTGATCGTTGTGGCGGAGGTCCTATACTACCTCGAAGACATAGCCGAGATGCGCGCGGCCGTCAAAAACCTGGTGCGGGTGCTTGCGCCAGGCGGGCATCTGATCTTCGGATCGGCAAGGGATGCTAATTGCCGTCGCTGGGGTCACGCCGCTGGTGCTGAGCCGGTCATCGCCATGCTGAACGAAACGTTGATCGAGGTAGAGCGTCTTGAGTGTCGGGGCGAGTCGGTCAACGAAGACTGCTTGCTCGTCCGTTTCCGGAACCCGCTTTCCGCTTCCTGATCAATCGAATCTATCGCCGTTAACGTGGAGACACTATGCGCATCTGTGGTACCAAGCTGACCCATGATGGGGCGATCGCCCTTGTCGAGGATGGACGGCTCGTCTTCTGCGTTGAGCAGGAAAAGCGGCACAACAATCCGCGTTATCAAACCATCGATAATCTCGACGCAATTGTCGCCGCTTTGGCGGAACAGGGGCTAAATCCTTGTGATGTCGATCAGTTCGTTATCGACGGCTGGGATGGCGAAGACGAGTCACAGTTTCAGGTCCGGCAGGCAACCAAGCAACCGCCAGTCTTGGCGTCCCTCTCGGTAAAATGAACCCATGTCCATGGTAGCGATCGATCTTACTGACGTAAGCAAAACTTATGACAAGCTCGTTGTCGACAGACTGTCGTTCCGCGTTGCGGCGGGGGAATGCTTCGGGCTCCTGGGACCGAACGGTGCGGGCAAAAGCACGATTGCGCGTATGGTCCTCGGCATGACATCGCCTGATGCGGGGAAGATTACTGTGCTCGGCGCTCCAGTGCCGGCGCGCGCGCGTTTGGCACGTATGCGCATCGGCGTGGTCCCGCAGTTCGACAATCTTGATACCGCGTTCACTGTACGCGAGAACCTGTTGGTGTTCGGGCGCTACTTCCGGATGAGCAGACGCCAGATCGAAGCGGTCATACCATCGCTGCTTGAGTTCGCCCGCCTCGAGAACAAAGCGGATGCGCGCGTCGCCGAACTGTCCGGCGGCATGAAGCGGCGCCTGACGCTCGCGCGTGCGCTGATCAATGACCCGCACTTGCTGGTGATGGACGAGCCGACCACCGGCCTCGATCCGCAGGCCCGCCACCTGATCTGGGAACGGCTGCGATCGCTGCTGGCGCGGGGCAAGACTATTCTTTTGACTACCCATTTCATGGAAGAGGCCGAGCGGCTGTGCGATCGGCTGTGCGTTATGGAGGAGGGGCGCAAGATCGCCGAAGGCCGCCCGTCCGCACTCATTGACGAGCAGATCGGCTGTGACGTGGTCGAGGTCTACGGCGGCAATCCGCATGAACTGGGTGCGCTGATCCGGCCGTACGCACAGCGCATCGAGGTGAGCGGTGAGACGCTTTTTTGCTATGCACCCGATCCGGAGCAGGTGCTGGTGCAGCTACGCGGGCGCGCGGGTCTGCGCCTTCTGCAGCGTCCCCCCAATCTCGAGGATGTGTTCTTGCGGCTAACCGGGCGCGAGATGGAGGACTGAACAATGGGCGAACGTTATGCGGCGGCCATGCCCGCCAATGCGTGGAATTGGGTCGCGGTTTGGCGCCGCAACTATCTTGGATGGAAGAAAATCGGGCTTGCATCGGTTCTCGGCAACCTCGCCGATCCGATGATCTATCTGTTCGGTCTCGGCTTTGGCATCGGAACAATGATAGGTCCTATTGAGGGCACGTCGTACATTGCGTTTCTCGCGGCTGGCATGGTTGCCACAAGCGCGATGGCATCGGCGACTGCTGAAACGGTTTACGGGAGTTTCGGCCGCATGGACAACCAGCGCACCTGGGAAGGAATGCTATGCACTCAGCTGACGCTCGGCGATATCTTACTCGGCGAATTGGCGTGGGCAGCCACCAAGGCCCTGATGGCGGGCACAGCAATCACCATTGTTGCCACCACGCTCGGCTACACATCGTGGCCATCCATCCTCTGCTTGCTGCCAGTCATCGCTCTCAGTGGCCTCGCCTTCGCGAGTCTAGCGATGGTCGTCACGGCGCTTGCGCCCAGTTATGAATATTTCATATTTTATAATACGCTTGTTATAACACCCATGCTGTTCCTTTGCGGCGCGATGTTTCCGGTCAACCAGTTGCCCGGCGCTTTTCAGGACGTCGCCTCCTTGTTGCCGCTCGCACATGCAATTGACCTCATTCGTCCGGCGATGCTTGGCCGTCCGGCCGGCAGCATGGGCCTGCATATCGGCGCGCTTTGCATATACACGGTTTTGCCGTTCTTCCTATCGGTTGCTCTATTTCGTCGTCGGCTGATGCGTTGACGCTACTCACCATTCGTAAAATTGATTCTTTGGGCGATGCCCATCCGCGCGTCGGATAGGTCAATACATGCGTTTTAAGGGACTCGATCTAAATCTCCTCGTTGTGCTGGACGCTTTGATCAGGGAGCGTAAAGTCACCGCCGCGGCCCGCAGTATTAACCTGAGTCAGCCGGCCATGAGCGCCGCCGTCGGTCGGTTACGCGCCTATTTCAGCGATGAGCTATTTACGATGAACGGCCGCGAACTCATTTTGACACCGCGCGCGGAGGGGCTCGCCACAGCAGTCCGGGAGGCATTGCTGCACATCCAGCTGTCGATTATTTCCTGGGACGCCTTTAACCCGGCCCGATCGGATCGTCGCTTCCGCATCATCCTTTCCGATTACCTCACACTCGTATTTTTTAAGAAGATCGTAAAGCGTGCTGCGCGGGAAGCTCCCGCCGTCCGCTTCGAATGTCTGCTTATTTCCGACGACCCCGAGGAGCTTCTCCGGCGCGGCGACGTTGATTTTCTGATTATGCCGGAAGTGTTCATGTCGAAACATCCTCGCGCAGCCCTGTTCGAAGATATGCTCGTATGCGTAGGCTGCGGCACGAACAAGCAGCTGTCAGAGCCACTTACATTCGACCGATACTTGTCGATGGGGCAGGTTGTGCTTAAATTCGGGGACACCCGGCAGCCCTCCATCGAGGAATGGTATTTGCTCGAGAACGGTTTCGAGAGACGTATCGAGGTCGTCGTACAGGGCTTTAGCATGATCCCGCCCCTTCTATCAGGCACCAACCGCATCGGGACAATGCCCTTACGGCTGGCGCAGCATTTCGCAAAATTAACACCCCTGCGGATTGTCGAACTTCCGCCGCCACTTCCTGCCGCATTCACGGAGGCCGTCCAATGGCCTGCGCTTCACAATAATGATCCGGCAAGCCTATGGATGCGGGAAATGATGTTGCAGGAGGCATCTCGTATGATTACCCCGCCTAAGAGCACCGGACGTCTCAGTTGTCGGCCGACGACCCCTCGGTTATGAGAGGAGGCATGGATGGCGATTGGGATTGGGCGATTCCTGCATTGTCGAGAACGATGCAGGGAGAGCAGATCCTCAGCCTGAAGAGGTGGCAGCGATGCTGCCGCTGCATGAGCTTGGCTGGGGAACCGACGGGCGAAAGAATTCGGGTGCGCGCGCAACACGGTGCCTCGGTATCTAAGCGAGGGCGGGACTGTTCCGTTTCGCAAGCCTGTGCGGCCGACCGCGTTTGACGGACTGGACGATTGGCTGCGGGAGCGCTTCTTCCCCCATGGCTCGGGCTGGATGACGATCTCGACCCGCTCCAGATGCGCCGGGAACGCCTTGCGCGGTCGAGCAGCACGTCGCGGCTCGCCTGTCGGTCTTGCGGCCTCGAGCTCGGACTCAATCGCGCCGAGCCCGGTCTGGATTTCGTCGAAGGCGAAGGCCTGCTGGTCACGTTCGAGCTTCTCGGAGCTGCGACCGAAGCGGCGCGCTCCAGCTGCTTGACGATCCCATGAAGGTCGGCGATCCGCTCCTGGGCAGGCTCGTTGAGTGTCGCCATCCGGACGATCTCGGCCTTGAGTGTTTCGCTCCGGAGTTGTTGCAGTTTGGCCTTCTCCGCCGCCATGGCGACGAACATCGCCTTGAGCGTATCGATTTCGTGGGGACGGGCCGAAGCGCTTCTCGTCATGACGCCGACAGGAGCTTATTTTGCACGGCCTGAGGCCCGCCTTTTGCGCCTGAGTCACTTCGCCACGGCCTATCCGGCCGACGTCGGACGCCGTCTCCGTTCGGCTCAAACGCGCCAGTCCATGCCTTCGACGAGCGCCATCAGTTCCGCGCGGCAAGCCGGATCACGCCGTTCTCCACCCGCGGCCAGCGGAACTTGTCCTCGTCCAGCGCTTACGGTGCGGGTATGCCGGCGTCGAGCAAACAGAGAGAAGTTTGGGGCCGAACCAGGTCGGCCCCGTTACGAAGTGTTGTCCTGGTGGTTTGAGTGTCGAATCTTCAGATCGATTGCTTGGGCGACCAGCGTCCCCGCCGCCAGCGAGCCCGCAACTGCTCAGCAGAAGGAAGTGAACGTGAGTGCATCCATTTCGTAAATGTGTGTCTATCCAAGCAATCGATTTCTCTAATTATCCGATGAGCAATATGAACGCGTCAGGCAGGGTGCATCATTAGGAGTATTTTCGATGGCAAAGATTATCGAGGGTGGCCCGGGTGCCGAAACACTCATCGGCACCGAGCTTGACGATTGGATGGAGGGTTTCCAGGGCGGTGACTGGATTGACGGTCGTGGCGGCAACGACGAGATCTCGGGTGGCCCGGACAGTGACCGACTCATCGGCGGCAAGGGTAACGACCGCATCTTCGGCGGAGATGGCTGGGACGATCTCTCCGGCGACAACGGCCGCTTCAACCCGCGCGTCTCCGGTGAGGACAATGACAGGCTCAGCGGCGGTCCCGGCCAGGATGTCCTCTACGTGGGTGACGGCCAGGACACGTTGACCGGGGGCACCGACAGTGACACGTTCGTGTTCCAGTTCCACAATCCGGTGCCTGGGGTTGTCGGGTCGAAGTCGGACATTACCACTATCACCGATTTCAACCCGGCGGAGGACAAGTTCGCCTTCGATGCGGTGGGCCTCTACAATGACGGTTTTGGCGCGAACTTCGTCAACAACGCCAGCATACAGTCCGGCTACCCGGTGAGCAGCTTCTACAGTGGTGCGGCCTCAGGTGCGAACGGCGAACACGTCGTGGTAATCACTGGCGAATCTTTCAACTCTGCTTCTGAAGCCGCGAGTGCGATCTCCGGCGAGCACGCCGGCGACATCATTGTCTACCAAAGCAGCTACACCGACAGAGTCGCAACTCTGGCCTATGTCACCGCCGACAACAACGCGCATGAATTCGTCCACCTGGGCGGTGTGGTCACCGTGGCCGACCTAGGCCTGACCGCGTCGGACTTCACCTTCGTTTGATCCAGAAAACCCATACGGAACAGCGCCCCGCCCCCCGGGGGCGGGCGCTTTCCGTTTCCGCTACTTGCGATGGGCCGGGGCGCCCGGGAGCAGTCGCAGCGTGTACAGCTTGACGAAGCCCTGCACGTCGCGCTGGTCGTACACCGAAATCTCCCTGAAGGCGTGGAGGCGGAAGCCTGTTCGGGCCCTTGCGGCCGGCCACGATGACGTTGCCCTTCCAAACCTTCAGCCGGACGGTGTTGTTGTTGACCCGCTCCATTAGATGCCAAACCAAACACATTCGGCGGGAGCACTGATCCTGAATCAGCGCGCGGATGCAGTCGGTTGCCGCTCGGGGAGCAATATAGGGAGCTGGGTCGCCAGATCCTCACGGAGACCTACGTGAGTAACCATTCCTTGAAGGATTCAGCTTTGAGACCTTTCCCTCTGAGTTCCGCTATTTGGGGAATTCTGTTGATCAGCGGCGTGGTCAACGTGCTTGCGCTGATCTCGCCGCTGTTCATGCTTCAGGTCTACGACCGCGTTCTGGCAAGTGGCAGCGTATCGACGCTAGTGGGGCTCGTCGTGCTTGCTGCAGGGCTTTATGCGTTCCAATGCCTGCTCGACGTTTTGCGCGCCCGCGTGCTGCTGCGGATTGGCGAGCGTTTCGATGAACAGTTTTCCGGACGCGTTCACGATGCGATCGTTCGCCTTCCGCTTTTAACGCGCATGCCGGGCGACGGCTTGCAGCCGCTTCGCGATCTCGACAATATTCGCGGATTCTTAGGTGGAAACGGTCCGACAGCGTTCTTCGATCTGCCATGGATGCTGCTTTATCTTGCCATTTGCTTCCTCTTTCATTTCTGGATCGGCATGACGGCCCTTATCGGGGCGATCGGTCTCACATCTCTGACACTTCTTGCCAACACTCTCTCGCAACAACCGATACGCGATACCATTGCCCACAACATGGCACGAAATGGTCTACTGCAAGCAGCGCGTTGCAATGCCGAGGTCGTGCAAGCTCTCGGTCTCGGAAGGCGGATCGCTGCCCGATGGCACACGGCCAATGCCAAGTATCTGGCCGCCAGCCGGAAAGCCGGGGACGTGGCAGGTGGGCTGGGTGCCATTTCAAAGTCGCTGCGCGTGCTGCTGCAATCGGCCATTCTTGCCGTCGGCGCGTACCTTGTGATCAGTCAGGAGGCTACGGCCGGGGTCATGATTGCAAGTTCGATCATGATGGGGCGTGCGCTGGCTCCGGTCGATCTGGCCATTTCAAGCTGGAAACCCTTCCTCATGGCGCGCCAGGGTTGGGCGCGGCTGGAGGACCTCCTGGGAAAGGTTCCTGAAACCGCTCCTGTTATGCCAATGCCTGCACCTGAACGCGAACTCCGCCTCGAAGGCGTGACAATCGTTCCGCCCGGCGAAAGGAAGCCGACCGTGACCGGCCTTGCGTTTGCCGTTCAGGCGGGAAGCGCACTCGGGATCATCGGTGCATCGGGTTCGGGCAAGTCGACACTCTCGCGCGCCATCGTCGGCGCATGGACGCCGGTCGCCGGAAAGGTTCGCATCGACAGCGCAAGCCTCGATCAATGGGACCGGGAAGCGCTAGGCCGTCATATCGGCTATTTGCCGCAAGGTGTTGAACTATTCGACGGCACCATTGCCGAAAACATCGCTCGTCTTGAAGACGATCCTGACCCTGAGGCTATTGTCGCCGCGGCGAAGGCAGCGGGCACGCACGAACTGATCCTCCGATTTGAGCACGGCTACGAAACCCCGATTGGTGAGGCCGGATCGGCACTTTCCGCCGGGCAGCGCCAGCGTGTCGGTCTTGCCCGTGCCCTTTATCGAGACCCTTTCCTTGTTGTGCTCGATGAACCCAATGCCAATCTCGATGCGGAAGGCGAGGCTGCGGTCGTTAAGGCGATCGCCTCCGTGCGCGAGCGCAAGGGCATTGCGGTTGTCGTTGCCCATCGGCCGAGCGCCATCCGCGCCGTGGATTTGGTGTTGGTGATGGAAGGTGGACGGCAGCGAGCATTCGGTGCGCGTGATGAAGCGCTTTCCAAAGTCCTTAAGGGGGCAGCGATGGCATCAGGCGCTGGGGTCAAGGCCATCGAGTCTACACAGGATAACGAGCGCGCTGACATGGAGGATCCCGGTGTCCGGCATTCATCAGAACAATGACGTTTCCAGGTCCATTCGCCGGCATCTGGTGGCGGGCCTGCTGGCGAGCGTGATCTTTGTGGGAGGAGCCGGAGCCTGGGCGGCCTTCACGAATCTGTCCGGCGCGGTTGTCGCGTCCGGACACTTTGTCGTCGATTCCTATGTGAAGAAGGTGCAGCACCCGACCGGCGGGGTGGTGGGAGAAATCCTGGTGAGCGAAGGTGATAAAGTAAAAGCCGGCGACATCCTCATGCGGCTCGACGCCACCCAGACGCGCGCCACTCTCGCTGTAGTCACCAAGCGGCTCGATGAGCTGGCCGCCAACCTGGCACGACTCGAAGCTGAGCGTGACGATCTGGCGGAGATCGCCTTCCCGGACTGGCTGCTCGCCCGCAGAGATGTTCCGGACGTAGCTTCGGCAGTACATGGCGAGACGCGGCTGTTCGAATTCCGCAGACAATCCCGCGACGGAAGGCAGGCGCAGCTAGCGGAACGCATCACTCAATATGAGCACGAGATCGAGGGGCTCAAGGCGCAGGAAATCGCTTGTGAGAAAAGCACCGAGATCCTCCAAAAGGAAATTGCTGCCCTGAGTGGGCTGCGCGTCCAAGGCATTGTCTCGGACCAACGCTTGAACAGTCTGAAGACGCAGGTTGCCACTTTCGGCGGCGAACGCGGTGAGAAGATTGCACAACAGGCACAGAGGGCAGCCCGCATAGCCGAAACGCGCCTGCAGATCCTGCAGATCGATCCGGATTTCAAGACGGAAGTCGGCCAAGAGCTCAGAGAGGTTCAGGCGCAGGTTGGGGAGTATGTTGAGCGCAAGGTGGCGGCTGAACAGGAACTGCGACGGATCGATATTGTCGCGCCGCAGTCAGGCGCCATTCAACAACTCGCAGTTCATACTGTCGGAGGAGTGATCACGCCCGCCGATCCGATTATGCTAATCGTGCCGGAAGGCGACGATCTTGCGCTTGAAGCACGAATCACCCCGAAGGACATCGACCAAATCCAGCTTGGTCACAAGGCCGTGCTGCGGATGTCAGCCTTCAATCTGAGGACCACGCCGGTATTGAACGGATATGTCAGCCGGATCGCAGCCGATCTGGCGACGGACGAAAAAAACGGCGTTTCGTATTACCTGGTGCGTCTGTCGGTTCCGCATGCGGAACTGACGAAGCTCAAGGACCTGACGCTCGTGCCCGGCATGCCGGCCGAAGCGATGATCCAGACGGGCGAGCGTACGGCGCTTTCTTATTTTGTGAAGCCGCTGTCGGACCAAATCAGTCGCGCATTCCATGAGGAATGAAAGTGATCCACAGAAATATTTTGTTGGTATTCTTGTTGGTTGTTACGCATGCATGAGAGTCATAACCGTCTGAAAACACAACCATGCGTTCCTCAGTTGGATTGCGCCTCTGACTCAGATACGTGGTTCCGCGGTCATTTTGCCCTTGCAAGTCGCTGCCCATTCAGTTCTTGGCCTCGAGCGCATTAAGATACCCATCATCGTACACAAAGGCTGGAAAAGAGTCCGGTGTCTTGAGCGATCCTAGGTCTGGAGACCTAGGTGAGCCTGCAAGCACAGGGCCAGGACATGATTGAGCGTCTGCAATATTCGGACAGGTGCATAGAAAGACAGGCAGGCGCCAAAGACGCGCTTTCAACGCACTAAACCGATGCTGCGCACCCCGAGCGTCTTGCCGCCCTCGCTCCCGCCGGTAGGAATCAATCGCGAGCAGGCTGCGACGTTCATCGGCGTAAGCTCAACGACCTTTGATGAAATGGTCCAGGACGGCCGGATGCCGCAGCCACGAATGCCGAGCAAGGGGCGCATTGTTTGGGACGTCGAGGAACTTGTATTGGCGTTTCGAAAGCTCCCTCACCGCCAAATCGGAGGAGCACCAAAGCTTGACGAAGATTCGCCGCCACTAGACAATCCTTGGGATCGAAAACCACGAACATGACGGATGAGCCCGTGAAGGTCGATCTTAAGGGCGTAGTGAAGGACACTGATCGCCACGGCAATGATCGGTACTATTTTCGCGCACCGGGTCGGAAGAAGGTCCGGCTCCGTGAACCGACCGGCAGCGACGAGTTCCTCGAGGAACTGCGGTGCGCGCGCGCCGAGGTCACTTATGTTCGGCCCGGCACTCTTCCCGAGATTTGCCAGCGCCTCCCCAAGCCTTCCGAGCCAGCGAAGAAAGGCACGTTGCTGTGGCTTTGCCAGGAGTATTACCGTCGGGGCGGCACGGAAATCACCCAAGACACTATGGCGCGCCGACGAGCAATTCTGGAGCGCGTATGCGAATTACCTCATCCCCTCGAAGGTGACCCGGATCCTCAGTATCCCACCAAGGGATCTCTGCCATTCGCCGGTATGAAACGGTCTCATGTTAAGGAGATCAGGGACACCAGGCTCGACGCCCTTGGCGCGGCAAACAATATCGTAAAAGCCATCAGCGCGATGTTTGAGTGGGCAAAGGACACAGAGATTCCGGGCGTCGACTCCAATCCCGCCCGCGGCATCAGACGGCTAAAGAGCGGCGACGGCTGGCACCCATGGGACGTGTCGGAGATCGTTCAATATGAGAAGCGGCATCCGCTGGGTACCGCAGCCAGACGTGCGCTCTCGATCTTCATGTTTACTGGCCTGCGGTTGTCCGACGTCGCGATCTTCGGTCGACAGCACATCACGCTCGTCTACAACGAGGAGACCGAGCAGTGGGAGAAGTGGATCAGAATTAAGCCTGGGAAGACCAGTCGTAACAAGGATGCGGTGTTGGTGGAGCTCCCGCTTCTGCCCGAACTAGAGGCGGAACTTGAGCACACGCCCTCCGACCAGATGACCTTCCTGGTCAATGAGTATGGTCGCCCGTTCTCGGAGAACGGTCTGGGCAACAAGATGCGCCAGTGGTGTGATCAAGCTGAGCTGCCGCACTGCAGTGCTCATGGAATTCGCAAGGCCGGCGCGACGATCGCCGCTGAGAACGGCGCGACGCACGAGCAGCTGAAGGCGATATATGGGTGGACTACGTACCAGCAGCCCGACCACTACATCAAGAAAGCGCGTCGCCGGAAGGTAGCGAGAGCGGCGAAATACCTGCTGGTTATCGATCGAAAAGAGAACAAAATTGTCCCACTTTCTGAGGGGGTTGAAAGAGGTGGGACAAAAATGGCCAAAAAATCCAATTAAATCAACGGCCACAAAAGCCAATGGTGGGCCCGGAGGGACTCGAACCCCCAACCAAGCGGTTATGAGCCGCCGGCTCTAACCATTGAGCTACAGGCCCCACGGCGCTGGATTAGTGTTTTTCCCTGAACCGCACAAGGCTTTCCGAGGGCTTTCCGAGCAGGCGTTCCAAGGGGCTGGCAGGGATCGCCCAAATCAGCCCATATTGATAACCTATTGCACGTCGCCCATTGGACGCCGGCCAACACTCGGCTGTCTTGGGATCCCAGATCGAGGAGATTTCATGACCAGACGTATTTTGCCCCTGGCGATTGCCGCCGCAATCGCATTTCCGGCGATCGCGGCCGCCGCCGATTCGCCACCGCCGCCGCGTATCGTCGTCACCGGTGAAGGCGAGGCGGCGATAGCACCCGATCTGGCTCTGCTGACGCTCAGCGTCATGCGCGAAGCCAAGACGGCACGTGCAGCGCTCGATGCCAATAACGACGCCATGGCCGCGGTGATCGCTGCCATGAAATCGTCCGGCATCAAGGAGCGCGACCTGCAGACAGCGGGCATCCAGATCAATCCGCGTTATAACTACACCAACAAGCCCGACGGCAGCCAGGAGGCCGAGCTTGTCGCCTATCAGGTGACCAACACGCTTTCGGTGCGCGTCCGCGACATCGACAAGACCGGCGACATTCTCGACAAGGCGGTGTCGCTCGGCGTCAACCAGGGCGGCGGCATCTCCTTCTCCAACGACGATCCGGCGGCAGCCGTCACCGAGGCGCGCAAGAAGGCCGTCGCCAATGCCATGGCCAAGGCCAAGACGCTGGCCGAAGCGGCCGGCGTCGGCATCGGCCGGGTCCTGGAAATCACCGACCAGAATTTCGCACCACCGCCGATGCCGATCAACGCCAAGGCATTCGATGCCGCCGGCGCGTCGGTCCCGGTGCAAGCCGGCGAGAATTCCTATACCGCACAGGTGACGGTGACTTTCGAATTGAAATGATCATCGCTTGCAGCATGAAAAAACCCCGGAGGATCGATCCTCCGGGGTTTTTTGAGCCGCGCTTTCCGTCCTGGCGGAAAGGGCTCCGCTACTCTACCGGCTGCAAGTCAGCCGGCCGCAAGCCCGAAGACCTTAGCGATAGATGATCGGACAGCCGCGCTCGTTGGCGAATACGATTACGACGCGGTCGCCATACTGGCGGCCGGCGACCTTGACCGTGCGGCGGTTGATGTCGATGATGCGGGCGCGGTGCAGGCCCATGCGTTCGGCCTTGTCAATGGCACGCTCCGGCGAACAGGACCGGCGCCAGCCGCCATGACGGCGGTGTTCGCGATAGTAACCATCATCTTCGTCGCCGGTATAGACGCCGACGCGCGGATCCTGGTTGTTGCCGAAGCCGAGATAGATGCTGTCAGCATGAGCGGGGATGGCAGCAAGCGTGCCAAGGCCGACAAGTGCCGAAAGAGCAACCGTCTTGATGGTATTGAACATTGTCTTCTCTCCTTGTTTGAGGGTTTCCACCCGTTTTCGTCAAACCTATGCGAGGAGAATGCACCCGCCTGTCTGAATTTTTTGCGAACCGGCCATTCATCCCCCGTTCATGCGGCAAGAATGGGCCAGCCGTTAGTCTGTCCGTTTCTGGAACCGTTCTATGCAGGGCAGATGGGGAACGTACCCTTTTGCCATGGTTCCCGGTCTTCGTTACCGCAGGAAATCCTAAGGCTCGTCCGCGAGCATATGGTCGAAATAGTCGTCCGGCTCGGCAAGGTCGGTCTCGCTGGCGCTGACCCGGCCGCGCATCGAGATGCCGGCCTCGTGCACGGTCTCGTCGCTTCCCGACACCAGCCTGTGCCACCAATAGAGATCGCGGCCCTCGGCCACCAGCCGGTAAGCGCAGGTCTTGGGCAGCCAGCTGATGGTGCGCACGTTCTGCGGCGTCAGCCCGACGCAATCCGGAACACGCGCCAGCCGGTTGGCATAGTCGGAGCAGCGGCAGCTTCCAGCGTCGAACAGCCGGCAGCCGACGCTGGTCCAGTAGATCTCTCCGGTGTCCTCGTCTTCGAGTTTCGACAGGCAGCACTTGCCACAACCGTCGCAGAGTGATTCCCACTCGGCCGGGGTCATCGCCTCGAGCGTCTTGGTCTTCCAGAACGGCTTTTCCATCGTCGGCATGTGGCCCCCGGACGCTTCAAGGTCAAGCACGGCAACCGTGCACCCTCGTCCGAACGATACGCCGGGACCATACGCCGGAACATACGCCAGGACCATACGAATGACATGAAGTCGCCTTCAAAACGCCGGTCAATCGCCCTGTGCCACAGCTAGAACCTACAAACAGGAACCAAACATGGTTGCTGAAAGTTTGGGCAGGGATGGGACGCCACAAGGAGTGTTTATGATGAAACGCCAACCACGGATTCTGGCAGGCACGGCGCTTGGCCTGTTGATGGCGTCCGCGCCGCTAGGCGCGTTCCCGCTGCAAGGCAATGCCGCACTCGGCCCCGTGCAACGCACCGCAGCGCCGCTCATCCCAGTGCAATCGAGTTGCGCCGAGGGCGAGTCGGCGGAGGCCTGCGCGCAGAGCCAGCAGGCAGAGCAGCCCAGAAAGAAGAAGCGCGACCAGCAGCAGCAAACGGAATCCGCTCCGGCCGAGCAGGCGGCTCCGGCCGAGTCCGAGCAACCCCGCAAGAAGCGGCGCAATCAGCAGCAGCAAACAGAATCCGCTCCGGCCGAGCAGATCGCTCCAGCCGAGTCCGAGCAACCCCGCAAGAAGCGGCGCAATCAGCAGCAGCAAACAGAATCCGCTCCGGCCGAGCAGATCGCTCCGGCCGAGACCGAGCAGCCCCGCAAGAAGCGGCGCAATCAGCAGCAGATCGAAGCGGCCCCATCGGAACAACCGGCCGAGCAGGCAGCGCCGGCAAACGACAACCAGCCCAACGTCAATCCGCGCAAGAAGAAGCAAAAACAGAACCAGCAGATCGAGGCTGCCCCGGCAGAACAGGCTCCGACTGTCGAGCCCGGACAAAAGCCGGGCAAGCGCAAGAAGCCTGCTGAATTGACCGGACCCGCCACGGAGGCGGAAGGCCAGCCGGCGCCGACCAATAAGGAAGCGACCCCACAGGCCCAACCGGCTCCGACCGAGCAGCAGGCCGCTCCCGTCCCGGGCGAACAGCCCCAGGACAAGATCAAGAAACGTGGCAAGAGGCCTGTCGGCGAACAGCCGGTGACAGGAGAGCAACAGCCCTCGACCGGCGAACAGCCTTCGACTGGCCAGGCCGCGCCGGTCCAGGGGGAAAATCCGGTCCAGGGTGAAGCCCAGGCCAATCCGAACGAGGCACCTGTTCTGGACAGCCAGAAGGATGTCTTGCGCAAGCGCAAGGGTGGCAAGGAGCGCGGCCAAAATGCCGGTAAGCGGCAGGGCAACCAGCCCGCCCAGCAGGGCGAGAACCAGGTGGAAGCCCCGAAGCCGGCTCCGGTCGATCAGGGGCCGCCACCCACCGACGACCGGGCAGCCCAGCGGGAGATCAAGCCTGAAAAAATCGTTCCGGTGACCGAGGAAAAAGGCAAGCGCGTCGAGCGTGCGCCGGACATCGAGGATGTTCGTCGTCGTCCGCGCCCCCAGGGTGCCAACGTCGTCAGGGAATTCGGCGACCGCGTTATCCTCCAGTTCAACAACCAGACGTTCGTCGAAAGCAGCGATGCACCGCGCATGCACCGCGGCGCCAGGAATGTCTATTATGAGGACCTGTCGGGCGATCGCACCCGGGAAATAGTCGAGCGTGACAATGGTGTCCGGATCGTCACCATCCGCAATCGCTACGGCGACGTCATCCAGCGTTCACGCATCGCGCCCGACGGCCGCGAATATGTGCTGAGCTATGTCGACGAGCGGAACTATGACGATGATGCAGACTGGCGCGACCCGGGCGACGACCTGCCGCCGATGCGCCTTACCATCCCGCAAGAGGAATACATTCTGGATTCCGAAGAGGTCGAGGATCCGGACGACTACTACACCTTCCTCGAACGGCCGCCGGTCGAGAGGGTCCAGCGCCTCTATTCGATCGACGAGGTCAAGCGCTCGGCCCGCGTGCGCGACATCGCCCGCCGCATCGACCTCGACACGCTCAACTTCGAATTCGGTTCGGCCTCGATTTCCGACACCGAGGTCCAGAAGCTGGAGGGTGTTGCCAACGCCATGGACAAGCTGCTGAAGAAAAACCCGGCCGAGAGCTTCCTGATCGAGGGCCATACCGACGCTGTCGGCACACCGGAAGCGAACCTTGCTCTGTCCGACCGCCGCGCCGAGGCGGTCGCCGAAGCCTTGACCAACGCCTTTGGCATCCCGCCGGAGAACCTGACGACGCAGGGCTATGGCGAGGAGTATCTCAAGGTCAACACGTCGGGACCCAACCGCGAGAACCGCCGCGTCGCCATCCGCCGGATTACCCCCCTGGTAGCGCCTGTGGCCAGCGCCCAATAAACCGCAATGTGAACCGCGCGATTTGATCAACCATTGAATCGCGCGGTCATCAATCTTGAAACGCGCGGTTACCCATCCCAGATTCTGGAAAGGGCGTTCCCTGCCCTGTCCCGACTCCAGCGGGACACACGAGCCCCGCCGGTTCCCCTCCCCGGCGGGGTTTCGTTTTTTTGAAACCTTGCAAACCGCCGCAGCCTGCCCGAAATACGGCACTCCGACAACGGAGCCCGAATCGCCGCATGAAGCGCCTCGAACTCGCCATCGAATCGATCATTCTCGCCTCGCGCTGGCTGCTGGTCGCCTTCTATCTCGGACTGGGTGCGGCACTTGCCATCTATGCCGTGTCCTTCGGCAACAAGCTGTTCGAGTTCGTCTCCGTTGCCTTCACGCTCGATGACACCGACACCATCCTGAAAATACTCGGCCTCATCGATGCCGCGCTGGTCGCCTCACTGGTGGTGATGGTGATCATCTCGGGTTACGAAAACTTCGTCAGCCGCTTCGATGAAAATGACGGCAAGGTGCATTGGCTGGGCACGATCGATGTCGGCTCGCTGAAGGTCAAGGTCGCCTCGACAATCATAGCGATCTCCTCGATCCACCTCTTGCAGGTGTTCCTGAACTCGGTCTCCTACACGACCGACCAGCTGATGTGGCTGACCATCATTCATCTGGCCTTCGTTCTGTCGGCACTGATGCTTGCCTATATCGACCGGCTGATGGGTCTTGGCAAAGCCAAGAAAGCCGAAGACTGAGCACGCGTCTGTGCCGGTCTTTAAGAGATATGCCTGTCAGCTAGATACTTTCCGTCAGTAGATACCTTTGATTTTGGTATCCGTCCGGCCGAACACCTCGTCCGGCACAAAAAAGTCGCCGGCGAGCGGGCCTGTCGCACCCGGCGCATAGGCCGAGAAATCGCTGACGCCCTCAGCGCGCAGCACTTCTTCGTCAATGTAGAAATTGCCGGTCGCCTCACGCGACGGCCTGACCAGGATGGCGTATGCCGCATCGGCCATGATGTCGGGCGAACGGCTCATCGCCGCCACCGTCGCCCCGCCCAGGAGGTTACGCACCGCCGC
Source organism: Mesorhizobium sp. M1307 (assembly GCF_040318155.1). Taxonomy (NCBI): domain Bacteria; kingdom Pseudomonadati; phylum Pseudomonadota; class Alphaproteobacteria; order Hyphomicrobiales; family Phyllobacteriaceae; genus Mesorhizobium; species Mesorhizobium sp. M1307. The sequence goes on along the minus strand of NZ_JAMYLR010000016.1, from coordinate 37,924 downwards.
GGTGTCGATGGTCGAGATCGGCCATAGCGAATTGACCGCAATGCCATCCCTGGCGAACTCGGCGCTCATGCCCAGCGTGCACATCGACATGCCGAACTTTGCCATCGTGTAGGCGACATGGTTCTTGAACCACTTGGCCTTCATGTCGAGCGGCGGCGCCAGATTCAAGATGTGAGGATTTTCCGCCAACCTCAAGTGCGGAATGCACATTTTGGAGACGAGAAAAGCGCCGCGCGTGTTGATCTGGTGCATCAGATCGTAGCGCTTCATATCAGTCTCCAGCGTGCCGGTGAGTTGGATGGCACTGGCGTTGTTGACGCAGATATCGACGCCGCCGAACCGCTCCACGGTCTTGGCAACCGCCTCGGCGACCTGTTCTTCATCCCGAATGTCGCACAGCGCCGGCAGCGCCTTGCCGCCGGCCTGCTCGATCTCGTGCGCCGCCGTGTAGATGGTCCCGGGCAGCTTCGGATGCGGCTCGGCGGTCTTGGCCGCGATCGTCACGTTGGCGCCATCGCGCGCGGCGCGCAGCGCAATCGCCAGCCCGATGCCGCGCGACCCGCCGGAGATGAAAAGCGTCTTTCCCTTGAGCGACATCCTTGCGCCTTCCTGCAACATGAAAGACACGATCCTTGCGCGGCTGAGAACCGCCGCGCAAGGCCCAACACACCGCATGTGGGTTACGCTGCGTCGGCCTTGAGACGAGCTAGACCAGCACCAGGCCCTGCCGCATGGCGATGGCAATCGCATCGGTGCGGTTGGCGGCACCGAGCTTCGTCAGGATCGCTGCGACATGGAACTTCGCCGTATGCACGGAGATGTTCAGCCGCCGCGCGATGACCTTGTTGGGGGCGCCCTCGGCCAGCAGCGCCAGCACCTCGCTTTCCCGCGGCGAAAGCGTCGGCCGGACGATATGCTCGTCAGTCGGTTCCTCTTCGAACCGGTCGCTGTCATGGAAGGTCAAATCGTGATGCCGATCGGATAGAGCATGGCTGTCGCGCGAAATCCGGTAGCCCGCAGCCGCGAGCCGCGCGGCGGCGGCGATCAGCAACTCGTCCGCTTGCACGGGCAGCACGGCAAACACTGTATCGGCCGGCCGTTCGCGGGCCGCTCGCGACGATAGCAGCACGCGAGGCATAGCCGCGTCGACGAGCCCGCCTTGTAGCCCATGATCATCGACGATGGCGACATCCGCCGCCTCACGCCCGTCGACTTCGCCGGCCAGAACCGGCCGCAGATCATCGGTCGCGGCGAGAACGGCGGACAGACTTCGCGCGCGCTCGACGTCACCGAGCGCGATCAGCACCGTCAGCCGTCTGCCAGCGACCTCGCCGCTTACCATCTATCCCTCAGCTCAGTGGCTTTTCACCGATGGTCAGGGAAACCTCACGGTTCTCGCCGCCGCGCACCACGCCGAGTGTGACCAAGGCACCGGCGCTGTCCGGCCCGAGCTTGCGGATCAGCTCGCGCGGGCCATGCACCGTCTCCGCGTTCCACGACACGATGATGTCGCCGAGACTGAGACCGGCTGATTTCGCCGGCCCGTTATCGTCGAGGCTCATCACCATGGCGCCCTGTGTATCACCATTGCGGACCGGATGCAGGCCGGCGCCAAGATAGCCGCGCGCCACATGGCCCTTCTCGCGCAGCGTCGTGACTGCCCGCTCGATCGTTTCGTAAGGCATGACCAGCGCCCGCCGGCGTGGCCCGAACAGCAGCATGCCGATCAGTCCACCCTTGGCGTCGAGCACAGGGCCACCCTCGAAACGGCCGCCGGCATTGACGGCAAGGTTGATGCGCCGGTCGATCGTGCCGCCGCGCATTGAACGCCAGGCCGGGCCGACCTCGCCGACCGTGCCGAAGGTAGCGAGCGAGGTGCCGTCGCTATTGCCCGCCACGACCGCCAGATTGCCCGGCCGCACCGCATCCGCCTTTACCAGTGACGGGGCGCCCGGCGCGCCGGCCGGTTTCAAAACGGCCGTGCCGGTGGACGGGTCGCGGCCGACCAGTTCCGCCTTGACGGCTTCGCCCGAAGAAAACGTCAGCTCGATCTCCTCGCCGGCCTCGACCGCCTCCTCGGCAGTGACGAAATAGCCGTCCCGCCAGTGGAAAGCAGTTGACGTCCGGTGGTGCGTCGCGAAGCTGGCCGTCGCTGGTGCCGCGGCTGCCGCGATGTCGGCAATGGCGTCGGAAAACGTGCTCAGATTGAAATCGCTCATGATTTATCTCCTGGGTTCTTCGTGACCCAGATATCGCCCGGCAGGACGTTGGCGGATACTCGCCTGACGGCTAGTTTGGGCATGTGACTGGCCATCTGGTCAGGTCGCGGCCGGTCCGGCCGCTCCGCACATATAGGCATTGTTCATCTTGTTCCAAACGGAGCCCTCGGATGGCCCTGCCCGCCCAGCAATTGCAATATGACGATGCCCTTCTCGATGCCTATTCGGCGACGGTCGCCGATGCCGTCGACCGCATCGGGCCCGCCGTCTGCCGCATCGAGCGCATCGGTGGCCCGGGCGGCCATGGCTCCGGCTTCGTCATCGCGCAGGACGGGCTGGTCGTCACCAACTTCCACGTCGTCGGCGATGCGCGCAGCGTGCGCGTGTCAATGCCGGACGGCGCCTCCAGGGAAGGCCGCGTGCTCGGCCGCGATCCCGACACCGACATTGCGCTGGTGCGCGCCGACGGCAACTTTGCCGATGTTGCGCCGCTTGGCGATTCCAAGCGTTTGAGGCGCGGCCAGATTGCAATTGCCATCGGCAATCCGCTCGGCTTCGAATGGACCGTCACCACTGGCGTCGTCTCGGCACTCGGCCGCTCGATGCGCGCCTCCACCGGCCGGCTGATCGACGACGTCATCCAGACCGACGCCGCGCTCAACCCCGGCAATTCCGGCGGCCCGCTGGTGTCCTCGGCCGGCGAGGTGATCGGCGTTAACACCGCGATGATCCACGGTGCGCAAGGCATCGCCTTCGCGGTTGCCTCCAACACCGCCAATTTCGTCATCTCGGAAATCATCCGCTTCGGCCGTGTGCGCCGCGCCTTCATCGGCGTTTCCGCCGATACCACCAACCTGCCGCGCCGCGCAGCCCTTTTGTCGCAAGTGTCGAGCAGCACGGCGGTGCGCCTTCGCACCGTCGAAAAGAACAGCCCGGCGGACAAGGCCGGCCTCAGGGAAGGCGACATTATTGCCGCCATCGACGGCCGCCCGGTCACCGGCGTCGACGATCTGGTGCGCATGCTCGACGCCGAGCGAATCGGCCGCGAGACACTGTGCACGGTGGTGCGCCGCTCCGGCATTACTCAGGTCACCGTGATGCCGTTGGCGCGGGCGAGTTAGCGCGCCGCAGCACCCTGCGCATATTGCGCCATAAATTCTGGGCTCGGCGGGATCGGCCTGATCACGTCGATCAGCACGCCGTTGGGATCCCTGGTGATGAAATGGCGCTGGCCGAAGGATTCGTCGCGCAGCGTTCGCAGGATCGGCAGGCCAGCGGCGGTGATCCGCTCATAGATGGCATCCGGATCCCTGACCTCGAAATTGATCAGCAGGCCAGATGTGCGGCCCCGCCCTTCCTCCGGGATCGTCTCATGATCGCCCTGGACGATGCCGAGGTTGACGCGACGGTCTTCGGCCGAGCGCAGATGCACGTACCAGTCGGCCTCAAACAGCGGCTTGAAGCCGAAATGCGCAAAAGGCTGCCGTGCCGGCAACGTCGCTCGTCATCAGCACCGGATAATAGCTCGTCGTCCTCATCTTTCCTTCTCCCGGCAAATAACATACAGTCTGCAGGTAAATGGAATTAACATACAGGCTGCATGTATGCAACAAGGATCCGCTCGCCGCTCCAACCGTGATCGCACCGCCGCGACACGCGCCGAGCTCATCGCCGCGGCTCGCAAACTGTTCACCGAAAAGTCCTATGCCGAGACCGGCACACCCGAGATCGCCGCCGCTGCCGGCGTCACGCGCGGCGCGCTCTATCATCACTTTGCCGACAAGCAGGCGTTGTTTGCCGCTGTGGTCGAACAGGAGGCGCAAGCCGTCTCGGAAGAGATCGAACGCGCGTCGCCGCCTTCGCTATTTGCCCGCGATGCGCTGATTGCCGGCTCGGATGCCTGTCTGGCTGCCATGCGTGCGCCCGGCCGTACGCGGCTCTTGCTGCTTGATGGCCCGGCCGTGCTCGGCCGCGCCGCCATGGATGCGATCGACAATCGCCATGGCAACCGTTCGCTGCGCGAAGGCCTTGTTGCCGCGATGCGCTCGCACTCCATGACGAGACTGCCTGTGGAAGCACTGACCGCTTTGCTCGCTGCCGCCTTCGACCGCGCAGCGCTCGCCATCGAAACTGGAGCATCGATCGAGGACTATCGCGCCGTTCTCATAGCGCTGATCGACGGCCTGTCTCCGGCTCCTCCTCAGGCACCTCACCCGGTTCGAACTCGTTGAAACAGCCTAGCTGGCGCTTGAACTGGTCGATCAGCCAGGCGGCCGCCGGTTTTGGGCTGCGATCGGCGCGGTGCATGGCATAGAGCGGCGAGCGGACTTCGCTGTAAGGCTCGAGATCGAGTTCGACGAGCCGGCCGTTCGCCAGATCATCGGCAATCAGCCATCGCGGCAGCCCGCCCCAGCCCAGCCCCTCGCGCATCAGCACGTGCTTGGTGCGCACATCCGTCAGCCGCCAGGTGCGGTAGGCGAAGACGCCATAGTCACGCCCGCGCGTACGCTCGGACTGGTCCGAGACGACCAGTTGGATGTGTTCGCGGACATCCTCTAGCGCCACTGGTCTCGGCAGCAGCGCCAGCGGGTGATCAGGCGCTGCGGCTGGCACCAGGGAGAAGAAGCCGATGCGAAGCAGATTCACGTCCGTCTCACCCAGAAGCCCCCCGATGCCGAGATCGGCCTGTCCGCCGACAACATGATCGAGGATAAGGCCAAGCGAGCCGATATGCAGACGCAGCGTCACGGCCGGGAACTGCGCCTCGAATGCCTTTAGCACCCGAACCAGCACCGGCGACGGTAGCGTCACGTCGACCGACAGCGTAACTTCCGCCTCCAATCCCTGCCGGTATCCGTCGACACGCGAGCGGATGCGTTGCAGCACGCCGACCATTCGCCGGGCATCTTCCAGCGTCGCCTTGCCGACATCGGTCAGTTGCGGTTCACGCGTGCCCTCGCGCTCGAACAGCTTCAGCCCGAGCTGCGCTTCGAGGTTGGCGATGGCGTAGCTGATCACCGATTGCGCGCGATTCAATTTGCGCCCGGCGGCCGAGAAGCTGCCGGTCTCGGCCACCGCAACCAGGATCTGCAGTTGGTCAAGCGTCGGGTTCGGTTGCATCGTTCAATCCACATTTTAGATGGATAATATACAAAATATACCAGTTTTTCAAATGGGTCCGCGTACACATATCTGCCGGGAGATTTTGATCCAACCCTGGAGACCCCATTATGTCCATCCTTCTTGTCACATCGAGCCCGCGCGGCGCTGCCTCACACTCGACCCGTATTGCTACTGAATTCGCCGAAAAGCTTGTTGCCGCCGATCCGTCGAACACGCTTGTCGTGCGCGACCTCGTCGCCAATCCGTTGCCGCACATCGATGCCGATTATGCGACCGGCATCTACACGCCGGCCGAAGCGCGCACCTCGCGCCAGGCTGAAGTCGTTGGCGTCTCCGATGTCGTGCTGGATGAACTGTTCGCCGCCGATTCGGTGATTCTCGCCACCGGCTTCATCAACTTCAACATCTCCTCGACGCTGAAGTCCTGGGTCGATCACATTGCCCGTTCCGGCAAGAGCTTTGCCTATGGCGAGAACGGCCCCAAGGGCCTCGTCACCGGCAAGAAGGTCTACATCGTGCTGGCTTCGGGCGGCATCTATTCCGAAGGTGCGGCCGTGCAGTTCGATCACGCCATTCCCTACCTGCGCAGCGTGCTTGGCTTCCTCGGCATGACCGATCTCGAGGTCATCCGCATCGAAGGAGTCGGCATGGGCGCCGATGCGCTGGCAGCAGCGCTGGCCAAGGCCTCGACCAAGGTCGACGCCATTGTAGCCGCGACCGGCAATGCCGAGCGCGTCGCCACCGCGGCGTAAAGCGTCAGCATCGTCTGAATTGTACAAGGGCAGGCGCCCGGCGCCTGCCCTTGTTGTCGTTGGCGACAACCTATTGTGGTGGGCCACACAACCGCCATTGGTTATTCCGCTTGTCTGCGCTATCGGTCGCGGATGTTCCTTTCCGTTGCCACAACGCACCGTCCGGCCACCGATCTCGGTTTCTTGCTGCACAAGCATCCGGATCGCCTGCACGAGACCGACCTGTCTTTCGGCAAGGCGTGGCTGTTCTATCCCGAGGCAACCGAAGAGCGGTGCGAGGCTGCACTCCTGCTCGATGTCGATCCTGTGGGCCTGGTGCGGGGCAAGGGCCAGGCAGAAGGCCTGCTCGACCAATATGTGAACGACCGGCCTTACGCAGCATCATCCTTCCTGTCGGTGGCGCTGAACAAAATGCTGCGGACGGCGATGACCGGTATATCGAAGGAGCGCCAGGAACTGGCCGACAGCGAACTGCCGCTGGAAGCCGTGGTTACGCCACTGCCAACGCGCGGCGGTGAGGTTCTGGTTCGAAGTTTGTTCGAACCCTTGGGCTGGACAGTCGATCTGACGCCAATCGAAGGAATCGGGGGTGCTGCAGGCGAGCCCCGATACGGCCATCTGAAGCTGACCGGCACGGGCCGGCTCAGCGCCTTGTTGAACCACCTCTATGTGCTGATCCCGGTGATGGACGATGCCAAGCATTACTGGGTCGGCGAAGCAGAGATCGACAAGCTGCTGTCCAAAGGCGAAGGCTGGCTGGAAAATCATCCGGCCAAAGACCTGATCGTGCGCCGCTATCTGGGCAATCGCAGGGCCTTGACCCGCATCGCTCTGGAGCGGCTGGCTCCCGAGACGGCTGGCGAGGCACGACCTGCCGAGTTGCGCGCCACGCCCGAGGAAGCGCTTGAGACGCCTATCCGGCTCAACGATCTGCGCATGGACGCAGTTGTCCACGCCATTCGGGCGACGGGAGGAACCACGGTTGCGGATCTGGGATGCGGTGAAGGTAAGCTGCTCGACAGGCTGGTGCGCGAGCGATGGATCCACAAGCTGTTCGGTCTGGATCCGGCGGCGCGCGAACTGGAATGGGCCGCAAAGCGTCTCAAGCTGAACGAATTAGGCGGGCCGCCCGAGGGCCGGGTCACGCTGCTGCATGGATCGCTGACCTACCGCGACAGCCGTTGGGCCGCAGCCGACGTCGCCGTTCTGGTCGAGGTCATCGAGCATCTCGACGAGGACAGGCTGCCCCTGGTCGAACGCATCGTTTTCGGTGAGACGGCGCCCAAATCCGTCATCGTGACCACTCCGAATGCGGACTACAACGCTCTGTTTCCAAGACTGGTCCCTGGCGCATTTCGCCATCCCGATCACCGTTTCGAATGGAGCCGGGCCCAGTTCCAAGCCTGGGCGGCCAAAATCGGCGAGATCTATGGCTATGCAGCCACCTTCAGCGGTATCGGAGCCGAGGACCCGACCCTCGGCGCCCCCACACAGATGGCGGTGTTCACCCGATGAGAGAACCTGATAAGACCAACCTCACCATTCCTGACTTCGCCCTCGTCGTGCTGATCGGCTCGACCGGATCGGGCAAGTCGACTTTCGCCACCAAGCATTTCCTGACGACCGAGATTATCTCCTCGGACCAGTGCCGGGCGCTGATCTCCGACGACGAAACCGACCAGGACGTCTCTGCGGATGCCTTCGATCTGGTTCGCGAAATAGCCGGCAAGCGGCTCAAACACCGCAGGCTGGCCGTCATCGACGCCACCAATGTGCGAGCCGCCGACCGCAAGCCCTGGATTGAGCTGGCGCGCAAGTGGCATGCTTTGCCCGTCGCCGTGGTCCTCGATCCAGGCGTCGAGGTGTGCGTCGCACGCAATGCGGTGCGAGCCGACCGGCAGTTCGGCGCCGGGGTCGCCCAGCGCATGACAACCGAGATCCGCAAGGGTCTTGGCGGCCTCCAACGCGAGGGCTTCCGCCAAGTCTGGAAGCTTACCAGCGAGGCCAGCATCGACGCGGCCGAGGTGTCGCGACAGCCGCTGTGGACCGATAAGCGCGACGACCATGGCCCGTTCGATATCATTGGCGACATCCACGGCTGTTCGGATGAGCTTCATATCCTGCTCGCTCGATTGGGCTACAGCATCGTCTGGTCTGAGCATCAGGGCGACCGAACGGTCACCGTGGTCCCACCAGAGGGCCGCAAGATCGTCTTTGTCGGCGACCTCGTCGATCGCGGCCCCAACTCGCCCAACGTACTCCGCATTGCCATGAGCATGGTCGCGGCTGGAACGGCTTACTGTGTCCAGGGCAACCATGAACGCAAACTCAGCCGCTGGCTAGAAGGCCGCAAGGTCACGGTCGCTCACGGCCTCCAGCAGACTGTCGATCAGCTAACTGCACAGGACCGAGGCCTGCGCGAGGCGCTGCCGGCCTTTCTCGACGGCCTGCGCAGCCATGTCTGGCTCGATGGCGGAGGCCTCGCCGTCGCCCATGCCGGCCTCAAGGAAGAGATGATCGGACGCGGTTCCGGCGCTGTGCGCGAGTTCGCTCTGTACGGCGAGACCACAGGCGAGACCGACGAGTTCGGGCTGCCCGTCCGTGCCGACTGGGCTGCGGCCTATCGTGGCAAGACGGCCATTATCTATGGACATACGCCCACGCTATCGGCCGAATGGGTCAACAACACCCTGTGCATCGACACCGGATGCGTATTTGGCGGCAAGCTGACGGCCTTGCGCTGGCCGGAACGCGAACTGGTCGAGGTGCCGGCAATCCAGACCTGGTCGGAGCCGATACGTCCGCTGGGCGGGTCCGGTCCCGGTAAATCGGCACAGGCCGACGCCGACGGCGTGCTCGATTATCAGGATGTCTCCGGTCGCCGTTGGATCGAGACCGGACTGAGGGGCCGGATTGTCGTGGCCGAGGAGAACGCGTCGGCAGCACTGGAGGTGATGAGCCGCTTCGCGCTCTCGCCGCAATGGCTGATCTATCTGCCGCCGACCATGTCGCCGTCCGAGACCAGCAGCCAGGACGGCTGGCTGGAACGTCCGGAGGATGCCTTCGCTTACTTCCGCGAGCGCGGCGTTGCGCAGATCGTGTGCGAGGAGAAGCACATGGGTTCGCGGGCAGTGATCGCGCTCTGCCGGAACGCGCAGGCGGCACGCAGCCGCTTCGGGGTCCCTGGCGACGAAACCGGCGCAATCTGGACCCGCACCGGACGCTCCTTTTTCAATGACAGTGCCATGACGGAGGACCTGCTCGCCCGTCTTCGCACCGAGGTCGACGCGGCGGATCTGTGGAAGGAATTGAACAGCGACTGGCTGCTGCTGGACGCCGAGATAATGCCTTGGTCGGCCAAAGCCGGCAGTCTGATCGAAAGCCAGTATGCGCCTGTGGCCACATCCTCTGCCGCCGGTCTCAAGGCCAGCAGCGAGGCGCTGGCCCGTGCGATGGCGCGCGGCGTCGATGCAGCCGGCCTGAACGCACGCCTTGAAGACCGGGCCGTCCGCGCAGCCAAATACGCCACCGCCTGGGTGCCCTACGTATGGCCAGTTTCGGGCGTCGAGGACCTTAAGGCCGCGCCTTTCCACCTGCTGGCCAGCGAGGGACGTGTTTGGTTTGACCAGGACCATGTCTGGCACATGTCGCTCGCGGACCGTCTGGCTGCCCGTGGCGGCGTGGTCACGCCGACTCGATGGCGTATGGTTGATCTGGCCGACGGCAGCGCGTGTGCCGAGGCCGTCGCCTGGTGGGAAGCGCTGACTGGCTCAGGCGGCGAAGGCATGGTGGTCAAACCATGCGACTTCGTCAGCCGTGGCAAGAAGGGGCTCATCCAGCCGGCGCTGAAGGTCCGCGGCCCGGAATATTTGCGCATCATCTATGGTCCCGAATATGACGCGCCCGACAATCTCGTCCGCCTCCGAGAACGCGGCCTGGCCGGCAAGCGCAGCCTGGCGCTCAGAGAGTTCGCGCTTGGCCGCGAAGCGCTAACGCGATTTGTCGCCAAGCAGCCGCTACGCCGGGTTCACGAGTGTGTCTTCGCCGTGCTGGCGTTGGAAAGCGAGCCAATCGACCCAAGGCTGTAGTAGCCGATCTATCCGAAGATCTTCTCGCCTTGCTCGTCGACCAGCTGGATGCCCTTTTTGATCGAGATGTCGACAGCGTCATCAAGCCCGGCAAAGCGGTCGGCGCGGATGAATTTGTGCTCCTTCATCACGCCGTCGATCTCCTTCGAAACCACGCCGCAGGTCTGGTACTGGCCCTCCGCCTTGTAGGGCGTGGCGCTGATCAAAAATCCCTTGTGCTCGATCTGCTTTGCCGGCGCCGCTGTCTTTGGCTCGGCGGCTTCGTTGCCTCCGCCGAAAAGACGCTTCAGAAAAGACATGGGGTATCCTCCAACGGCAATCATCCTGCACCACATAGCGCGGTGCAGGATGATTTTCAGTACCGGTCCTTGGCCGAGCGGGCAAGGGCCGCAGCTGGCTTGGCACTCAGAGGTCAGTCGCGCGACAACGCTTCCAACGCCTCTGCGGCAGCTTCCAATATGCTGATTGCCTCGGCCTGCTTTGCTTCAGGCGCATCGACGATTTCGCCGAGCGCGGCGCGCAGCCGGTGGCGCACGGCGCGAAACTCGTCGCGCTTTTCCGAGCGGCCGCGGCCGCGCCGGCCACCGTCGCCGTCATCGTTCCAGCCGAACCAGTCGCGCGCCTTCGCCATCTTGCGGCCGAAGCACTCGAGATGTTCGAGCACGTGGTCGATCATCTCGCGATTTTCGTTGAGGTGCGCCTGCCCAGCCTCGGTGATTGAAAACACCTTCTTGTTGCCTTCCGCCGTAGAAACGGCGTAGCCGGCCTCTTCCAGGAAGGTCAGCGTCGGGTAGACCACGCCGGGGCTCGGGCTGTAGAAGCCGCTGGTGCGCTCCTCCAGCGCCTTGATGATGTCATAGCCGTGCCGCGGCGCCTCGGCCAGCAGCGACAGCGTGATCAGCTTGAGATCGCCGTCGGCCAGCATGCGCCCGGCGCGGAACATGTCGCCCGGCCCGCCGCGTCCGCCGCCTCTCATGCCATGCCCGAACGGACCAAAGCCGCCGCGCCCACCGAACTTGCCGGCCATATGCATGAAAACGCGCTCGGCGTGTTCGCCAAAACGATGATGCCCGAAATGATTGTCTTTGTGCATTGTCTGCTCCTTGAGTTATGTCTTACGATATATCTCAACTAAGTGCCCGCCACGGTCGAGTCAAGATATATCTTACGATGTATCTGAAAATGGCACCAGCAGGATTGATTTCGCCAGCGAGGGCAGCTAGAGGGTGCATGAGGGCCGAAGGCCGCTCCGTAAGCGTCTGTGAAGCAACGCATCCACCCCGGTCGTTCCGGGCAGTTACGCCGACAATACCGGCGAATGGATGCAAGGCGACGAACCGGATGCTTCAGGGAAATCCAAATGACCATGAAAACCCCCCGCAGCAAGCTGCCTGCGCGCTATGCCGCCGTGCTCGGCCCGCTGGTGCTGTCGTTGCTGATGACGTTCATCGTGTCGTTCATCTCGACACTGAAAAGCCTTGGCTTCCAGCCCGACATGCTGGCCACTTGGCTGACGGCTTGGGGCCTGTCCTGGCTGGTGGCCTTTCCGACGCTGCTGCTGGTGCTGCCGGCGGTGCGCCGTATCGTTGGCTGGCTTTGCGAGCCCGTGGCTCGATAGCAGGGCACGCGAAAGGCCTGGAAACAATCTCCGGACCTTTCGGTGCGGAGCGAATAATACCCGTTACCAGCGGCCTTTGCGCCGGTTCCAGGCATAGAGCAGATCGGCAAAGCGATCATAGCCATAGCGCGTCAACGGCAGTGCGCCGGGATTGCCGAACAGCGTTGCGAGCCAGCCTTCGCCGGGCGTCGTCCGCCATACAGCAATGGCAACATCGGCGCCGGCCAGCAATTTGCCGTCGGCGTGGATCGCATGCAGCCGGCGCCGGATGTCCTCCAGCCCGATGCCGTATCCGGCCAGCGCCGCCGGTTCGGCATTGATGTCGCGAAATTCGATCCGCCCGGCCTTGACCGCCTCGATCAGCCGCCGCTTCTGCCGGCTGATACCGGCATCACAGACCGGACAGCGCGTATTATACCAGACGGTCAGCAGAGGCTTGCTCATCTTTCGAAACGGCACCAGAGGACACGCACGGATTATCCGAGAAATGCCGTTGCGCCGCAACGTGACACGATACCGGCGGAATGGCCGGTTTCGCTGATCCAGGTCGCCCAAAGGGTACGCAGCGGTTTTACGATAACGACATGCATAAAAAGAAGAGCTTAAGCGCGTCGCAAAGGCCGTTCAGCGCGACGCGCTTCAGGCGCCGCGGCTCAGCCGAGCGAGGTGATGATCTCGCGATAGGCATCCTCCGGGAAAGCCTTGAGCGTCCGAGTCCTGACGTTGCCAGCCGTCGCCAGCATTAACGAGAAACGAGCCAGGACGGCATCGTCGGGCGCTTCGAGCACGGCCACCATGTCGCAATCCCCCATGGTGAGATAAAATGCCTTGAAGGACCCGCCCATGTCTCCCAGCAGCTTCTTGGCGGCATCGAGCCGCTTCGGCGATTCGCGCACGTTTTTGGCGCCTTGCTCCGTCCAGTTGATCAGCACGATGTAAGTTGTCATGCCACACCTCCCTCCGGTGCCACGGAGCACGGCGTCCAACTGCCGGGGCGGGCATCCGGGTTTGTCGCCCAGAGAATGCGTCCGTCGCGGAATTATCCTCTCGTAGGGCACGACACGCAAGAGCGGCGCGTTCAATCGTGATCGCCTGTGCCCAAACGGAAAAGGGCGCCACCGGCGCCCTTGAAACTGCTTATCCGTCACCCGGCCTCAGCTGTCGAGGAAGCTTCTGAGCTTGCGCGACCGGCTCGGGTGCTTGAGCTTGCGCAGCGCCTTGGCTTCGATCTGGCGGATGCGCTCGCGGGTGACCGAGAACTGCTGGCCGACCTCTTCAAGCGTGTGGTCGGTGTTCATGCCGATGCCGAAGCGCATTCTGAGCACGCGCTCTTCGCGCGGCGTCAGCGAGGCCAATACGCGCGTCGTCGTCTCGCGCAAATTGGCCTGGATCGCCGCGTCGATCGGCAGGATCGCCATCTTGTCCTCGATGAAGTCGCCAAGATGCGAATCCTCCTCGTCGCCGACCGGCGTTTCGAGCGAGATCGGCTCCTTGGCGATCTTCAGCACCTTGCGCACTTTTTCCAGCGGCATGGCGAGCTTTTCCGCCAGTTCTTCCGGCGTCGGCTCACGGCCGATCTCATGCAGCATCTGGCGCGAGGTGCGCACGATCTTGTTGATCGTTTCGATCATGTGCACCGGAATGCGGATGGTGCGCGCCTGGTCGGCGATCGAACGGGTGATCGCCTGCCGGATCCACCATGTCGCGTAGGTCGAGAACTTGTAGCCGCGGCGGTATTCGAATTTGTCGACCGCCTTCATCAGGCCGATATTGCCTTCCTGGATCAGGTCGAGGAACTGCAGGCCGCGATTGGTGTATTTCTTGGCGATGGAGATGACGAGGCGCAGATTGGCCTCGACCATTTCCTTCTTGGCGATCGCGGCTTCGCGCTCGCCCTTCTGCACCTGGTTGACGATCTTGCGGAATTCCTGGATCGAAATCGCCGTCTCGGTGGCGAGGTTCTGGATTTCGGCGCGCAGGTCGCGGATGGCGTCCTTCTCGTTCTTGGTGAATTCCTTCCAGCCGCGCGAGGTCAGATTGCCGATCGAGCGCGTCCAGTTGGGATCGAGCTCCGAGCCCTGATATTCCTTGAGGAACTCCTCGCGGCGCACGCCATAGCTTTCGGCCAGCCTGAGCAGCTTGCCTTCGTTCTGCACCAGTCGCTTGTTGATGTCGTAGAGCTGCTCGACCAGCGCCTCGATGCGCGCCGTGTTCAAGGACAGCGACTTCACCGCCTTGATCAGCTGGTCTTTCAATTCCTTCAGCCGGCGGTCCTGGCTGGGCGACAGCGTGCCCGCGGCAGCCAGCCGGTTCTCGACCTGCTGGTCCTGCAGCTTGCGCAGTTTCTTGTAGGTGTCGGCAATGACGTCGAGCGTCTCCATCACCTGCGGGCGCAGTTCCGCTTCCATGGCCGCCAGCGACAGGCTCGCCTCGTCATCGTCTTCCTCGTCGTCGTCCACCAGGCCACGCGTGTCGCCGCCGACATTGGTGATGTCGTCCTCGTCCTCGCGCGAACGGCGCGACTTTTCCTCGGTCTTGGCTTCCTCGATACGCTCGACAACCGGCGCCTGCTTGGCCTCCGGCCCGGCATAGGTCGCCTCGAGGTCGATGATCTCGCGCAGCAGGATCTTCGATTCGTTGAGCTCGTCACGCCAGATGATGATGGCCTGGAAAGTCAGCGGGCTTTCGCAAAGGCCCGCGATCATCGTCTCGCGCCCGGCCTCGATGCGCTTGGCGATCGCTATTTCGCCCTCGCGCGACAGAAGCTCGACTGAGCCCATCTCGCGCAGATACATGCGGACCGGATCGTCGGTTCGGTCGGTCGGCTCTTTCTTGGTCGTGGTGGCGGCGACGGCAGTGCCGGTCTGCTCGGCCAGCTCGTTGGCGTCTTCCTCGGCGTCAGCGGCGGTATCGGCGGCTTCGGGCTCCTCGCCCTGCTCGTCGTCCTCGACCACGTTGATGCCCATGTCGGAAAGCATGGCCATCGTGTCCTCGATCTGCTCGGAGGTCACTTCCTCCGAGGGCAGCACCGAATTCAGCTCGTCCATGGTGACATAACCGCGCTTCTTGGCGGCCTTGATCATCTTCTTGACAGCATCGTCGGAAAGGTCGAGCAGAGGGCCATCGGTCGCGGCCTCGCGTTCGGTCTCGACTTCTTCCTTTTCTTTTGTCGCCATAGTCTTTATTTTCTCCAAGCGGCTGAGTATCAAAGCCGCGTAAGCTGCCAGTCCGGTCAAATTGGATGCGCTCCTTCCAGAACGCGCTTTACCGGGCCAGTAACTGCATCTCTCGTTAAGTCCAGATTAACCCTGATATCTGTGGCAAGCTGACTGCCTGTCCAGTGATCAGTACCTTACATCGCTGCATTCCCGTCGATGCCGGGGCGGGTTAACGTTTCGAATCGACCTGATTCCGCCATTCTGGCGGAAGGTCAAGCGCCTCTCGCATGATTCGCATGAAAAAAGCGAATCAATTACCCGACTTAGAGCACCGCACGCTTGATTCAACGCGCAAGCACGTCCTTACATTTCAGTCTTCTGGAGGCTTCGATCTAAACGCGCCCAGCTCTGCCCGACGATACGCCAAACCCTTCGATCAGCGCTTCCGTTGCCTGCACATCACGAAATTGCGCCTGGATTTCGACCAGGTGCCGGTAATTTTCGTCCGTGGGATCGCTGGCGAGCGCTGCTTCCGCCTGCTTCAGCTCCTTATGTAAGGTGCGCGCGCTGCGCTGCAAGTGGAGAGCTTGGCTGAACGCATCGCGAGCATCGTCGAGTGCTGCCGTTTCCAGCGCCGGCCATTGCCGCGCACGTTTGATGAGCGCCACCGCGCGCTGCCAGATCTCACCGCAGCCGGCCCGCTCGATCGTCGCGATTACAGCCTCGCGGTTGTTGGCCATATCGTGCGCCATGGCGTCGAGGATGGCCGCATGCAGCCGCTTCAGATCGGAATTGGCGAGATCGAGGAACTCGACATGGGCGAAATTCTCGTCGATCAGCACGGGATGGTTGACGAGGGCCGCAATGATCGTCGCCTCGCGCACCGACATGCCCTCGCCGCCGCGTTTGACCAGCGCCGAGCGGCCGAGGCTTTCGGTGATCGCGGTGCGCCCACCGGCACCGCCGCCACGTGCAAACTGTCCGCCGGGTGCTGAGACCCTGCCCGGGAAGCGCTCACCGGGCCGTCCGTCCTGACGTCCCTGGCGTCCGCGCTGGGCACCGAAGAAGCTCTGCACGCGCTCGCGCATTTCCTGTTGGTAGTGATAGCGAAGGCTCTCGTCGCGGATGCGGCTGGTCAGTTCGCGTAGCGTCTTTTCGAGCTCCGCCCGCCGTTCCGGCGTGTCGAAGATGCCGCCGGCGGTCTCGCGCATCCACAAGAGGTCGGCCAGCGGCCGTGCCTCGGAAAGCACGGCGCGGAACGCATCCGGCCCGTCACCCTTGACCAGATCGTCGGGATCCTTGCCCTCCGGCAGCAGGGCGAAGCGCACGGAGCGGCCTGCCTGGACCGCCGGCAGCGCCATGTCGGCGGCGCGCCACGCTGCCTTCAACCCGGCCTGGTCGCCGTCGAAGCACAGCACCGGCTCGCCAGCCATGCGCCATAGAAGTTCGAGCTGGTTTTCAGTCAACGCGGTGCCGAGCGGCGCCACCACGTTTTCGAAGCCGGCCTGCGCCAGCGCGATCACATCCATGTAGCCTTCGACGGCAATGACGGTGCCGGCCTTGGCCAGCGTCCCCTTTCCCAGTGCTTGCCGCGCACGGGCGAAATTGTAGAGCACGTTGCCCTTGTGGAAGAGCTCCGTATCGGGCGAGTTCATATATTTGGCCAGCGCATCCGGCGCCAGTGCCCGCCCTCCGAAGGCGATGATCTTGCCCCTGGAATCCGGGATCGGGAACATGACGCGGTCGCGGAACCAATCGTAGGAAACCGGGACGTCGTCGCCATGGCGCACCAGCCCGCACGCCTCGATGTCGGCCTTGGGGACACCCCTGGCGGCAAGATGCTCCTTCAGCGCATTGCGGCTGTCGGGGGCATAGCCGAGGCGGAAAGACTGCTGCGTCGCCGGTGTCAGCCCTCGGTCGCGCAGATAGGCGCGGGCCTTTGCCCCTTCCGGTCCCTGCAGCCGTTCCTGGAAGAACGCCGTCGCCATCTCCATGACGTCAGTCAGGCTGGCGCGTTCCTTTTCGCGCCGCTCCTCCTGGGCATCGCGAACCGGCATCGGCACGCCGGCCATGTCGGCGATCTTCTCGACCGCTTCAGGAAAGCTCATCCCGTCAAGTTCGGTCAGGAACTTGAAATGGTCGCCCGAAACCGAGCAGCCGAAGCAATGGTAGCGGCCCTTCTTGTCCTCGCAGTGGAAGGACGGGCTCTTCTCGCCATGGAAGGGACAGCACGCCCAATAGTCGCCGCGCGGCGCGTTAGTCTTCTTCCTGTCCCACGCGACGCGCTGGCCGATCACCGAAGAAATCGGCACGCGGTCGCGGATCTCGTCGAGGAAAGCAGGCGGAAAGCGCATGGGGGACAGCTCGTTTGGCCTCCATATAATCACACGGTCGAAGCCCGACGACTCCTAATGGCGATCATACCCGGTTTTCACAGGCCAAAAAGAGAAGGCGGCCCGCGGGCCGCCTTCTCGATCTAAACCGACGCAGCGCGGTCAGCCGTTCCGGGCTCACTGCGCGGCGATGGCGCCGAAGATCAGGCCGGAGAGAACGCTGACCAGCAGATAGTCGTTGCCGACCCGGATCCATTCCTGCCCGGGACCCGGACGGCGCAGGCCATAGTGGCGATAGTCGCGGATCGGCTGGTGACGCTTCCAGCTGGAATATCTCTGGCCGTTGCGCCAATGGCTGCGCTTCACGACGATC
This sequence comes from Mesorhizobium sp. M1307, assembly GCF_040318155.1. Classification (NCBI taxonomy): domain Bacteria; kingdom Pseudomonadati; phylum Pseudomonadota; class Alphaproteobacteria; order Hyphomicrobiales; family Phyllobacteriaceae; genus Mesorhizobium; species Mesorhizobium sp. M1307. The sequence goes on along the minus strand of NZ_JAMYLR010000016.1, from coordinate 20,260 downwards.
TTTTTCTTCACTACGACGCGCTTGTTCACGTCGACATGCCTGCCGGGCCTTTGCCAGTCGACCTGGCTGTAGTTCGACTGCGACGCGTTTGGTGTGTTCAGAGGTGCAGTCTGGCCCTGCCAGGTGGTTGCAGCCAGCATCGAGAAGGCAATGGCGGAAAGAACGATACGTTTCATGGCGGGTACTCCTTGGTTGTCGATGCCTACGGAATAGAGCCGGGAGGATGAACCGAAACTGAACACCGAGATTACGTTTTCGTAATGATTTCCTACGTTTAGAACGACTAATTCAGCGTTACCTTTAAAGCGGGCGTCCGGGAATGGACGCATGACCCGCCGCAACCCCGCAGGCTATGCAACCATTTTGTCAGCCATCCATTTCCGACACGCCCCGTCGCGTGGCAGCAGGCGTCGGAACCGGGCAAAATTTATTATTCGGCTAAAATAAATCGGAGTAATATCAACCTCTGCAATGTCCACGATTCGCGCCCACTTTTGCACCCTTGACTTCACCGCGCCCGCGTCGCTGGCACCTGTCGCGTTGCGGGGCCTGGCATGAGTGGCTCGGTCGTCTTGCTGCACCTCGCCGGTGCGGTCGCACTGATGCTGTTTGCCACCCGTCTGGTGAAGACCGGCGTCGAGCGCGCCTATGGCGATGTGCTGCGCCACAAACTGCGCGCCACAATGCGCAATCCGTTCATGGCGGTTCTGGCCGGCTGCGGCCTGGCTGTCGCGCTGCAAAGCTCGACCGCCGTCACCTTGCTGGTCGGCTCATTCGCCGGCTCCGGTATTGTCAGCGGCATGTCGGGCCAGCTTGCGGTGCGCGGCGCCGAGATCGGCTCGGCACTGGTGGTCAAGCTGCTCACCTTCGATCTGTCGCTGCTGGTGCCGATCTGCTTGGTCGCCGGCACCGTCATGTTCATGGCCACCGAGCGGCGCGACTGGCGCCAGTTCGGCCGCATCCTGGTCGGCATCGGCCTGCTGCTTCTGTCGCTGGAGATGATCGGCCAGGCGTCGGAGCCACTGCGCCAGAGCACGCTGATGCCGCTCATCGTCGATTACTTCTCCGGCGATCCGGTCACCGCCTATCTTCTGGCGGCGTTGGTCACCTGGCTGTTCCATTCCTCGATTGCCGCGGTGCTGCTGATGGTAACGCTCGCCGGCCGCGGTTTCATCCCGCCCGAACTCGGCATCGTGCTGGTGCTCGGCGTCAATCTCGGCTCTTCGATCATCGCGCCGCTACTAACCCGCAACGCAGAACCAGGCGTTCGCATCGTGCCGATCGGAAATCTCCTGATGCGCGGCATGGGTTCGCTGATCATGCTGATCCTGTTCCTGACGTTCAAGCCGCTGGTCGCCTTCTTGGGCAGCACGGTGCCCGAGCAGATCGTCAATGCCCACATTGTCTTCAACATCCTGATCCTGATCGCCGGCCTACCGCTGGCGAGCCTGGTCTATCGCGCCTCGGAAAGGATCGTGGCGTTGGGCACCAAGCCCCAGGCCGCCAACGCGCTCGACGTCGTCGAGCTTTCGGCGCTCAACGAAAGTGCGCTCGACGTGCCGAGCCAGGCATTGGCCAACGCCACCCGCGAGGTGGTGCGGGTCTGCGAAACGGTCGAGATCATGCTGAAACGGATCATCGAGCTCTATGAGAGCGCCGATGCCGAAAAGATTGGCGCGCTGGCCGCACTCGACGACCGTGTCGACAGAAAGCACGCGGCGATCAAGCTCTATCTGGCCAGGGTCACCAAGAACCCGCTGAGCGAGGACGAGGCCCTGCGTTGCCAGGAACTGATCGGCGCCTGCGTCAAGCTGGAGCAGGTCGGCGACATCATCGTGCGCAACATGCTGGTCCACGTGAAGAAGAAATTCGAGCGCGGGCTGGAGTTCACGCCGGAAGGCTGGCGTGAGCTTTGCGCCTTCCATGCCTTGGTGCTTGCCAATGCCAGGCTTGCCTTCAACGTGCTGGTATCCCGCGATCCGGAGACCGCTCGCCAGTTGGTGCTGGAAAAGGACCGGCTGCGCGACCGCGAGAAGGAAACCAGCCAGAGCCATTTCGTGCGGCTGCGCGACGGCACCCCCAAGAGCGTCGAGACCAGTTCGATCCATCTCGACACCATTCGCGACCTCAAGCAGATCAACTCGCTGCTCGCCTCGATGGCCTATCCCGTACTTGAGGAGCGCGGCCTGCTCACCGGTTCGCGGCTGAAGGCCGGATAGATTGCATCCACAGGCCGGGTAGCTTCAGAACATCGCCTAGAAAATTGCTGTTGGCCAATGCGCAAAAATTATCTTTGCGCCACCTCCTGTCTGTCGGCTAAAGATCGCCGCATCTACCGGAAGGAAAGTCGATGGACACCCATTCCCGCAGCTTCGCCAAAGCGCTTTCCTGGCGCGTCACCGGCACCATCGACACGATGATCATTTCGCTCGTCGTGACCGGAAGCATCAAGCTCGCCGCGGCCATCGGCCTGACCGAGGTCGTCACCAAGTCGCTGCTCTACTATCTTCACGAGCGAGCGTGGCTGAAAATTCCTTATGGAAGGAAGGCAGCCGCCTAGCTCTTGCCTCCGCGGCGGGCGCCTGACCGGCGATCAAGAAAAGCTAAAGCGGCGTCGACAATTTCTGGATTGCCCGCTGCCCTCATCCGTGGTTTGAGGCGACCTTATCCGAGGATCGCCTTTCCGCCATGCTCCCCCTCATTGCCCTGTTCATTGCCGCCTTTGCCTTCGGCACCACCGAATTCGTCATCGCCGGCGTGCTGCCGCAGGTGGCGGAGGGCCTTGGCGTCGCGATCCCGACCGCCGGCTATCTCGTTTCCGGCTATGCCGGCGGCATTGCAGTCGGCGGCCCGCTGCTGGCGCTCGCCACCAAAAGGTTCTCCCGCAAGGCCCTGCTGCTTGGACTGACTGCAGCCTTCACCATCGGCCAGGCCGCCTGCGCGCTGGCGCCCGACTTCGCTTCGATGCTGCTGTTGCGGATAGCGGTGGCCGTGGCGCATGGCGCCTATTTCGGCGTTGCCATGGTGGTGGCCGTCGGCCTCGTGCGCGAAGACCAGCGCGGCATGGCGGTGGCGCTGATCCTGTCCGGCCTCACCGTATCGAACGTAATCGGCGTTCCGGCCGGCACGGCAATCGGCAACATCTGGGGATGGCGTGCGACATTCTGGGTGATGTGCGCGCTCGGTGTGGTGGCCTTCACGGCAATCGGCGCCCTGCTGCCGCGCAAGACGGGATCGTCGAGCCCGTCGGCGAGCCTTGGAAGCGAGGTCCGCGTGCTCGCACGCCAGCAGGTCTGGACCTCGCTCATTATTATGCTGATGCTGATGATCGGCCAGTTCGGCCTGTTCACCTACATCACGCCGACGCTGCTTGAGGTCACAGGCCTCGACGAGAAATGGATACCTTGGGTGCTCCTGCTCAATGGGGTCGGCGCAACGATCGGCGTCTTCGTCGGCGGGCGGCTCGCCGACTGGAAGCTGATGCCGTCGCTCATCGCCATGCTTTTCCTGCAGGCGGCAATGCTCGCCTTGATCTACGCTGTCAGCCCTTACCCGCTGCCGATGGTGATAGCGATCTTCGTCTGGGGCGGCCTCAACTTTGCCATCGGCACGCCGATCCAGACCCGCATCCTGACCTGGACCGCGGACGCCTCCAACCTTGCCTCGTCGCTCATCCCGTCGGGCTTCAATGTCGGCATCGCGCTCGCCGCATCGCTCGGCGCGGCGATGCTCAATGCCGGCTATGGCTATCGCAGCCTGCCGGTGGTTGGCGCGATCGCCATGCTGGTCGCGGTCGCGGTTGCGCTTGCCTCGCATGTCTGGGAATGGCGAAGCCGGGCTGCGCCGCCGCTGCCGGCTGCCGCCGAATAGGGCTACAGATCGATCCGGTAGCGCAGGCTTTCCGCGCCGCCATAGGCGGCGTCCTCGAAGAAACGCCCGACGAGCCGGCCGCCATTGGCCAGAACGACCATCTGCGAAGGCACATTGTGAGGCTTGCAGGTGATTTCGACGAAGGGCAGGCCAACCGCCCTCGCCTCCACCAGCATCAGCCGCAGCGCCTCGGTCGCATAGCCGCGTCCCCGTTTCCACGGCACCACCGCATAGCCGATGTGGCCGAGCACATGCGACGGCAGCGCCGCGGTGCCGTGCTGCCAGCGCAGGCCGATTGAGCCTGCGACTTCCCCGTCCCAGATCCAGCGCCGGAATCCGGGCAGCCGCGGCACCGTCGAACCGTCGGGCAAGGTGATCGGCGGTCCCTTGCCATCGGAATCGTCGAGATCGCCAAGGAAAGTCGCTGGATCCTTTTCGATAGCCGCAAGCTGCTCGAGCGTCGCGTCGAGCAGCCGCACATTGTCCGGCGACCAGCCGCGCTCGAGGGCCGCCTTGTAGGACGGCAGGTGTTCAAGTGCCGGTTTAACGAGTTCGATCACGGGCGCGAGCTTTTGGCTGCCGGATTGCGGGCGCGACGGCAAGGGCCTTCGGCGGCTTACTGAAGCAGGCTCTTGACGATGCCGCTCGCCTTGGAAAAATCCATCTGACCGGCGTATTTCTCCTTGAGCGCCGCCATCACCTTGCCCATATCCTTGACGCCGCTGGCGCCGGTCTCGGCGATGGCGGAACGGACGGCGCTTTCCGTCTCGGCCTGACCCAGTTGCGTCGGCAGGAAGTCGCGGATGATGGCCATCTCGTCGCGCTCCTGCGCTGCAAGCTCCGGCCGCTTGCCGTCATCGAACGCCTTGGCCGATTCTTCGCGCTGCTTCACCATCTTGGCCAGGATCTGCAGGATTTCGTCGTCGCTGGCCGGCTCCTTGCCGGCGCCGCGATTGGCGATGTCGCGATCATGAATGGCCGCCTGGATCAGCCGCAATGTCGGCAGCCGGCGCTTGTCCTGCGCCTTCATCGCACTCTTCAGGGATTCGGCGATTTTGCCTCGCATGGTGCTTTCTCCTTCGAATGCCGCGGACAATAGTCGTGCCGATAGCTCAAGGCAAACTCGATAGCGTCCGGCAAACCGCTGATATTATTCGACGAAATAAATCTAGGCTCGCGCGGCGCGGCATCATTGACCGCCTTGGCGCCTTCCCCTATGTACTGGGCCTTGCATGAATTGAATTCTAGTGCACGTCGCCCAAAAATGCGTAGCGGTTTTGGGCAACGACAGGCACAAATGAAAACTTAGCGCGCCGAGGCTGTGAGATCGCCGCTTCGCGCCTTTTGTTGCGCCGACTGAGGGCGCAACCTTTAGGAGTGCCGCCATGGCAACGATGACAGCCGCGTCGACCCCCCCTTGGGCCAGCGAGAGGCCGACAGCCCTGCTGGTGCTGGCCGACGGCACTGTCATAGAGGGCCGCGGTCTGGGCGCCACCGGCTCCGCCGTCGCCGAGGTCTGCTTCAACACCGCGCTGACCGGCTACCAGGAGATACTCACCGACCCATCCTATGCCGGCCAGATCGTCACTTTCACCTTTCCGCATATCGGCAATATCGGCACTAATGACGAAGACATCGAGGACCTCAACCCGCTGGCCCGCGCCGGCGCCGTCGGCGCCGTGTTCAAGGCCGATGTCACCAACCCGTCGAATTACCGCGCCGGAACCGGTCTCGACCATTGGCTGAAGAAGCGCGGCATCGTCGCACTTTCAGGCATCGACACGCGGGCGCTGACCGCGCTGATCCGCGAAAAGGGCATGCCCAATGCCGTCATCGCGCACGCGCCCGACGGTATCTTCGACGTCGATGACCTCAAGCGCCGCGCCGCCGCATGGTCAGGGCTTATCGGGCTTGATCTCGCCAAGGAGGTGACCTCCGGCCAGTCCTCGGTCTGGCGCGAGACGCCCTGGGTCTGGAACGAGGGCTTTGGCGAACAGGCTGATCCGTCGATGCACGTCGTTGCTGTCGACTACGGCGTCAAGCGCAACATATTGCGCCTGCTGGCCGGCCTCGGCGCCAAGGTCACTGTGGTGCCGGCAAAAACCGGCGCCGAGGAGATCCTGGCGATGCGGCCCGACGGCATTTTTCTATCCAACGGCCCTGGCGATCCGGAAGCCACCGGCGACTACGCCGTTCCGGTCATCCAGGATCTGTTGAAGACCGAAATCCCGCTTTTCGGCATCTGCCTCGGCCACCAGATGCTGGCGCTGGCGCTGGGCGGCAAGACCGCAAAAATGCATCAGGGCCACCACGGCGCCAATCATCCCGTCAAGGACCACACCACCGGCAAGGTCGAGATCGTCTCGATGAACCATGGCTTTGCCGTCGACGCCGACTCATTGCCGAGCGGCGTCGAGGAAACGCATGTCTCGCTGTTCGACGGTTCGAATTGCGGCATTGCGCTCACCGGCAGGCCGGTCTTCTCGGTCCAGCATCATCCCGAAGCCTCGCCCGGCCCGCAGGATTCGCACTATCTGTTTCGCCGCTTCGTCAATCTCATCCGCGAAAAGCGCGGCGAGCCGGCACTGGCCGAGCGTGTTTAGCGCATGCGTAAAAACGAATTTGATTGACGGCGCCAGCCGGGCTCCCGGCGCCGATCAAGCCCCGCCTGTCACCGGTTCCTGCGCGTGCATGCGTTTGACTTCCTTCGGCGTCGGCTTGGCCACCCTGGTGACGAAGACGACGAGCGCCAGCGTGAGGAAAATCGCGCCGAGCAGATACGGGGCACCGCCGAAAACCACGGGCGCGTTCGGCCCCGTGAACCAGGAAAAGATCGCCGTATAAAGCAGCGGTGTGATGATCGAGGTGATCGAGAAGATCGAGGTCATCGCGCCCTGGAGTTCGCCCTGGGCGGAAGGTGGCACCTTGGCGGCCGCCAGGCTTCTGAGCGGCGGGTCGGCCAACGCCTCGAGACATCCGACGACGATCACGGCATAGATCATCCAGCCTTGTGACGCGACGGCGTAGCCGAAGGCGCTGAGTGCGGTAAATGCCAGACCGATTACCGCTGTCTTCCACTCGCCAATCTTAGGGATCACGCGCGGCAGGACTGTCGCCATGACGATCGCCCCGCACAGGCCGAAAGCGCCGAGCGAGAAGCCGATCTGTTGTTCGCTCCAGCCATAGCGATAATTGGAGACGAACGACCAGACCGCAGGATACATCATGTGCCCCAGCGTCATCAGAAAGAAGACAAGTCCGATCCAGCCGATACCTTCGTAGTTGCGCATCTGGACGAGCGTGCCGACCGGGTTCGCGCGTTTCCACTCGAAGCGGCGACGGTGCTTGTCATCAAGTGTTTCCGGCAACAGAAACAGCGCGATCAGAAAGTTTGCGAAAGCAAGCCCGGCAGCGAAATAGAACGGCACACGCGGCCCGAACGTGCCGAGCAACCCGCCCAGAACCGGCCCGATGACGAAGCCGACGCCGAAAGCAATGCCGAGCAGCCCGAAATTCTTCGCACGATTTTCGTCGGTCGAGATATCGGCAATGAATGCCGATGTCGTGGAATAACTGGCACCGGAAATGCCGGCCAGCACGCGGCCGATGAACAGCATCGGATAGGACCAGGCGATAGCGCAGATCAGATTGTCGATAGCGAACGTCAGCACCGAGGCAAGCAGGATAGGCCGCCGCCCGAACCGGTCGCTCAACCCGCCCATCACTGGTGCGAAAACGAACTGCATCGCCGCATAGACGAAGAACAGCCAGCCGCCCTCGATAGCCGCCTCGCTGATGCCGACGCCGGTCAATTCCCTGAGATAGGCCGGCAGCACCGGCATAATGATGCCGAAGCCGATGATGTCGAGCAGCAGGGTGGTGAAAACAAGCGCAAGGCCCCGCCTGGCGGTTTTGGGGTCTATCATGATGGTATCTCCTCGGGCCGCCCGAGCGAACGGGAACACACCTTATAGGCGAGCACATCGCTGGGAACAATGAGGGAACGGGCAGAGTGCTTTCATCCTGACATCCCCTGACTGCGATCCAGTCTCTCGGATTACGAGAAAACCGTCGGCTCAGATCGGGTTGTTGAACGTGTCGCAGTCCGAAAGCTTGCCATTCTGGAACCCGCGCGCCAGCCAGGTCTGCCGCTGCTGCGACGTTCCGTGGTTGAAGCTTTCCGGCACGACGTAGCCCTGCATCTTCTTCTGCAGCGTGTCGTCGCCGATCTGCTTGGCGGCGTTCAGTGCCTCCGCCATGTCGCCCTGCTCCAAAATGCCCTTCTGGCCGGTGAAATGTGCCCAAATGCCGGCAAAGCAGTCGGCCTGGAGCTCGACCTGCACCGACATGTGGTTGGCGTCCGCTTCGCCCATGCTCTGCCGCATCTGGTTGAATTTGGGCAGGATGCCGACCAGGTTCTGCACGTGATGGCCGACCTCATGCGCGATCACATAGGCCTGTGCGAAATCGCCCGAGGCACCGAACTGCTGATCGAGCTGCTGGAAGAAGGTGGTGTCGAGATAGACCTTGCGATCGTTGGGACAGTAGAATGGTCCGGCCGCTGACGAGGCAGAACCGCAGGCGGAGCGAATCTGGCCGCTGAACAGGACCAGTTTTGGATCTTGATAGGTCAGGCCCTCGGACTGGAAAATGCCAGTCCAGGTATCCTCGGTCTCGGCCAGCACGGTCGACACGAACTGCTTCATCTCGTCGGATGCCGGCGCACCGGTGCCGCCGCCTTGCTCGCCGCTATTGTCGGTGATCTGGCCGCCGCCGGGCTGCAAGCCGCTGTTATCGAGGATCTGACTCGGGTCGAAGCCGAAATACCACCCTGCCAGGAAAATCAACCCTACGATGATAATGCCCGACATGCCGCCGCCGCCGCCGCGACCGCCGATCGGGATGCGAAACTGCCCCGGCCCGCCGCCAAGCCCGCCGCTCTGGCCGCGCTCGTCCTCGACATTGTCACTCTGACGACGGCCCTTCCAGAGCATGGCAACCCCCGTGATGCAATTTTCCGGCCGATCGGGCCGTGTCCCGGTTCGATCGGACGCGACAACAATTATCTCAACGGTTAGGCCAAGTCACAGTATTTTTCGTGCGAACAAGCAATGCTTGCTGACGCTTGCCTGCTCTCTGGCCGAGACATCGCAAGGTCTGTGCCGTTCACCCTGCTCGTGGGAAGCGAGTCGCGCGAAGAGATACGCTGGCCGTGCTTTTCAGCGGGCGGCGATTATTGCCTTGCGAAAGGCTTCGAGCGTCTCGGCGCTGACGTGATGCTCGATGCCCTCGGCGTCGATGCGCGCCGTCTCGGCGCTGACCCCGAGCGAGCGCAGGAAGGCCTCGACCGTCTGGTGGCGAATGCGGCTCTCTTCCGCAACCTTGCGGCCGGCATCGGTCAGGAACACGCCGCGATAAGGCTTCCGGGAGACCAGCCCGTCGGCGCACAGCCGCGTCAGCATTTTCGCCACCGTCGGCTGAGCGACGCCGAGCCGTGCCGCGATATCGACCTGGCGCGCCTCGTTGCCATCCTCGATCAGGTCGGCGATGAGCTCGACATAATCCTCGACCAGCGCGCTGCGGCGCGCTTCACGCGTCTGCCTAAAGCCTTCCGAGTGGATTTCTGCGTCAGGCAGCGGCTTTTCGCGAGGAACCGGTCTTTTCTTCAGCGCCAATACGCTCCTCCCGGCAGTTTGAATCGACATTGCGGTCATAACACGGAACCCTATTGGTTCTGGCCGTTTATTTCCATTCGGTGGCCGGCGCAACCGGCGTTCACTGCCGTTCCGGCCGCACGGCCAAGCGGCCACAAGAAAAAGCTCAGACAATGAAACATAGCATATTGCATAATGTTCAGCCGTGGCATAGATAAGGAGACAACATCGATCGTTCCAGTGGAAAGCCGTTTCATGTCGGAAGCCGAAGCCACCTCAGCCCCCCGGTCCATGTGGCGATTTGCCCGCCCGGAGGACGACGAGCAGCCCAGCCTTCGCGAAGTCAACGCAACGATCGCGGTGCCGCACTCGGGGATCTGGCTTCGCCGGCTGTTCGCCTTCATGGGGCCGGGCTACATGGTTTCGGTCGGCTATATGGATCCGGGCAATTGGGCGACCGACCTCGCCGGCGGGGCCCAATTCGGCTACACGCTGCTTTTCATCATCATGTTGTCGAACCTGATGGCGATCCTGCTGCAGGCACTCGCCGCCCGGCTCGGCATCGCCACCGGCCGCGACCTTGCGCAGGCGTGCCGCGCCTATTATCCGCGACCGGTCAATTTCATGCTTTGGGTCGCTTGCGAATTGGCCATCATCGCCTGCGACCTGGCCGAGGTCATTGGCACGGCGATCGCCTTGCAACTGCTGTTCGGGATTCCGCTCATCGGCGGTGCCATTATCACCGCGCTCGATGCCTTCCTGCTGCTGCTGCTGATGAACAAGGGCTTCCGTTTCCTCGAGGCCTTCATCATAGCGCTTTTGATTATCATCTTCGGCTGCTTCGCCATTCAGATCTTTGCCGCCGCCCCGCCGGTCGGCTCCATCCTGCACGCGATGTTCGTGCCGTCGTCCGAGATCGTCACCAATCCGGCCATGCTCTACATCGCCATCGGCATCATCGGCGCCACGGTGATGCCGCACAATCTCTATCTGCATTCCTCGATCGTGCAGACCCGCGCCTACGAGCGCACCGATCGCGGCAAGCGCGATGCCATCAAATGGGCGACGACCGACTCGACCATCGCACTGATACTGGCGTTGTTCGTCAATGCTTCCATCCTGATCGTGTCGGCGGTGGCGTTCCACGGCACCGGTCATCATGACGTTGCCGAGATCGGCCAGGCCTTCGAGCTTCTGTCGCCGCTGCTTGGCCTCGGCATCGCTTCCATCCTGTTTGCCGTAGCGCTGCTCGCCTCCGGCCTGAACTCGACGGTGACGGCGACGCTCGCCGGCCAGATCGTGATGGAAGGGTTCTTGCGGCTGCGCATCCCGCAATGGGCGCGCCGCCTGCTGACGCGCGGCATCGCCATCATCCCGGTGGTGGTGGTCACCGCGCTCTATGGCGAGAAGGGAACCGGCCAGTTGCTGGTCTTCAGCCAGGTAATCCTGTCGATGCAGCTCCCCTTCGCTGTCGTACCGCTGGTGCAGTTCGTCTCGGACAAGCGCAAGATGGGCAATTTCGCCATTTCCCGCGCCGTTGCCGTGCTGGCCTGGGTGGTCGCCGGGCTCATCCTGGTGCTCAACTTCAAGCTGCTCTACGATACGGTCGTCGGTCTGGGCTGAGCGTTTCTCTTCTCCAAGCCGACGCAACAAGGTCGGCAGTCATCCGTCCTTCCAACCCTGGAAATTTGCCGGCCGCTGTCGGATAAATGTCCGTTCGCCCGTCCTTGGCTCGAACTCCGGCCATGACGGCACGGATCAGGGAAAGGAAGCTCCAATGAGGAAGATCATCACCGCAACATTCGTCAGCCTCGACGGCGTCATGCAGGCGCCCGGCGGCCCGCAAGAGGACCCTGTCGGCGGCTTCAAATTCGGCGGCTGGACGTTTCATTACTGGGACGATGTGATGGGCGCCGCGATGGGCGAGACGTTTTCAAAACCGTTCGCGCTGCTTCTCGGCCGCAAGACTTACGACATCTTCGCCGCCCACTGGCCTTATCAGAAGAATGATCCGATCGCCGACAGCTTCAACGCCGTCACCAAATATGTGGCGACGCACAGGCCGGATTCGCTGTCCTGGCAAAACAGCCAGCCGCTCGGCAGCGATGTCGTTGCGACGTTGCGCCGGATGAAGCAGGAGGACGGCCCCGACCTGCTCATTCAGGGATCGAGCGAGCTGATCCAGACCTTGCTCGCCAATGACCTGATCGACGAGATCAGCTTGCTGATCTTCCCGCTGGTGCTGGGCAAGGGCAAAAAACTGTTCGGCAGCGGCACGATACCTGCCGCCTTCAAGCTGACCCGTTCGCAGGCATCGACCACCGGCGTCCTCATGGCGAGCTATGAACGCTCCGGCGAGATCAAGACCGGGTCATTTGCCACGGAGCAGCCGTCCGAAGCCGAGATCGAGCGGCGCAAGAACTGGAAGTAGATGCCGCGGGGCGATCAAGGACGGCTGAACACTGGCCGTCCTTTTTGCTGTTTTTAAGCCGCCTCTCGTCGCCGTGCCAACCCATCGCGGAGGTGGCCCGCGAATGCCAGTGCAGCCGGCGCGACGTCGTGCTTCGGCAAATGCAGATTGATCGAAAAATTCGGCAATAACGGCAGCTCCGGATCGTTGGCCAAAATGTCGAGGTCGACAGGCACGGTCGACGCCAACCAGGTGGTGACGGCCAAGTCCGAACGCACCGTCGCCGTCGTCGCGTCGATGCTGCCGTTTTCGAATACGGTGCGCCATTCCAGCCCATGCTCGTTGAGCGCCTCCAGCACCACCGGGCGGAACGCACAGGTCTCGGCGACCATCGAAACCGGCAAGGGCCGCTTGCCGCGGGCGGCGCCGCCTTTGGCGCCGACCCAGACCAGCCGATCAACAACAAGGCATTCACCGGCCGACCGACCGATCGGCTCCTCGATCACCGCGAGCTCTATCGTGCCGGTCGCCAAGGCTGCGGCCAACTCTGGCGACGAAGCACAGACAAGCGAGATCTCGACCTGCGGATAGGCCTCGGCATAGGCCTTCAGCACTGGCGCAAGCAAGGTGCCGACAAGGTCGTACGGCACGCCAAGCCGCACCTGACCGGCAACCGCATCGCCCGCCATCTCCGCCAGGATCTCGTCATTGAGGGAAAGCAGGCGCTTGCCCTTGCCGAACAATCGCTCGCCGGAGCGGGTCAATCGCAATCCGCGCCGATCGCGATCGAACAGGCTGCAGCCGAGAACCTCTTCCAAACGCTTGATCTGCTGGCTGACGGCACCCTGCGTCAAATGCAGCGCGTTGGCCGCCGCCGTCATGCTGGCCTTGTCGGCAACGGTGACGAAGGTTCGAACCAGGGCAGTATCGAGGTTGCGGAGCATCCAGCTATTATATTTGCTAATGCGTGTCATAGCAAACATTGCATTTACTGATGAGCCGAACAGCCTACCGTGCGGGCTTCAAAGGAAGCAGCATGTTTGAAACCGTCCTTCCCCTCGTCCTGTTCGCGCTGGTCTCAACCTCAACGCCCGGCATGGCGACGACCTTATCGACGGCGTCCGGCGCGCAGTTCGGCTTTCGCCGCTCTATCCCGCTGATGGCCGGGAGTGCGGCCGGCCTGGCCACGGTGGCTGCGGCAGGTGCTGCCGGGCTCGCCGGTCTGCTGGCCGCCGCTCCTTCGCTGCAACTGGCAATGAAAATGGCCGGTACCCTCTATCTGACGTGGCTTGCCCTCAAGATCGGCCGCAGCGGTCCGCCCAATCTGGACGTGGCCATGGCAAAGCCGAACAGCTTTTTGGGCGGCGCCGGCCTGCAATGGATGAACCCAAAGGGCTGGGCCATGGGGCTGGGAGCGGCGGCATCCTTTGCCGCGCTCGCCAACGGGCCGCTGCAGCTCGCCGTGCTGCTCGGCACGGTCTTCGGTCTTGCAGCGGCCCTATCGCTGGCGGCGTGGTGCGTGGCGGGCACGCTGCTCGCCCGGTTGCTGCGAACCGAGCGGCAGTGGCGCATGCTCAACATCATGCTTGGCCTGCTGCTGGCCGCCTCGATCATCCCGATGTGGCGGACAGCGTAAGATCAGTCTTTAGCCATGTCAGGCAGCGTAACGCGCCGCCGGCTTGCCCGCCAGAAGACTGCCGAAGAAGCCTTGCCGGACGCCAAGAAAGGCATCCACCCCGGCAATATCGGCAAGACCCGGTGCCGTGAATGCTTCACCCTTTGCCAGGCCAACCAGCGCTGCATCGACCAGATCGTCGGCGGTCACGACGATTTCTTGCGGAACGTCGGCGAGGTCGCTTCCGGCAACTTCCCAGAATTCGGCGCTGGACGAAATCGCCGCGCTGGATTTTGACGCACCGCCCGCCGCGACTTGAATTATCGGCGGCGGGCAGCCAAGCTCCGCTAACAAGCCTTATTCGGCCGGCATCGCCACCGGACGCGCCGCCAGATGGCCCGCCAGCACCACGCCCAGACCAATGATCGGGAATGCCGCCGCGACCACACCGAGGTCGGCCGGTGCGCCATAGCGCAGCACAGCGGCGCCGACCACGGCACCCAGTGCGACGCCGAGATAGAGTGCCGAAGCGTTCAGCGACAGCACGATGGGCGCGGCATCGGGCGCCAGCTTGATGATACGGCTGGCCTGCGCCGGCGGGAACGCCCAGCCGACGATGCCCCACGGCACCATCATGGCCATGAGCGCCGGCCCGGCGATCTCGCGCGGCAGGAACATCGGGATCAGCGAAAACGTGACCAGCATGGCGGCACTCAGCGCCAGCGACCAGCAGACGGTGCGCGTCGCGCCGAAACGGTCGGCGGCCTGACCGCCGCCGATATTGCCGATGACCGCGCCAACGCCGAAAGCGAGCAGCATTCCGGGAAGCGCGATCGGGCTCAGTCCGCCGCCTTCGATGGCGAGCGGCGCGACAAAGGCAAAGACGGTGAAGGCGCCGATCAGCGCCAGGATGGTCGTCACCAGGATAGGCATGACGCCGGGCCGAAGTGCCGCTGCCAGCCGCATCCGGAGCGGCAGCCTGGTGCCGACGATGCCGCGCGGCAGCCGGTACTACAGGATCGCGCCGGCGAGCGCACCAAGGCCGGCAATGGCAAAGAAGGTGCCGCGCCAGCCGGCAACCGTCGCAACGAGCGCGCCGAGCGGCGCGCCGACCGCGACCGCCACGGTGGTGCCGCCGACGACCACGGCAATGGCGCGGGCGCGATGATGGTCGTCGACAAGCGCAACGGCCGTTCCCTGTGCGGTCGCCGCGAACAAGCCTGACGACAGCGCCATGACGATGCGCGCGATCAACAGCAATTCGAAGGAGGAGCTTAGCGCCGCGGCGACGTTGCCCAACACGAAGAACACCAGCGTCCACAGGATGACGCGGCGCCGGTCCCATTCGCCGGTCAGCGTTGCCAGGATCGGCGTGCCGATCGCATAGGCGAGCGCAAACGCGGTGATCAGCGTGCCGGCGAGCGGAACGGAGATGGCGGCATCCTTTGCAATGTCGGGCAAAAGGCTGGAGATGACGAAACCTTCGGTCGAAATCGTGAACGATCCGAGCGCAAGCCAGATGAGGCGCTTATCCATGGCAATTTCCTTAGTTCAAAGCTTATTGAACAATTGGACATAACAGGGCATGATGTCAATAAAGCCGCTGCAAAATAGCCGAACCATCCTGACAGCCCGGTGTCAGGACGGGGCGACGGAACGAAACTATGTGTCCATTAGCCACGAGAGGAGATGCGTTGAAATCGGCTCCGAATGTGCTTAATTCCTGGGCATGACCTTGCCCCATCCCACCGCCGACCAGATCAGCCTGCCGAACGTGCTTGCCGTGCTCGGCGACCCGACGCGACTGGCCATCGTGCGCTATCTCGCCAGCAAAGAGGGCGTTCCGCTGAATTGCAGCCGGTTCCTCGATCTCTGCTCGAAGACCAATCTGAGCTACCATTTGGCCAAGCTGCGTGAGGCCGGCGTCACCCGCACCGAGGCGGTTGGAACCAGCCGGCTGATCACGCTGCGCCGTGACGATCTCGACCGCCGCTTCCCGGGCCTGCTCGACAGCGTGATTGCCGCGGCCGGCGACGACGCATCGTTGCCGGCGGTTGGCGGCCACGAGATCGAAGTCCGCGCCTGAACGGCCCGAAGCTGGGTTCCGCTCTCGCCCGCTTCGCGAGACGAGCAAAATAGCTTCACCTGCCCTCCAGCCATTCCAATTAACGGAGCCTGCCATGCGCATTGCCGTCCTCGCCGACATCCACGGCAATGTCCTGGCGCTCGACGCCGTGCTCGATGATCTGCGGCAGCGCGGCGGCGCCGACCTCATCGTCAATCTCGGCGATTGCGTTTCCGGCCCGCTCTGGCCGCGCGAGACCATGGAGAGGCTCGAGACGCTCGACCTGCCGACGGTGCGCGGCAACCACGACCGCCGCGTTGCCCGCGACACCGCCGACGAGACCATGTGGCCGTCCGACCGCTACGCGCAGGAACGGCTGACCGCAGGCCAACGCGAGGCGCTATTTGCGCTGCCCCTCACGCTGAAGGTGGCGCCCGGCATACTCGCCTTCCACGCCCGGCCCGACCACGACGAAAAATACCTGACTGACGCGATCGTCGACGGCCGGCTGGTGCGCGCGCCGCTGGTCGCAATCCAGCGGCGGCTCGGCGCGATCGATCCCGCCTGCCGCATCATGCTTTGCGGCCACAGCCACCGCAGCGAGCTGGTCCGCATTCCCGGCGGTCCGGTCATCTTCAACCCGGGCAGCATCGGCTGCCCGGCCTATGACGATTCAACCCCGCCGGCGCATGTCTCCGAGCAGGGCTCGCCGCACGCCCGCTACGGCATCGTCGACTTGCATCCTGATCGTTTCGAATCCATCGCCGTCGACTATGACCATGAGGCGGCGGCGTATCAGGCCGAGCAGGCGGGACGGCCCGAATGGGCCCACGCGCTGCGTACCGGCTTCATGCCTAGCTGAACGGATGACCGCCTTCGAGCGGCAGAAGTCGCGACCGGTCCAATCTTCAGTCGTCAGACGCCGATCGCTTCGATCGCTTGGCAGGATGTCGGGCGCTGGCCGCCGAAGTCTTGGACGCCAAAGTCTTGGACGTCGAAGTCTTGGTCGCCGAAGCCTTTGGCCGTGACGTCTTGGGCGCTAGTTGCGTTGGGTTGAAACTCTGTGCTGGGGCGGATTCGGAACCGGCCCGAATGTCGGCGTCGCGCACCTGCTGGCCAAAGTTCAGGCCGGTCAGCTCTTCAATCTCGGCCACCGTCGAAAGGAACTCCGATACCCTGGCAATTTCAAGCGGGTCATCGAATGCCTCGGCACGCTCGCCGAACGCTTCGGGCATCACTTCCAAAACCGGCTTCTGGTCCGCCAGCAGCGCGATGGCGCGCAGGCCAGCTTGATCGGACCACAGCGCGATCTTCCAGAACTTCAGCGGAACATGGCTTTCGAAGCGGTAAGGAGGATCGTCCTCGCCGAACACTGGCCCGGCAAACACCGTGACACGGCCTCGCATCGTATAGGCGTTGCGCAGCACATAGGTTTCTACCGCGCGCCATCTCAACTTCCCTTTGGAGCCGGGATGGTTAAGCGAGCTTCCTTGATTGAAGAAGCCGACTTGCGGCGCAGCATTGGTATAAAAGAACGTGTCGCGTTCTGCCGCGACCGCCTCCTGATCGACGCCCCATGCGGGGTCGCCGCGAAGTGTAATATGGCCCTTCTGGAACATTCGAGCGATTCGTTCCTTGGATTTTGCGACGGGAAATCCAGGCACATTCTGGCTCGAATAGAATTCCTGGGTCATCTGCTCGCCAAGGTCGATGCGCCGATCCGGCCGGAAAGCATCGCTGGCTTCCGAACCGGAAATCGACTCCACCCCCAATTCGATAAGCGACGGGTCGTCGATGACCGTCTTGTCCTCACGATTGACCGCCTTGGTGCGGGATCCATCGATATTGCAGGCGGTGACGAAGGCAAGCCTGCGATCGGCGTTCATCAAGATCGAAAAATGATGGTAGCGCAATTCGTGTGGGTCCTCTCCCGGTTTGGCAAGAAGGTTTTTGGCCAACCGGTAGGGTGAATTGGCAACCGTCGGCATTGCCAGGACAAAGCCCGGTATGAAGCCGGGCTCATACCCTCCACGATCGTCGAAATCCTCTGTTTTCCAACCCGCGGCCTCGGCGATGGCCACCTTCCCGGGTTCGCTTGCCGGGCCTTTGCCGTCGTTTCGTCTCGCATCGCCTCCGTCGCGGTCGATCAGCGGCGCCCGGACATTTATCTCGATGGGAAAAGTCCAGGTGACCGAGCCATCGGCATTGTGTCTCGTCGCCGGCGGATTGCGATCCGGTTCCGGCCGCTGCACCGGCTTGTCCGGCACATCTTCGCGAATATCGGCGTTCAGCCGAACTGTCTCGTCCATCATGCGCGGCATGCCGGCCCAAATCGCCAGAGCTTGCGAAACCGCCGATGCCGAGGAGCCCGGCAGCTTGGACTTTCTAGCACCCAGATCGTCAACGATGGCGCTGATCCGTATGCCTTCGTTGATCTCGCGCGCAAGCGCATAGCCACCTATGCCCGTCACCTCGTGGAACGGGCCGGCCCAATGGTGCAGGGCGATAGGTTCCCATTCATTGTTGAAGACCGGGGAGCCGGACGAACCCTGTTCGGTGTCGGCGACATAGTGCAGCACTTGCACCGTTTCGTCGCGGGCCACCAACCGGTTTTCACGCAGCACCAGTTCCTTGAAGCGGCCATCGGGATGCTGGACGATGTTGGCGATTTCGCCGAGCATATGCTTGTCGCGCGCATCCGACAGCGAGATAAAACCGAACTCCCCCAGTTCCTTTGGACCGGAACGCCGCTCGCCAACTCCGATCAGCGTATAGTCCAGACCCTCTATGCTATCGGTCACGAAACAGGATTCAGGATCGAACAGGAACGTCGTCGGCGTACGCACGGCATTCGCACCGTCCTGCTCATAATCGAACTGGACCTGGAAGCGCCGGGAATCCGCCGGCGACGAAATCACATGGTTGTTTGTGAGGAACAGCCTTGGCCCGACCAGAAAACCCGATCCTTGTGGATTGCCGTTGAGAAAGGCAACGCGGCCAACCGCATCGGCAGCACGGCGCCCACGCTCGAGGAATGCGATCCCGATGAAATCGAGCGTTGGGCCGAGAATTGCCTCCGGCCCTGGCTGCTTGGCGGCGGCCTTTCTTTCCCCGGCAGACCTCATGTCGATCGCTGCCGATATCATCTCCGCTTCGGTGCGGCTGAGCGACGCCTTTACCTGCAACCTGTCGAGGCGCCTGGAGAGGGTCTGTTCGGCGGCCAGCGGATTGCCGTTGGCGATGTGACCAAGTGAAGCCTCAATCTCGGCGCGCGTTTTCTTGATACGCTGGCGAACTATGTTTTCCACCTGCGCAAATATTTCAAGGTCGACCATATTGCCCTCCTCAACCTTACTTGAGAGAGTGCATATTTACATGAAATGTGCAATATTTTGCCGGCTGTTAGTTCACGGAAGTGGCCTGGTCGCGATTCAACACGCGGCACCTTTTCGGGCTTACACAGCGCCGTCTCGTCGCCTATAAAAACCGGCTGGCGTGCGATGGCGTTTTCGTGCCTGGCCGCGCCTTCGGCAATTGAACCTACCGCCCATGGCAGATGATTAGGCGCACAGTAACACTCCCGACGACGCTGCTTGCGATGGTTGCCGCTCCGCTGATGCTGGCGGAGTTGCCGGCCAACGGCCAGGAGCCGGAGCCCATTATCTCGATTGTGACGGGTCTTGCTCCGGATGATCTCCTGAACGTGCGCGCCACGGCGTCGGCCATGGGCAAGATCGAGGCGCGGCTGCCGAGCGGTTCGAGCGTGAAAAATCTCGGCTGCGGCGACGTCAGCGGTTACAAATGGTGCAAGGTTGAAGACATTGACGACCCCAAACTGAGCGGATGGGCGCCGGCGCGCTACCTCGATCCTATCAATCCCCAGCAAGTGACACCCCAGGCGGCGGCCAATACGGAGAGCCCTGCCTCTCAACCACTGCCCGATCTGACAACGCGCCTCGGCGCGACCGCTCCCGAAACGGTGCTGAACTCCGCTGACGCAATCGGCAAGGTGGCGATCGAGGACGCTTACCGCTTGGCCCTGGCCGCTGGAAACCCCTCGACTGGACAGGTTGATGGATCGCCGCCCGTGGCTGCGGACCCCGTCCGGAATTTCGGCGCGGCCAACGCGGCGCCTCCGGCCGACGCACAGACCGTTGCGCGGCTTCAGCCGCCGGGGACACCGGTACCCGGTGCCGGCAACGCCATCCCCTGCGCGCGCTATCTCGGCCAGCCGATGACGAGCTGCAAGGCACACGTCGTGCACACCGGCGACAAGATCGACGTGACCGTGACATGGCCCGATGGCGGCACGCGCATCATCAGCTTCCAGGCCGGCAAGCCGGCCGGTGCGGACGCGCCCGGCGAATTCCGCTTCACCCGCGAGGGCAGCCTGAACATGATCCGCGTCGGTGCTTCCGAACGCTTCGAGATCACGGACCAGTTGGCGCTGGGGGATAGTGATAAGGGGAATAAGGCAGTAGGGCAGTAGGGCAGTATGTTTAAAGGGCGCTCGAACCTCTGCCCTACTGCCCTACTGCCCTACTGCCCTACTCCCCTACTGCCCTACGGACCTACGGAAATACGCGCAGCCTGTCCTCCGCAGATACACCAGGTCGCTGGGGATGGTCTCGGTTTGTGAGCTCTTT
>NZ_JAMYLR010000015.1:0-128398 GCF_040318155.1 Mesorhizobium sp. M1307 | reverse complement strand
CCATCATCGACTCAATCTCCTCTTACGACGAAGATTGAATCAGTGCTTCAGGACTGCTGCAACCCGGACTTTTTCAACACTATCGGTGTAAAGCTGACCATGCGAATGCCTCAACGCGCTATCGCGCTTAGAGCGCCGTAAGGCTAAGGTCCGGCTGCGCAATTAGATAGCGGAGCCCCTTGGTTCCGACGTCGCCTCGCTCAGCGATATTGAAGCCGAGCCGGCCGAGATCCGCTGCGATTTTGTCCAAATCGACGTAACCATGCCGGTGGAGCCGAAACGTGCTCTTCCGGCGCGGCGGTTTTGCAAAATCGACGATAAGCACGCGACCGCCCGGCTTCAGGACGCGGAAGGCTTCTCTGCCAAAATCCTCGCGGCCCTTCTTTGGAAGATGGTGGAACATCAGCGTGCTGAGGACGACATCAAATTCCCCATCCTTGAAAGGCAGTTCCTGAGCGGTGGCGGTCGAGAACCCGACTTGTAACCCTGCCCGCCGGGCCTTTGCCGTTGCGCGCGCAACCATTTCGGCGGAGGCGTCGACGCCGTCCACACGCCCCTCCGGCCCCACCTTCTGTCTGACGAGGAGCGCGGTGGTGCCGGTGCCGCACCCGACATCCAGGACCACTTCTCCCGGTTTCAGCTCCGCAAAGCTTAATATCCTTTCGCGAAAAGCACGTTCGCGACCGAAGGTCAGAAGCCACGCCAGCATATCGTACAGGGCGGCGGAATGAAGCGTGATGCCGACATGCGGCGCCTTCTCCTCGCCGGCGGCCGGTCTGCGGTCCTTGGCGGACAGCCGCCCGTGAGCGCTTTGCCATATCAATAAGCTCGCGACTACGACGAGTGCACCAGCATGAAGCAGGAGGACGGGAACTCCCAAGGAAAAGACCGCATTTGCCTGTCCCAACGAGAAAAATGCCGCGAGCACCACGGCCACTTTGACGAGCGCGACTAGCGCATGCCCTCCAACTATTGTTCCGAAAAGACGTTGGTGCATTGCTTTATCTCCGGCCAGCCGGGCATCGCGCCGGGCCTTCCGCAAGAGCATATGATACTGGACAGTGTGTCCAGTATCAGTTTTACTGGCCACATCGCACCGACGCGCCCAATACTGGACGATTTGGTGTCCTTTGGCCGGAAAAGGATGTTGCCGATGCCAGCCGGACCGATCGACCGTCGGGTCGCCAGGACCCGCAGCCGACTGCAGCAGGCGCTTTTCAGATTGACCGCCGAGAAGGGATATACGGCGATCACGGTCGAGGACATCTGCAGGGAAGCCGATGTCGGCCGCTCGACTTTCTACACGCACTATCCCGATAAGGACTACTTGAGGAAAGCAACGATCGACGAGCATATGAAGGGCTTGCAGGCACGTGGTGCCGAACGCCATTCGCAGAGAAATGCCAAGGGCTTTTCCTTCAGCGGTCCGGTGTTCGAGCATGCTCTTGCCACGCGGGAGATGCACCGTGCGCTGATGGGCGGGAAAAAGCGCGAAATGCCAGAAGAGATCCGCGGCTGGATAAGCAGGCAGGTTCGCCATGAGTTGGCGAATATCCAAGGTGATGAAGGCGGAGTCAGACTTGAGATCGCCACACGCTTCATCGTTGGCGCGTTCTTTGAAGTGATGCACTGGTGGCTTGAGAGGGATACGAAGCTGTCCCCCGCGGAGATCGACCAGACATTCGTGCAACTTGCCTTCAACGGGGTAAATGCGGTGTTCGCCGAGCCAACGAGGATCGAATAGAGATCAAAAGGGGCTTCGTTTGATCGCCCACAGAAAGGCCGAAAGCAATATTCCGTCCTGGCTGGCAAGCTTCAGATTTTCACCACGAGTTCGACCGGGCTAGTCTGGCACGAATCCTGCGGCGTGGCCGTTGAACGCAAGGGATCTGTGCCGATGTTGAACAGACGAACGCTGCTTGCGCAGACCGCCGGCTTTGCCGTCATGGGGCTTTCGCTCGGCAAGGCAGCGGCGAAAAACCTTCCCGGCATCGAGAAAGCCGCGATGCGTGGCGCGATCAACGCGACCGAGCTCGGCGTCCGGCCCGGCGCGCTAGACGACCAGAGCAAGGCTTTCACCAAGCTGCTGCGCGACGCGCACGACCGCGACATGCCGGTGTTCCTGTCGCCGGGGATCTATATCGTTTCCAACCTGTCGCTGCCCGGCCGGGTGCGCCTGTCCGGCGTACCGGGCGCATCGCGGATCGTCTATGGCGGCAATGGCCATCTCATCATGGCCGAACAGGCCGAGCATATCGAACTCAGCGGGCTGGTGTTCGACGGCAGCAACCGCTGGATGGGCGACTACGCGCAAGGCCTGCTCGATCTGCGCCGCATCGCCCATCTGGTCGTCGACAATTGCCAGCTTACCGGCAGCGGCAAGCACGGCCTAGCGCTCGAACACGCCTCGGGCCGCATTGAGCGCTCGGAGATATCCGGTGCGGCCGATGCCGGCATCTATTCGGTCGAGGCCGATGGCCTGGAAATATCAGGCAATAGCGTCTCCGACTGCGCCAATGGCGGCATTCTCGTGCACCGCTGGCAGGCGGCGGAAGACGGCACCATCGTCAGCGGCAACCGGATCGAGCGCATCCAGGCGCGCAGCGGCGGAACCGGCCAGAACGGCAATGGCATCAATGCGTTCCGCGCCGGCAATGTCATCATCTCCGGTAATATTGTTTCGGACTGCGCGTTTTCGGCGATCCGCGCCAACAGTTCCAGCAATTTGCAGATCACCGGCAACACCTGCTCGCGTTCGGGCGAGACGGCCGTGTATTCCGAATTCTCCTTCGAAGGGGCGATCATCGGCAACAACATCGTCGATGGCGCCGCCAATGGTATTTCGATCGTCAACTTCAACGAAGGCGGCCGCATGGGCGTGTGCTCCGGCAACATCGTCCGCAATCTGGCGACCAGCGGCCCCTACCCTGCGGACGCGCCCGGCTTCGGCGTCGGCATCAGCGTCGAGGCAGACACCACAGTTTCCGGCAATGTCGTCGAGAATGCACCGCTCTACGGCATGCAGATCGGCTGGGGACCGTTCATGCGCAATGTGGTCGCCACGGGAAACGTCATCCGCAAGGCGGGGACCGGCATCGTCGTGACCGTGGTCGAAGGTGCCGGGACGGCAATCATCTCCGACAATGTCATCGACGGAGTCCAGAACGGCGCGATCGTCGGCCAACGCTGGGCCGAGCCGGTGACCGGCGACCTCGCCGCATCAGGCAATGCCGGCTACGCGCATTTGACCGTCGAGCGCAACCACGTCAGTTGAAGGTGGCCGTCGGCCGGAGCGCGCCGACTTTGGCACCGATCCGGCTTTCGATGGGCGGATTTGCCTGTTCGATCAATTTCGCAGCGAGCGCCTGGTCGGCGTGCAGCAGCTTTGCCAGCACGGCCGCGACCATCACTTCAGCGGCGCGGCCGGCGCCATCGTCGCATTTCAGCGCAATGCCAAGGCCGAGCTCCGGAAGGGCGGCGCAAAAAACACCTTCGGCGCCTCCCTTGACGAAAATCCGGCCCGGCGCGGCCTCCATCATCGCTACATCGGACCTGCCCGTGCCGGCGACGAAAAACGGCTCGGCCATGCAGGCGGAAAGCAGCCGCTTCGCCGCCCGGGCGCGCACCGGTTCGAAGCCGGCACCTGTCGCCATGCGGGCAAAGCCAAGGGCAAAGCTGCGCAGCGGCACGGCATAGGTCGGAATCGAGCAGCCGTCGGTGCCGCGGTGATCGGCGTCATGGGCAGCACCGGTCACCGCCTGCATCGCTTCGCGGACCATCTCCTGCGAAGCATGGCCAGCCTTGACGTAACCACGATGGGCGATGCCGCTGTGAACGCAGGTGCATAGGAAGCCTGAGTGCTTGCCGGAACAATTATTGTGCAAGGTGTTCGGCGCACGGCCGGCGCGCGCGAGCGCCAGCGTCGCCCCGTGGCTCGACGGCCAATGCGCGCCGCATTCGAGTGCCGTCTCGTCGAGGCCGGCTTTCGCCAGCATGGCGCGCGCCAGCTCGACATGCGGCGGCTCGCCGGAATGGGAGGCGCAAGCCAGCGCCAGCTCCCGGTCACCGAAGCCGTAGGCATCGGCAGCGCCGCTCTCGACCAGCGGCAACGCCTGGATCGCCTTGACCGCCGAACGCGGGAACACCGGCTGTGCCGTGTCGCCGATCTCCCAGACGGGCTTGCCGTCGGCGTCGAAGACGGCAACAGCGCCGCGATGCGCGCTCTCGACGAGAGCGCCGCGCAAAACTTCGACCAGAACCGGATTTGTCATGTCACCTCCCGCAAATGCGGGCGGGTTTATCTGATCCGGTCGAGAATGGAAACGTAGTTGGCGACCGCGGCACCACCCATATTGAAGATGCCGCCGAGCTTTGCTCCCGGCACCTGGATGCCGCCCGCCTCGCCGATGAGTTGCATCGCGCTCAGCACATGCATGGATACGCCGGTGGCACCGATCGGGTGGCCCTTGGCCTTCAGCCCGCCAGACGGATTGACCGGCAGCCTTCCATCTTTCGCCGTCTCGCCATCCAGGGCCAGCTTGGCGCCCTCGCCCGGCTTGGCCAAGCCCATCGCCTCATACTCGATCAGTTCGGCGATGGTGAAACAGTCATGCGTCTCGACGAAGGACAGGTCGCCGAGCGTCACGCCCGCCTGCTTCAGCGCCTGGTTCCAGGCCCGCTCGCAGCCTTCGAAGGCGAGAATGTCGCGCTTCGACATCGGCAGGAAATCCTGCACATGCTCATTGGCGCGGAAGGCGACGGCGCGACGCATCTTCAGCGCCGTGGCCGTGTCGGCAAGGACAAGCGCGGCGGCACCGTCCGACACCAGCGAGCAGTCTGTGCGCTTCAGCGGACCGGCGACGAAGGGGTTTTTTTCGCTTTCCTGCCTGCAGAACTCGTAGCCGAAATCCTTGCGCATCTGCGCGTAGGGATTGTCGACGCCGTTCTTGTGGTTCTTGGCGGCAATCATCGCCAGCGCATCCGACTGGTCGCCGTAGCGCTGGAAATAGGCTTGGGCGATCTTGCCGAAGACGCCAGCGAAGCCTGCCGGCGTGTCACCGTCCTCCGGCAGATACGAGGCCTTGAGCAGGTTCTTGCCGATCTCGGGACCGGGCGTCGTCGTCATCTGCTCGGCGCCGACCACCAGCACGATACGGGCGGCATTGGCGTCGATGGCGCGGATGCCTTGCCTGACCGCCGCCGAGCCGGTGGCGCAGGCGTTCTCGACGCGGGTCGCCGGCTTGAAGCGCAGCCGGTCGTCGGCCTGGAGGACCAGGCTCGCGGTGAAATCCTGGCCGGAAAACCCGGCGTTGAAGTGGCCGAGCACGATCTCGTCGACGTCATCCGGACCGATGCCGGCATGATCGAGCGCCTCGACTGCCACCTTGGTGATCAGGCCCTCCAGCGTCTCGCCTTCGAGCTTGCCGAAGCGCGAATGCGCCCAACCGACGATGCATGCTGTCATGGCGATCTCCATCCTGTGGACCCGGGCTACGCGATACTGCGCGCGCATCCGCATTGTTCAAGCATGAACCGTTTCGCCGGCCTCGTGAAGGGGCCAGAACCGCACAATCGCTTGATCTTGATCATCTGGTCATAGTGCCTGGCTTTTGCCAGCAAATCAGGCCGGATTTTTGTTGATTTGATGCGTCAATAAAAAATAATCTTGTCGCAACAGGCCGGAGCAGGAATGCCGAAACTCGGAATGGAGCCGTTGCGCCGCAGGGCGCTCATCGACGCAACGATCTCGGCGATCGGCGAGCGCGGTTCGCTTGATGTGACGATGTCGGAAATCGCCGGCCGCGCCGGCGTGTCCTCGGCGCTTGCCCACCATTATTTCGGCGCCAAGGACGAATTGCTGTTGGCGACGATGCGGCACATCCTGAGCGAGCTCACCGCCGATACGCGCCGTGCACTTCGCGCGGCCGGCACGGCGCGCCAGCGCGTCGCGGCGGTGGTCGCGGTCAACTTCTCCGACATCCAGTTCCAGCCCGAAACGATCGCCGCCTGGCTCGCCTTGTATGTCGAGGCGCAGAAATCGGCAGCACTCCGCCGGCTGCTCAAGGTCTATGCGCGCCGGCTGCATTCCAATCTGCTCAGCGGGCTGGCCGGCATCCTGCCGAGAAGCGAGGCCGACCGGGTCGCCGAAGCGACCGCGGCGCTGATCGACGGGCTCTATATCAGGCGCGCGCTGAAGGACGGTGTTCCCGATGCCGCGACCGCGATTGCACTGGTCGAGGACTATCTCGAAACGAAGCTCAGCGGACGGCAGAAGCAGTGACATCCAAGCGACCCAACATCCTGATCGTCATGGTCGATCAGCTCAACGGAACGCTATTTCCAGACGGGCCGGCAGACTTCCTGCACGCGCCGCATCTAAAGGCGCTCGCCGCGCGTTCGGCGCGTTTTTGCAACAATTACACCGCGTCACCGCTCTGCGCGCCAGGCCGGGCCGCATTCATGAGCGGCCAATTGCCGTCACGCACCGGGGTCTATGACAATGCCGCCGAATTCACCTCGTCGATCCCGACCTTTGCTCATCATCTGCGTGCCGCCGGCTATCACACCTGCCTTTCCGGCAAGATGCATTTCGTCGGTCCGGACCAGTTGCACGGCTTCGAAGAGCGGCTGACCACCGACATCTATCCGGCCGATTTCGGCTGGACACCCGACTATCGCAAACCCGGCGAGCGCATCGACTGGTGGTATCACAATCTCGGCTCCGTCAGCGGCGCCGGTACTGCCGAGATCACCAACCAGCTGGAATATGACGACGAGGTCGCCTTCCATGCGGTGCAGAAGCTCTATGATTTTGCCCGCGTCTCCGACGATGCCGCACATCGGCCCTGGTGCTTGACGGTTTCCTTCACCCATCCGCACGATCCTTACGTCGCACGGCGGCAATACTGGGACCTTTACGAGGATTGCCCGGCGCTCGAGCCGGAGGTCGGCTTCATTCCTTACGACAGGCAGGACCCGCATTCGCAGCGGCTCTACCGCGCCAGCGACTATGACAGGTTCGACATCACCGCTGAGCAGATACGCCGCGCACGGCGCGGCTATTTCGCCAACATCTCCTATCTCGACGACAAGCTCGGCGAATTGATGTCGGTGCTCGAGCACACACACATGCTCGACGACACGGTCATCCTGTTCTGCTCGGATCACGGCGACATGCTCGGCGAGCGCGGCCTGTGGTTCAAGATGTGCTTCTTCGAAGGTTCGGCGCGGGTGCCGCTGATGGTCGCCGGCAAGGGCATCGCCGCCGGCCTGATCGACACGCCGGTCTCCAATCTCGACGTGACGCCGACGCTTTGCGACCTCGCCGGCATCGACATCAGCGCGATTGCGCCGTGGACTGACGGCCAGTCGCTGCTGCTGTTGCTGAACGGAAAGAAACGCTCCGCGCCGGTGCTGATGGAATATGCCGCCGAAGGCTCCAACGCGCCGATGGTGGCGATGCGCGAGGGCCGCTACAAATTCATCCATTGCGAGATCGATCCGCCGCAACTGTTTGATCTTGAATCGGATTCGCAGGAATTGACCAATCTCGCCGCCGATCCGGCCAATGCGGCATTGGTGGCCGCTTTCACCGACAAGGTGCGGGCGCGCTGGGACATGGCGGCCTTCGACGCGGCGGTGCGTGCCAGCCAGGCACGCCGCTGGATGGTCTACCCGGCGCTGCGCAACGGCACCCATTATCCCTGGGAATTCCAGCCGCTGCAGAAGGCATCGGAGCGCTACATGCGCAACCACATGAACCTCGACCTGCTCGAAGAGCAGAAGCGCTTTCCGCGAGGCGAATGATGGCAGATAGTCTCGTCCCCTCGCTCGACCATCTCAGGCAGGCCTATGCCGTCACCTCCAAGGCGACGCAGGTCACGCCGCTGCTGGAATCGGCGGCACTCGCGCGCGAGACCGGCGCCGCCCGCGTCTTCGTCAAGGCCGAATCGCTGCAATGGGCAGGATCGTTCAAGGTGCGCGGCGCCTACTGGCGGCTGAAGAAGCTCTCGCCTGACGAAGCCAAAAAGGGCGTCGTCGCCTACTCCTCCGGCAATTTTGCGCAGGGGCTAGCGGCGGCTGGCCAAGCGCTTGGCATTCCCGTCACCATCGTCATGCCGATCGACGCGCCGGCCGCCAAGCGCGACGCCACATTGGGTTACGGCGCGCGCGTGGTGCTGACTGACCATGGCGAGCGCGCGCGTGAGGAAGTCGCCGCCGCCAAGGCGCGCGAGATCGCTGCGAGCGAAGGCCTGGCGCTGCTGCACCCGTTCGACGATCCGGAGATCGTCGCCGGCCAGGCCGGTGCCGGGCTGGAGGCACTCGACCAGATCGCCGCCAGGCAAGCGGAGGCCGATCTCTTGTTCTGCTCGGTCGGCGGCGGCGGCCTGATCGGCGGTGTTTCACTGGCCTTTCACTACCTGTCGCCAGCCACGAAGATCATCGGCGTCGAGCCGGAAGGTTTTGATGGCATGGGCTCGTCGCTGGCGCATGGCGCCATCGAAACCATGCCGATCGGGCCGAAATCGATCTGCGACGGGCTGATGTCGCGGCGGCCCGGCGACGCGCCGTTCGCAGCGGTGAAGGCCGCCGGCGTTCGCGGCGTCACCGTCGACGATGCTTCGGTGCGGCGCGCCATGCGCCTCGCCTTCGAGCGGCTGAAGCTGGTGCTCGAGCCATCCGGCGCTGCTTCGCTGGCGGCGTTGCTCGGCGGCAAGGTCGACGTCACCGGCAAGACCGTTCTCGTAATGGCAACCGGCGGCAACGTCTCGCTGGCCGATTTCATTGCGCATATGAACCACGGGCGCGCATGAACCATGCTTGAAGCGGATTTCGTCATCATCGGCTCCGGCTCGGCCGGTTCGGCCATGGCCTACCGGCTCTCGGAGGACGGCAAGCATTCGGTGATCGTCATCGAATATGGCGGCAGCGATATCGGCCCGCTGATCCAGATGCCGTCGGCACTGTCGATCCCGCTCAATATGAGCCTCTACGACTGGGGCTTTGCCAGCGAGCCGGAGCCGCACCTCGGCGGCCGCGTGCTGGCGACGCCGCGCGGCAAGGTCATCGGCGGCTCGTCGTCGATCAACGGCATGGTCTATGTGCGCGGCCATGCCCGCGACTTCGACCATTGGGCCGAACAGGGCGCGACCGGCTGGGGCTTTGCCGATGTGCTCCCGTACTTCAAGCGCATGGAGGACAGCAATGGCGGCGAGAATGGCTGGCGCGGCCATGGCGGGCCGCTGACTGTGCAGCGCGGCTCGAGGACGAACCCACTCTACGGCGCCTTCGTCGAGGCAGGCCGTCAGGCCGGTTTCGAGCTGACCGACGACTATAATGGCGCGAAGCAGGAAGGCTTTGGGCCGATGGAGCAGACCATTCGCGGCGGCCGTCGCTGGTCCGCGGCGAGCGCCTATCTGAGGCCGGCGCTGAGGCGGAAAAATGTCAGCCTGGTCAAAGGTTTCGCCCGGCGGGTAATCGTCGAGAATCAACGCGCCACCGGCGTCGAGATCGAAGTGCGCAAACGGATTCAGGTGGTCAGAGCGCGGCGCGAGGTGATCGTTGCCGCGTCCTCGATCAACTCGCCCAAGATCCTGATGCTGTCCGGCATCGGCCCCGGCCAGCACCTTAGGGAGAACGGCATCCCGGTGATCGCCGACCGGCCCGGAGTCGGCCGCAATCTGCAGGACCATATGGAACTTTACATCCAGCAGGAATCGACAAAGCCGATCACGCTGAACTCCGTCTTGAACCCGTTCTCGAAGGCGCTGATCGGGGCACAATGGCTGTTCTTCAAATCCGGCCTCGGTGCCACCAATCATTTCGAGGCGGCCGCCTTCGTGCGCTCGCGCGCCGGCGTCGACTATCCCGATATCCAGTATCACTTCATCCCGGCCGCGGTCCGCTATGACGGCAAGGCGGCAGCCAAAGCGCATGGTTTCCAGGCGCATGTCGGGCCGATGCGGTCGAAGTCGCGCGGTTCGGTCACGCTGCGCTCGCCCGATCCCAAATCGAAGCCGGTGATCCGCTTCAACTACATGTCGCATCCGGACGACTGGACGGAGTTCCGCCACTGCATCCGGCTGACCCGCGAGATCTTCGGGCAAGCGGCCTTCGATCCGTACCGAGGCAAGGAACTGTCGCCGGGCTCGCATGTACAATCGGATGAAGAGCTCGACGCCTTCATTCGCGACCACGCCGAAAGCGCCTACCACCCTTGCGGCACCTGCAAGTTGGGCCGTGCCGATGATGCGATGAGCGTCGTCGATCCGGAATGCCGCGTCATTGGCGTCGAAGGGCTTCGGGTCGCCGATTCCTCGATCTTTCCACGCGTCACCAACGGCAATCTCAACGCGCCGTCGATCATGACCGGCGAGAAGGCCGCCGACCACATTCTCGGGCGTACGCCGCTGCCACCGTCCAACCAGGAACCATGGATCAATCCGCGCTGGCAGGTGTCGGACAGATAGGCCATGATCCGGCGGACGCATATTCCGCATGCCGCGACAAGTCGATTTGGAGAACAGTCATGCGCGCCCAGCCAACGGCATCGCATTATGTCAACGGCCGCTATATCGACGACGAGCGCGGCGCAGCGCTGCCGGTTATCTATCCGGCAACCGGCGAGACCATCGCCATGCTGCGCTCGGCGACGCCGAACGTGCTGGAGCTCGCGATCGAGGCGGCGCGTGCAGCACAACCGGCCTGGGCGCGGCTGAAGCCGGTCGAACGCGGCCGCATCCTGCGCCGCGCCGCCGACATCTTGCGCGCGCGCAATGCCGATCTGGCGCGCATCGAGACGCTGGATACGGGTAAGCCGATCCAGGAGACGCTGGTTGCGGACGCCCCGTCCGCGGCCGACTGCCTGGAATATTTCGGCGGCGCCGTCGCCGCCTTTAATGGCGAGGCCGTGGATCTTGGCGGACCCTTTGCCTATACCAAGCGCGAGGCGCTCGGCGTTTGCGTCGGCATCGGCGCCTGGAACTATCCGATCCAGATCGCCGGCTGGAAATCCGCACCCGCCCTCGCCATGGGCAATGCGATGGTGTTCAAACCATCGGAAAACACGCCGCTTTCAGCGCTGGCGCTCGCCGAAATCTACACCGAGGCCGGGCTGCCCGACGGGCTGTTCAACGTCGTGCAGGGTTTTGGCGATGTCGGAGCCGGCCTTGTCGGCCACGATGTCGTCGCCAAGGTCTCGGTGACCGGCTCGGTGCCAACCGGCCGCAAAGTGCTGTCGCTCGCCGGCTCGAAGATGAAGCACGCGACGATGGAGCTCGGCGGCAAGTCGCCGCTGATCGTCTTCGATGATGCCAACCTCGAAAACGCCATCGGCGGCGCGATGCTCGGCAATTTCTATTCGACCGGCCAGATATGCTCCAACGGCACGCGGGTCTTCGTGCAGAGCGGCATCCATGACCGTTTCGTCGAGAGGCTGACCGAACGGACGAAGAAAATCCGCATCGGCGATCCGCTCGATCCGGGCACGCAGATGGGGCCGCTGGTCTCGAAGGCGCAGCACGACAAGGTGGTCTCTTACATCGAGGCCGGCAAGCAGGATGGCGCGGTGCTCGCCTGCGGCGGCAACGTGCCTTCGCTGCACGGTTTCCAGGGTGGCTTCTTCGTCGAGCCGACGGTGTTCACCGGTGTCGTCGACACGATGCGCATCGCCCGCGAGGAGATTTTCGGGCCGGTGATGAGTGTGCTGAAATTCGACAGCGAGGACGAGGTGATCGAGCGCGCCAACGATACCGAATTCGGCCTCGCCGCTGGCGTGTTCACCCGCGATCTGCAGCGCGCCCATCGTGTCATCGCCGAACTGCAGGCCGGCACCTGCTGGATCAACGCCTACAATCTGACGCCGGTCGAAATCCCCTTCGGCGGCTTCAAGCAGTCCGGCATCGGCCGCGAGAATTCGCTCGCGGCACTGGCGCTCTATTCGCAACTGAAGTCGGTCTATGTCGAGACCGGGGATGTCGCCAGCCCGTACTGATCCTTGCAGGCCGTGCCGTCCAGATATTGGGTCAGCGCGCAGACCAGATGATAGAAGATGCTGGCCGGCACCTCGCTTGCCAGTGAACGGCCGCGCTCGTCGATGCGGTCGATCCACAGGCCGAGCGGTGCGGGATTGATGTGCCAGCGGAACAGCCGGCCGACACGCGCCTCGATTTCCGGCTTCAGGT
The DNA here is from genome assembly GCF_040318155.1 of Mesorhizobium sp. M1307. Classification (NCBI taxonomy): domain Bacteria; kingdom Pseudomonadati; phylum Pseudomonadota; class Alphaproteobacteria; order Hyphomicrobiales; family Phyllobacteriaceae; genus Mesorhizobium; species Mesorhizobium sp. M1307. Next base: position 116,216 of record NZ_JAMYLR010000015.1, on the reverse strand, counting down.
CGGGACCGCCCGAACCGTCCAGCGCGATCGCCGCCTTGATCGCTTCGGCCTGTGGCCAACTGCGCGAGACGCGGTCGAGCGGCAGCCCTTGCCGCGAGACCGCGCCGTAGGCGAGGCCTGTGGCGCGGTTCAGGCCATTGGCAATTGCCGACGCGTAAAGCTTCCGGGCAAGGCCGGTCAAGCCGCTCTGGCCGCTGCGCCCGGCGAAGTCGACCAGCAGCGAGGCCCATTCGAAATGATGGCCGGGTTCGGTCCACGTGCCCTTCTCGCCAGGGGCCGGCCGCCATTCATTGTCGAAATACTCACCCAGCGTCCAGCTTTCCGGGTCGAAGAAATGGCTGCGGAACAGATCGACGATGCGCGCGGCGCGACGAAGATAGGCGCGCTCGCCCGTCGCCTGATGCCAGGCCAGGAATGCCTCGAGCAGATGCATGTGCGGGTTGGAGCGGCGCTCGCCCTCGCCGCTCGAGGTCTCGCGGAAGCCGGTCAGGCGTTCGTCCTCGAGATGCGCGTCGATGAACGCGAAGGTCTCCTCGCCAAGCCGCAACGCATCGGGATTACCGCACATATGGGCATGCGCAAGCGCCAGGAGCACGCAGGAATGGTCATAGGCATCCTCGGCGGCGTCGGCGACAGTGCCGTCGATGTTGAGCGTGCGTACCCAGCCGCCATTGTCGGTACGTCCGTGCCTGGCCATGAATTCGAGGCCGTGGCTGATCAGCCGATCGGCCGGGCCGTTCCAGCCGCGCGCCTTGGCGACGGCGAAGGCGTAGATCTGCCTGGCCTGCGTGCGCATGCGTTTGGGTTTCATCAGCGGGGCGGCATCGAAGCCGAGCGCCTCGTGGAACCCGCCATGGCGCTCATCGACGCCGACCGTCGACCACAACGGCACCGTCTCCTCGAACAGCCAATGGTGCACGCGGCGCTGCCAGGCGCCGCTTTCGATGACGCGGTCGTCGGCGGGCGTGAACCTGGTCTCAAGGCGGCCGCTTTTTTCGAGCTGCTCGACGATCTTCTTGACGTTCTGGCTGTGGCTGACCGGAGCAACGAAAGTGGCGTCGGCGGTCGACACGATGGCGACGTCCTTCAGGCCTATGGCCGACAGCAGGCGGCCGTCGCTGCGGATATAGGAGTTCTCGCAATCGATGGCAACGACATCGCCGACAATGACATTGCCCTGCGTGTCGGAGGGGCCGACGTCGAGCAGCGATTGCCAGGAGCCGAGATCATTCCAGCGAAAGCCGGCCGGCACCATGGCGATGCCGCTGGCGCGCTCCATGATCGCATAGTCGATCGATGTCGATGGGATGGCGGCATAGAGCTCCAGAGGCATGTAGAGGCCGGAAAGATCCGATGTCGCAGCCTGGTAGGCAGCCTCTGTGGCGCTCCAGATGTCGGGCTGGAAGGCCATGAACGCGTCGCGCATGGCACTGGCGCGAAACAGGAAGATGCCGGTGTTCCAGTAGAAATTGCCGGCCTCGAGATAGCTCTGCGCCGTGGCGAGATCGGGTTTTTCGACGAAACGCGAGACATCGCAGATGCCATCGCGCTCGCCGGCCACCTCGATGTAGCCGTAACCGGTCTCGGGTTGGGCGGGCTTGATGCCGAACACCACCAGCCTGCCTTGGCGCGCGGCCGCAGTGCCAGCCTCGATGCTCCGCCAGAATTGCTGCGGCGTCGCGATCTCATGATCGGACGGCACCACCAGCACCAGGCTGTCGCCGAATTCCGACAGCGTGCGCAGGCTTGCCAAGGCGACGGCCGCGGCGGTGTTGCGTCCGGTCGGCTCGAACAGCGGGCCGCCGCCGGAAAGCTCGTGACCGGCAATGTCGGCATGAACGCGGTCGGCATGCCTTTCCGAGGCAATCAGGAAAACCGGCGTTTCGCCTTCCAGCCGCGCGGTCAGCCGGCGCAGCGTCTTTGCCAGCATTGAGCCATCGCCGGACAAATCATGGAACTGCTTGGGATTGTCCTCGCGCGACAACGGCCACAGCCGCGAGCCGACGCCGCCGCTCATCACAAAACTGACGATCCGTTCGGTCATGAAAACAAGCCTCGTGCTCAAAAGGTCTGATTGTAGGCGCCGACTTCGGGGCTGCGGCGCAGCACCGCATCGACGGCTTCGAACATCTGCCGGCGCCGCTCGGACGATACCGGGCTCTCCACCACCACCACAAGCTCCGGCTTGTTCGATGATGCGCGCACCAACCCCCAGGTACCATCCTCCGCCACGACCCTGACGCCGTTGACGGTGATCAGTTCGGCGATCTTCTGGCCGGCGAACACCGTGCCCTCGTCCTTCATCTTGCGAAAGTCGCCTACGACGCGCTCGACGACGTCGTATTTGAGCTCGTCGGCGCAGTGTGGCGACATGGTCGGCGTGCCGAAGGTCAGCGGCAGATCGCGGTAAAGATCCGCCATGCTGCTTTGCGGGCTGCGATCCAGCATCTGGCATATGGCGATGGCCGTGACCAGGCCATCGTCATAGCCGCGGCCGATCGGCGGATTGAAGAAGAAATGGCCCGATTTTTCGAAACCGGCGGCGGCGCCGAGTTCGGCGACGCGCCGCTTGATATAGGAGTGACCGGTTTTCCAATAGTCGGTGACCGCGCCATTTTCCCGCAGCACCTTGTCGGTCATGAACAATCCGGTCGACTTGACGTCGACGACGAAAGTCGAGCCGGGATAGAGGTGCGAAATGTCGCGCGCCAGCATGACGCCGACCTTGTCGGCGAAAATCTCGTTGCCTTCATTGTCGACCACGCCGCAGCGATCGCCGTCGCCGTCGAAACCGAGCCCGACATCGGCGCCCGTTTCCAGCACCTTGTCGCGAATGGCGTGCAGCATCTGCATGTCTTCGGGGTTGGGATTGTAATTGGGAAACGTATGATCGAGCTCGACGTCGAGCGGGATCACCTCGCAGCCGATCCTTTCCAGTGCCTCGGGAGCGAAAGCCCCGGCGGTGCCGTTGCCGCAAGCGGCCACCACCTTGAGCTTCCTGGAGATACGCTTTCCCGCTGTCAGATCGTCAAGGTAGGTTTTGCGGAAATCCGCAACGAAGTCATAGGAGCCACCACCGACAAGGTCGAAATCGCCTGAGAGCACGATCGCCTTCAGCGCGCTCATCTCCTCCGGACCAAAAGTCAGCGGGCGCGCCGCGCCCATCTTGACGCCGGTCCAGCCATTCTCGTTGTGCGAGGCAGTGACCATGGCGACGGAGGGCGTGTCGAGCGCGAACTGGGCGAAATAAGCCATCGGCGACAGGGCCAGCCCGATATCCTTGACCCGTGCGCCGGCGGCCATCAGCCCGGAAACCAGCGCCAGCTTGATGGCAAGCGAATAGGAACGGAAATCGTGACCGGTGACGATGTCGGGTCCGGCACCCAGGCGACGGATCAGCGTGCCGAGCCCCATGCCGAGCGCTTGGACGCCGATCAGATTGAGTTCCGGCGTTTCGTTCGAGCCGGGATGGCCGAACCACCAGCGCGCATCATATTCGCGAAACCCGGAGGGTTGGATCAGCGCCGAGGTTTCAAACTCAAAAGTGTTTGGTCTGACATCGCTAACGATCTTCATCGACAAGGCTGCAAACTCCAGGCGGCTGAATCAGGTGCTTCGAGGCAAGTGGACGGTTACCCAGATGCCCTTTAAGCCGTGTTTGTGCGACAGGAAACTGAAACCTGTATGACGTGGCGGCGAAAGCGAAAGAAATGCGACAGAAGCGCTGCCATTGGCGCTTGCAGTAACCAAACGCGGCGGCTATAAGCCCGCGGTCTGGTCACGGAGTGTAGCGCAGCCTGGTAGCGCACATCGTTCGGGACGATGGGGTCGCAGGTTCAAATCCTGCCACTCCGACCAGAAAAAACATCCCCGGTTCAAGGCCCGCAGGCGCTCTTTCCAAATTGCCCCTATACATTCGGACAAGAAGGCAGGTCTGGCCGGGGAGAGGCTAAGCGGTGCCCGCAGGGGCATCGGATCGCGGCTAATGCCGACGCGAGCGGATGTTCGTCATCGGCAAAAAGCGACTTTCCATGGCACCCGAAACCTCCCCCGCTTCGGCATGCCAAGTCGTCCGGTGAAGGCCGGCGTGAGATTTACACCTCAGTTATAACCGCAGCATGGGGTAGCCCGGGCCACCATTTTGACGCGGCTGTCGGCTACCCTCCGGGAACTCACCAAAACCTATCGTCCGGCGCGAAAGCCAAGCCGGTGCGATTCCTCCGCCGCATTTCGCAAGTCTTTGCATCTCACAGCACTATCGCCCATTTTGCTTGTTGCAAAGCCGGTCTTGTTGCCTCTTCTAACGATCCCCATCCGCAGGACGAACAACTTCGGAGCAAAAAAGGGGACCATCGTGATGACCCATCATCATGCCCGCACGGCAGCGGCGTCTAGCGCTTCAGGTATGCTGCGCCCTCAACTCGGGCCTGCCGCCGCCGGCAAATATCAGCCCCCGATCTCCAGGGCCGATGCCCGCCGCCTGACTGTCGGTGACATCCTCGCCGCCTATGCCGAAGCACGCCAGGCCAAGATTGGCGGTCGCAAGGAATTTCTCGCCAGGATGCGTTTTCTGAACGAATTCTTCGGCACCGAGCCGGTCGCCAGCATCAATGGAGATCGCTGCCGCGCCTATGTCGAGCACCGTTCGCGCGAGCGCAATCGGGTAGAGCGTGAGCGAATCGCCAAGCTCAAAGCTGCGGCGATGGAGACCCGCCGTGCGTTACTCCCGGCGTGGCGAGACAAGGACTTTACATCAGGCCCGCGTCGCGATCTTGAGGACCTCCGCTCGGCGATCAACTTTTGGGCCAAGGAATACGGTCTCGATCCGAAGCCGTCCGTCACCTTGCCAGACAAACCAGCAGCGCGCGAGCGCTGGCTGACGCGCGAGGAAGCAGCGGGACTGCTGCGCGCGGCATTGCGGCTGCGCCGGAAGCACGGTCAGTATGCTCATCTCTGCCGCTTTATCATTGTGGGGCTCTACACTGGCTGCAGACATCGTTCAATCCTGCAACTCAATTGGGATGGCGAGGCCGCAGAAGCTTGGCCGGACCTAGGCCGCGGCGTGCTCTATTGCAAAGATCAGCACGCGAAAAAAAGCAAGAAATGGCGTCCGCCGACGCGACTGCCGTCACGGCTGATCTCCCATATGCGCCGCTGGAAGCGTATCGATTGCGACTGCGGGCCGGTCGTCCATGACAGCCTGGGCGAACCGACAAAGCGCATCGAGAAGGCGTTCCGCACCTGCCGCGTGGAAGCCGGGCTCGGCCACGATGTCACCCCGAATGTGCTTCGCTATACCCGCGCCATGTGGCCTGTGCTGTGCGACGTCGACATGTGGCGGATCGCCAGCAAGGCTATGCGCTCAGGCGAAATCGCGTGACATCGATGGCCGCGGCCATCAGTGTCTGTGTGTAGGTTGCCTGCGGATTGCTGAAGATCGCCTCGGTCGGCCCCTCCTCGACGATCTTGCCCTGTTTCATAACGATGATGTAGTCGGCCATGGCGCGCACGACGGCGAGATCGTGGCTGATGAACAGATAGGACAGTTCGTGGTCGGCCTGCAGCTTGCGCAGCAATTCGACGATCTGCTTCTGCACCGAGCGGTCCAGCGCCGAGGTCGGCTCGTCCAGCACCACCACTTTCGGCTTGAGGATCATGGCGCGCGCAATGGCGATGCGCTGCCGCTGGCCGCCGGAGAATTCGTGCGGATAGCGGTTGCGCGTGTTCGGATCGAGCCCGACTTCGAGCAAGGCATCGACCGCGCGGAGATCGCGCTGCCTGCCCGACAGATTGGGCTCGTGGACCAGAAGACCCTCGGTGATTATCTGGCCGACGGTCATGCGTGGCGACAGCGAGCCGAATGGATCCTGGAAGACCAGCTGTAATTCGCGCCGCAGCGGCCGCATCGCCTGGCGGTCAGCGTGGGAAATGTCGCGGTCGCCAAGCCGGATGATGCCGTCGCTGGGCAGGAGCCGCAGCAAGGCGCGGCCGAGCGTCGATTTTCCCGATCCGGATTCGCCGACGATGCCGATCGTCTGGTTGCGCTTCAGCCGTATCGAAATGCGATCGACGGCGCGCAGCAGCAGCGGCTCGCCGCCAAGAAATCCGCCGCCGATCTTGAAGGTCACCTCGACGTTCCTGCCTTCAAGCAGGACAGGGGCATTCGGAGGCGGCGGCGCCTTGGTGCCGGTCGGTTCGGCGGCAAGCAGCATCTTGGTGTAGCCGTGCTGCGGGTTGGCGAAGATTGCTTCCGCCTCGCCCTCCTCGACCACCTCGCCATAGCGCATCACATAGACCCGGTCGGCAAAGCGCCTGACGATGCCGAGATCGTGGGTGATGAAGACGATCGCCATGCCGAGCTTGCGCTGCAGTTCGGCGAGCAGCATGAGGATCTGCGCCTGGATGGTGACGTCGAGCGCGGTCGTCGGCTCGTCGGCGATCAGTATGTCGGGATCGTTGGCCAGCGCCATGGCGATCATTACGCGCTGGCGCTGGCCGCCCGACAACTCGTGCGGATAGGATTTCATCCGCCGCTCCGGATCGGGAATATGGACCAGCCGCAGCAGCTTGAGCGCCTCCTCGCGCGCCGCGGCGGCGCCAAGTCCGCGATGCTTGCGGATCGGCTCGATCAGCTGGTTGCCGATCGAATAGAGCGGGTCGAGCGAAGTCATCGGCTCCTGGAAGATCATGCTGATCTTGCGGCCGCGGATCTTGTTGAGCTCTGGCTTGCCCAGCGTCAAAAGATTGCGGCCGCGATAATCGACGGTGCCGGTGGCTTCGCCGTTCGAGGCGAGCAGGCTCATCGCCGCCATCATCGTCTGGCTCTTGCCGGAACCGGATTCGCCGACGACGGCGACGGTTTCGCCTGATTTGACGTGGATGTTGATGCCCTTCACCGCCTCCACCACACCGTCGAGGGTGCGGAAGCGGACGCAAAGGTCCTTGACGCTGAGGATGGTTTCGGAAGCAGCCATCTCAACGATCCTTCGGGTCGAGCGCGTCGCGCAGCCCATCGCCGACGAAGTTCAGCGCGAACAGCGTGGAGACGAGAAAGAAGGCCGGGAACAGAAGCAGCCAGTTGGCCGAGCCGATGTTCTGGGCGCCGACCGAAATCAGCACGCCCCAGCTGGTCATCGGCTCCTGGACGCCGAGCCCGAGGAACGACAAAAAACTCTCCAGGATGATGACCTGCGGCACGAGCAGCGTCATGTAGATCACCACCGGCCCGAGCAAATTGGGGATCACATGGCGCAGCAGAATGCCGCGCTGGCCGACGCCCATCGCCTCCGCCGCCTGGACATATTCCTGCCGGCGGATCGACAGCGCCTGTCCGCGCACGATGCGCGCCATATCGAGCCACAGCACCGCGCCGACGGCCAGGAACATCAGCACGAAGTTCCTGCCGAAGAACACCACCAGCATGATGACGAAGAAGATGAACGGCAAAGAATAGAGCACGTCGACGACACGCATCATCACCTCGTCGACCCTGCCGCCGGCAAGGCCGGCGGTGGCGCCGTAGAGCACGCCGATGACCACGGCTACGATGCCGGCAAGCAGGCCGATGGCCAGCGATATGCGCCCGGCCATCAGCGTTCGGGACAAGAGATCGCGGCCGGTATTGTCGGTGCCGAACAGGAAATATTGCTGCTTGATCGAGGCACTCATCACCATTTCGAGACCGTCCGGCGATTTGCTCTCGATCTTTGTGTCATCAAAGGTATCGGAACGATCAAGGTAGCGAATGTTGCGGTCGTCGATCGGCTTGAACGATTTTACGGTAACGAACACACGGCTGCCCTCCTGCCGCCACTCCTTGATTTCGGCGCGCATGCGCCTGATCGCCTCGTCGAGAGCGCCTTCGATCATGTCGGCCTTCGGATAGGCGGAGAAGCTCGGCGGCGTACGGACGTAATCGCCATAGATGGTGGTGTATTGGTGCGGCACGAAAGAGGGCCCAAACACGCTGATGACGGCGATGAAGGCAAGATAATAGAGGCTGAGCATGGCTGCGCGATTGGCCTTGAGGCGCGCCCAGGCGTCACCCCACAGGGATCGGCCGACGACCGGTGCGGCTACTGCGATATCAGTCATAGCGCACCCTCGGATCGACGACCCCGTAGAGGACGTCGACGATCAGGTTGAAGACAATTGTGAAGAGCGCGATCACCACCACTGTCCCCATCACCAGTGTGTAGTCACGGTTGAGCGCAGCAACGACAAAATGGCGGCCGATGCCCGGGATAGAGAAGATGGTCTCGACAATAATCGAGCCAGTGAGAAGGGCCGCGGCTGCCGGACCGGTGAAGGAGACGATCGGCAGGATGGCGCCGCGCAGCGCATGCTTGACGACGACTGACCAGTCGGACAGGCCGAGAGCGCGCGCGGTGCGGATGTGATGCGAGTGCAGCGATTCGATCATCGAGCCGCGCATCAGGCGGGCAACGATGGCGATCTGCGGCAGAGCGAGCGTCAGTACCGGGCCGACCTTGTTGATGAGGGCTCCATCGCCCCAGCCGCCGATCGGCAGCAGCTTCCAGGTCAATCCGAATACAAGCTGGATTATCGGGGCGATGACGAAGGTTGGTATGGTGCTGCCGGCGGTCGCCAGCGCGATCACAGAATAGTCGGCAAGCTTGTTCTGGTTGAGCGCGGCAACAGTGCCGAGCACGCTGCCGAGGAGCAGCGCCAGAACGAGCGCCGAAGCACCAAGTTGGATCGAGATCGGCAGGCCTTCCCTGAACAACTCGCCGACGGTGAAATCCGGCATGTTGTAGCTGGGGCCGAAATTGCCGCGCAGAAGATTGCCTAAATAATGGAGGTACTGCAGCCAGAGCGGGTCGTTGAGCCCGAACTGGGCTTCGAGATTGGCCCTGATCTCGGGGCTCAGGCCCCGCTCCTGGTTGAACGGGCCGCCCGGCGCGACGCGTATCAGAAAGAACGCTATAGTCACGATGACGAACAGCGTCGGGATGGCGGTCAGGAGCCGCCGGAAAACGAATCTCAGCATCGATGCCCCGCTTGATCCAGAGCAGCGCGCGTCCGGCTGGACGATTGCGCTCTAGCCTTCAAATCTTCGCACCGACATTGTCGAAAATCGAATCCGGTTCCCGGGCCGATGCGATGGCAAACCGGCGCCGCCGCGCATTGAGTCGCGCGGCGGCCTGGCTAAGGGATCAGTCCTTGCTGATGAAGCGGGACGGATGGATGTCCATCACATTGTCGTCGAAGCCGTGCAGCTTCGAGGAAACGATGTCGTGGTAGCTATAGTAGAGAAGCGGGATCTCGCCGACGTCGTCGACGAGGATGCGCTCGGCCTCGGCGAGTTCCTTCATGCGCTGTTCGGGCTTGCCGCCGGCGGCGGCGGCCTTGTCCATGGCCGCCTCGAATTTCGGGCTGTTATAGCTCGAATAATTGTTGCCGCTGGCCTTGCGAGATATGCCGAGGAAGGTTTCCGGGTCCTTGTAATCGGCGATCCAGGCGGCACGCGCCACATCGTAGTCGCCCTTCTGCTCGAGGAAGGAGTAGTGGGTCTTGGTGTCGGTGTTGAGCAGCGTGACCTCGACGCCAAGCGGCTTCAACTGTTCCTGGATGGCGACAGCGGTGTTCTTGTGGTTTTCCGAGGTGTTGTAGCGGATCTGCATCTTCAACGGATGCTCGGGTGTATAGCCGAGTTTCTCGAGGATCTTCTTGGCAGCGTCCTCGCGGTCGATCTGCGGCATGTCGGCGTATTTGGCCAGTGCCGGCGTGTAGCCCTGGATACCCGGAGGGACCATCGAATAGCCGGGCAGCATCGAATTCTGCCAGACTTTTTCAGCGAGGAAGTCGCGATCGATCGCCATCGAGATAGCGTTGCGCAGTTCGACGTTGTCCCAAGGCGCCTTGTCGGTCTTGATCGCGTAATAGTAGATGCCGAGATATGGCCCGACACGGACCTGGTCGCCGAATTTGGTCTTGAGATCGGCGAGCTGTTCGGTCGGCAGGTCACCGTAACTGTCGAATTCGCCGGCCTCGAAGCGCTTCATCGCGGACGAGCGATCCTCGGTCGGGATGTAGTTGACCACGTCGAACTTGACGCTGGCGGCGTCCCAGAATTTCGGATTCTTGACCAGCTTCAGATGGTCGTTGGGAATCCACTCCGCCGCTGTAAAGGCCCCGTTGGAGACCAGCTTGCCTGCCTTGATCCAGTCGGCGCCAAGCTTTTCGATCGACGCCTTGTTAACAGGATAGGTCGCTTGATGGGTCAGCATCTCCAGGAAGTAAGGCGTTGGCGCCTTGAGCGTGACTTCGAGGGTAGTTGCGTCAATCGCCTTGACGCCCATATCCTCCGGCTTGCCCTTCTTGGTGTTGACTTCCTCGGCACCCTTCACTGGATACAGCATGGAAGCGTATTCCGCAGCGGTAGCCGGATCTTCCAGCCGACGGAACGAATAAACGAAGTCGTCCGCCGTCACCGGGCTGCCATCCGACCAGAGGCCGTCCTTGCGCAGCTTGAAGGTGTAGACCTTGCCGTCGTCGGACACCGTCCAGCTTTCGGCGGCGCCCGGAATGAGATTCGTCTTCTGGTCATGCATGACGAGGCCCTGGAACAGGTCGCGTATGATATCGGCTTCGTAGACCGTCGAGGTTTTGTGCGGATCGAGCGTCTCCGCTTCGGCGGCGGCTCCGCGGTTGTAGACGGTCTCGGCGAAAGCCGGCGTGTAGAACGTGCCGGCGGCCAAGACCATGGTCGTGGCGAGTACCGTCGCCTTCAGCACATGTTTCAGCATGGAGTTCTCCCTAATGACGTCGCCCTTCGGCCACGTCTCTAAGTGTTGACGCCCCGAAACCGATTGGTTGGTTCCTTTCGAGCGCGCAGCCGGTTCCCTTTCCGGCAGCTGGTGGCCAAACAGTAACGTGGAGATTTTTTATTTCAACAGACTCTCGGGGTCACCCAAAGTAAGGGGGCCGGGGCAGTCGTTTTGCGGGCGGCCAATCAATGGTCGAAACGATGAGTTTGACTGGGTTTCCTGGCCAGAACGCCGATCTGGGAAATAATCTGGCCGATCATTTCAGTTTACCGGATTGTATTAATTGGTTCTTAGGCAACCAAGGGTTACAAATTTCGATGGGAATCGGCACATCGACCTTGGGTTCCAACGGGCAAGGGCAATGAACAAGATAGACAGTAATACTGTCGCATTGAAGCGTAAAATATTGCGCCACATACGGACGAATCTACGCAAAATTGGCGAAGAGTCCGGAACTTCCGCTGTCGAGTTCGCCCTGCTTTCCCCAATCTTTATCCTTCTTTTGCTCGGAATGGTTGCATATGGTATCTATTTTGGTGCAAGCAACTCCTTGCAGCAAATCGCCGCCGATGCCGCCCGCACCGCAATTGCCGGATTGAATCAAACCGAGCGCCAGGCGCTGGTGGCGAGTTTCGTCAAAAACAATGCCAGTGGATACCCGTTCGTCGATTCCGGCAAGCTGACCTATCAGGCGACGGACAGCACGGCCGACGGAAATCAGTTCGTCGTGTCGATCCAGTACGATGCCAGCAACCTGCCGATCTGGAACCTGTTGCCAAGCCTTGCGATGCCGCAAACCACGATGTCGCGCAGATCTACCATCAGGATTGGAGGCATTTGAAATGTCGCAGTTCTTGCTGAGGAGCATCGGGCGGATCGCTCGCTCGATGGTTGGCGACAAGAAGGCGAACTTTGCCGTCATGACGGCGCTGACAGCGCCATTCGCGCTGGGGCTGGCTGCCTTCGCTGTCGACGAAGGTTCGATCTACACGGAGCGCAGGGAAGCCCAGGCGATGACCGATCTGGCGGCGATCACCGCGGCGTCGAACATCAACAATATGGAAGCCGCGGCGGTAACCACGCTCAGCGACAACCGAATGCCCGGCATCATTGTTCAAAAGGCAGGTCAGACAATCGTTCCCAAGGTTGGCAAAACCGTCGTGTCGGTCACCGGCGGCCGATACTCAGCGGCGTCCTCCGTTGGTGTCGACAAGCGCTTCGAAGCCGGCAAAACGCCTTACAACGCCGTTCGCGTCACTCTGCGAAAAATCCCCGCCCGCTATTTCGCCAGTTCGCTCATCCCTACGCCGGTTGTCGGCACCGAAGCCATTGCCAGCGTGACCCCGCAAGCGATGTTCTCGGTCGGGTCCAGGCTCCTCAGCGTCAATGGCGGCATCCTCAACGCGCTTCTCAGCAAGTTGCTGGGCGCCAACATTTCGCTCAGCGTCATGGACTACAACGCGCTGATCTCGGCCGATGTAAACGTGCTTTCGTTCGTCGATGCCCTTGCCGTACAGTTGCAACTGACAGGTGTCAGCTATTCCGACGTGCTGGCGTCAAAAGCGACGGTAGGCCAGATCGCGACCGCCATGGCCAATGCGTCCGGGTCGGGCAGCGCCAGCAAACTTGTGCTGCAGACGATCGCGTCGAGGGCCACCAACACGGTCAAGATACCCCTCAGTCATCTTATCGATCTTGGCTCGATCGGTAAGCTCGGCCTCGGACAAAAGTCTCCCGGCTTTTCCGTCGACGCAAGCGCGATGGGCATGCTGGGTGCCGCCGCCTCGCTGGCCAATGGCTCAAACCAGGTCCAGGTCGATCTCGGCGCCACTATTCCGGGACTTACCTCCACCACGCTCGCCATCGCCATCGGTGAGCCAATGCAATATTCACCCTGGCTGGCCGTCGGGGAAAAAGGCACCGTGGTGCGCACCGCGCAGACGCGCATCAAGCTGGTCACCACAGTGGGCATCGGCAATTCTAATCTCGGCGGCGGCATCAGCCTGCTGTCCGTCAACCTGCCTCTGCATGTCGAAGTCGCCTATGCGGAAGCCAAGCTAACCGACATCAGCTGCCCGACGGGCCGGCCCGATAGCATCAAGGTCTCGATCGCCGCGCAGCCTGGCGTGGCCTCGCTGCACCTTGCCACCAGCGACGCCGACAACAACCCATCGGCTTTCGCCGATTTCAGCAATCCGCAATCGTTCTCCGATGCCACGATTGCACAGGTAAGCGTAAAGCTTCTGCTGCTCACCCTCAATCTGCTCGATGTGAAGGGTTCGTCATCACTTGCCATCACCAACAACGATCCGACCGCATTGACGTTCGACAGCACCGATATCGCCAACAAGACGATAAAAACTGTCGCCACAAAAAACCTGACGCAATCACTCACGACATCGCTGGTCAGCGGCCTCTCGCTCTCGGTCAATGCACTGGGCCTCGGACTGGACGTGACGGCCCTGCTCGGAACGGTTAAGCCGGCGGTGGTAACGGTTCTGAACGGCGTGACGGCGCCGGTCGACGAACTGGTCTATAACGTGCTTGCAGCTGTCGGCGTGCATGTCGGCGAGGCCGATGTGCGGGTTGTCGGCGCGACTTGCGGGCGCTCCGTGCTCGTTCAATGAGATAATGAAATAGAGCTCAGCCGATCCGGCCGAGGAAGCAGCCCAGCGGCGGCAGCGACAGAGTTCTTTCCTGCAAGACGCCGGCAGCACCGCCAAGATCTCTCGGCTCTATCGCTTCCAGATCCGGTGGCAATTGCCAGCCGGCCGGCTCGTCGGCGAAATTGAAAACACACAGCAGCTTTTCGTCACCGCCTTCGCGAATGAAAGCAAGGACGTCGCCTTCGGCATCGAGGAACCGGATCGAGCCTCGAACCAGCGCCGGATGCTGCTTGCGCAAGGCCAGCATCGCCCGGTAGCTCGCCAGGACGGAGGTTTGCTCGCCGTCCTGGACGTCGACCGCCTGGGCGCGATGGCTTGTCGGGACCGGAAGCCACGGCTTGCCGGTCGAAAAGCCGGCATTGTCGGCGCCAGCCTCCCAGACCATCGGCGTTCGGCACCCATCCCGTCCCTTGATTGCCGGCCAGAACCGGATGCCGAAGGGATCGCGCAAATCCTTGAACGCCAGTTCAGCCTCCTCCAGCCCGAGTTCTTCGCCCTGGTAGAGGCAGATCGATCCGCGCAGGCAGGAAAGCAGCACGATCGAGAATTTCGCCACCCTGTCCGGATCGCCGCCCGGCCTTGTCCATCGACTGACATGGCGCACGACATCGTGGTTGGAGAACGCCCAGCAAACCCAGCCGTCGAACACCGTACTCTCGAAGGCCTCGACACAGCCACGCACATGCGACGCCGAGAATTGCGGGCCGAGCAGGTCGAACGTGTAGGACATTTGGAGCTTGTCGCCACCGCCGGTATAGGCGGCGAGCGTCTGCAAGGAACGAGTTTCGTCGCCAATCTCGCCGACAGCGACGCGGCCTTCATATTCGTCAAGCAAGGTCCGGAAGCGCCTGAGGAAAGCAAGGTTTTCCGGCTGGCTCTTGTCGAACAGATGCTCCTGATAGAGATAGGGGCTGGTTGCCGTATTGGTGCCGGCGACGCTTTCCGCCAAAGGCGGGTTGCTGCGCAGCCAGCGGTCGTGGACGTAATAGTTGACCGTATCCAGCCGGAAACCGTCGACGCCGCGCTCGAGCCAGAACCGCACCGTTTCCAGCAAGGCGTCCTGCACCTGCGGGTTGTGGAAATTCAGGTCCGGCTGCGAGGCGAGGAAATTGTGCAGGTAATATTGCCTGCGCGTTGCGTCCCATTCCCAGGCCGGGCCGCCGAAAAGCGACAGCCAGTTGTTGGGGGCGGTGCCGTCGGGCTTCGCATCGGCCCAGACGTACCAGTCGGCCTTGGGGTTGTCGCGGCTCGTGCGGCTTTCGACGAACCATTCGTGCCGATCCGACGAATGCGACAAGACCTGATCGATGATCACCTTCAGGCCGAGCCGGTGTGCCTCGGCAACCAGCGCGTCGAAATCCTCTGATGTGCCGAACATCGGATCGACGGCGCAGTAATCCGAAACGTCGTAACCCATATCGGCCATTGGCGACTTGAAGAAAGGCGACAGCCAAACCGCGTCGACACCGAGCGATGCGACATGGGCCAGCCTCGAGGTGATGCCGCGGAGATCGCCGCTGCCGTCGCCTGTCGTATCCTGGAAGGAGCGCGGGTAGATCTGGTAGATGACCCAGCCGCGCCACCATTCGGCATTGTCAGCCATCATGGCTCTCCCCTGCGCCCGCCCGCGCTGTCCTGCTTTCGATCATGAACAGGACCGTTCGCCCAGGCACCGGCCGCGAGATATCGCTACTATCCGGTTCGATAGCTGGGCGCCAAAGAAAACCCGCCCGTTCCGGCAGCGTGAACATGCAGGCCCGGCGGTCGCCGTTGATGATCACCGCAAGGCGACTGTTCTCACCGCTCCCGAGAACCATGACCAGCCGGTGCCGCCTGGCATCGTGCCAGGCGGCCTCGTCGAGCGGCATGCCGGTTTCCGTCAGCCAGGCTACGTCTGGGATTTCCGAGCCCGCAGGCGGTTCTCCGGTCAGGAATGTTGCGTCCAAGAGCGCCGGCACGGCACGACGCATCTTGGCGAGCAGAACCGTGTACAGCTCCAGCGCCCGGTCGCGCCCGGCCCAGTCGAGCCAGGTGATGTCATTGTCCTGCGCGTAGGCGTTGTTGTTGCCGCGCTGCGTGCGGCCGAACTCGTCGCCGGCCGTCAGCATGATCGTGCCGCGCGAGGCAAAGAGCGTCGCCAGCAGCGCGCACTGGTCATCGAAACGGGCCGTAACGATCGCCCGGTCGCCGGTCTCGCCCTCGACGCTATTGTTCCAGGACAGGTTGTCGTCGTGACCATCGCGGTTCTGTTCGCCATTGGCCTCGTTGTGCTTGTGCTCATAGGCGACGATATCGGCCAGCGTCATTCCGTCATGCGCAGCGATGAAATTGACGCTGCGGCTCGTGGTCTGGCCTGCTTTGGAAAAGACGTCGGACGAACCGGCAAGCCGGGTCGCCAGCGCACCGATCATGCCGCCGTCGCCGCGCCAGAAGCGGCGGATATCGTCACGGTATTTGTCGTTCCACTCGAGGAAGGGCCGCGGAAAATTGCCGAGCTGATAGCCATCCGGTCCGATGTCCCAAGGCTCGGCGATCAGCACCCGGTCGCCAAGAACAGGGTCGTTGCGAATGGCGTTCAGCAGCGGCGCATCGGCGTCGAAAACGCCGGCGACGCGGCCGAGGATCGGCGCCAGGTCGAAGCGGAATCCGTCGACACCCGCGTGCTGGACAAAGTGGCGAAGCGTGTCGAGGACCATTTCCCGGACGACCGGATGCTCGCAGGCGAGCGTATTGCCGGTTCCGGTGTCATTGACCAGAGCGCCGTCCGGCTCGTGCCGGTAATAGGCGCGGCTGTCGAGGCCGCGCAGCGACAATGTCGGGCCGAGCCGGTCGCTTTCGCCGGTGTGGTTGAACACCAGGTCGAGGATGGTGCCGATGCCGGCGTCGCGCAGCGCGACGACCGTTCCGCGCAACTCGGCCAGACCGCCGGGCGCCAGTCGAGGATCAAGCGCCATGAAGGTCACGGGATTATAACCCCAGGCGTTGCGCAGCCTGAGCGGCGGCAAATGCCGTTCGTCGATCGATGCGGTCACCGGCATCAACTCGATGGCTGCGACACCGAGTTTTTGCAGATGCTCGATAACAAGGGGATGAGCGAGAGCTGCAATGGTGCCGCGTTGCTTCTCGGGAATGTCCTTATGCAGCTTTGTGAAGGCGCGCACCGGCACCTCGTAGATGAGCCGGCCGGGCCGAAACAGAGGCGGCAAGGCGGGCAAGGGTTCCGGCAAGGCGCCGGCAATGGCCTTCGGCATCAGTGGCGCGGTGTCGGCCCCCTCGCCTCGACGCGCGGCTAGCCGGCCGTCATAGGCATAGGGCCTGTCGATCTCGACGGCATAGGGATCGGCCAGCAGCTTGTCGGGATCGAACCAGAGACCGTGTTCCGGCGCGTAGTCGCCATCGGCGCGGAACCCGTATCGGGTCCCGGCGGCGAGACCGGCAACAAAAAGTGCGTGGACGCCCTCGTCTTCCGACTGGAGTTCCAGCCGGTCGACTTCGCGGTTGCCGTGTTCGTCGAAAATCGAAACCCAGATGCGCCGAGCCGACGAGGACCATGCGGCGAAGCGGATGCCGCCCTCCCCGGCAAGCCCGCCAAATCGCGGACGATAGCCGGCGGATAGTCCCAACGACATCAGGTGATGACGCTCGGCTTGACGCGGCCGGTATGGCTGCGAATCCCGGCAATGTCGTCGGCCGCCGCGATCAGATCGGCAAGCGCCTCCTGGGTGTCGAGATCGTGGCGGTTCTTGTCCGGCTCGTAGCGCTCGACATAAAGCCGCAGCGTCGCGCCCGAGGTGCCGGTGCCGGACAGGCGGAAGACGACGCGTGAGCCGCCTTCGAACAGCACCCTGATGCCCTGGTTCTTGCTGACCGAGCCGTCGACCGGATCGTGATAGGCGAAATCATCGGCGCTGGCGATCGTCATGCCGCGCACGCTGGTGCCAGGCAGCGAGCCGAGCTTGGCGCGCAGCTCGCCGACAAGCGCGTTGGCACGATCGATCTCGACCTCCTCGTAGTCATGGCGCGAATAATAGTTACGGCCATAGGCCGCCCAATGCTGGGTGACGATCTGCTTGGCGCTTTCGCCGCGCACGGCAAGGATGTTGAGCCATAAAAGCACAGCCCACAGGCCGTCCTTTTCGCGGACATGGTTGGAGCCGGTCCCCGCACTCTCCTCGCCGCAGATCGTTGCCATGCCGGCATCGAGCAGATTGCCGAAAAATTTCCAGCCGGTCGGCGTCTCGTAGATGCCGATGCCGAGCTTTTCGGCGACCCGGTCGGCAGCACCGCTGGTCGGCATCGAGCGGGCGATGCCTTTCAGCCCGGCCTTGTAGCCCGGCGCCAGATGGGCGTTGGCGGCGAGCATCGCCACAGAATCAGACGGGGTGATGAAAATTCCCTTGCCGATGATCAGGTTGCGGTCGCCGTCGCCATCCGAGGCGGCGCCAAAGTCTGGCGCATCCGGCCCCATCATCTCGTCGTAAAGGTGTTTTGCATGCACCAGATTGGGATCGGGATGATGGCCGCCGAAATCCGGCAGCGGAATGAAATTGCGGGCGGTGCCGTTGGGCGCGCCGAGCCGGTTTTCGAGGATCTCCTTGGCGTAGGGGCCGGTCACCGCATGCATGGCGTCGAAGCGCATGCGGAAGCCCGACTTGAACAGCGCCCGCAATGCGTCGAAATCGAACAGGCTTTCCATCAGTTCGGCATAGTCGGCGACAGGATCGATGATTTCGACGGTCATGTCCCCCGTCTTGACCGTGCCGATCGTGTCGATGTCAACCTGCCCGATATCGGCGATCTTGAAGCTTGAAATCGCCTTGGTTTTTTCGAAGATCGCGTCGGTCAGCTTTTCCGGCGCCGGGCCGCCATTGCCGGCATTGTACTTGATGCCGAAATCCTCATGCGGGCCACCCGGATTGTGGCTGGCCGACAGGATGATGCCGCCAAAGGTCTTGTATTTGCGGATGACATGCGAAGCGGCCGGCGTGGACAGGATGCCGCCCTGCCCGACCATCACCTTGCCGAAGCCGTTTGCCGCGGCCATGGCGATGGCCTTCTGGATGACCTCGCGGTTATAGAAGCGGCCGTCGCCGCCGATCACCAGGGTTTTGCCCTCGAACCCGTCCAGCGCATCGAAGATCGACTGGACGAAGTTCTCGGCATAGTGCTCCTGCTGGAACACCGGGACCTTTTTACGCAGCCCGGAGGTGCCGGGCTTCTGGTCGGGATAGGGTTTGGTGGCGACGGTGCGGATCATCAGTCAGGCAGCCCTTTTCGAAAGCAGCAAGCGATAGTGTTGGACATATTTTTCGGCGCTTTTGTCCCACGAAACGTCGGCCTTCATGCCTTGCCGCTGCATCGACGTCCACACTGCGGGATTGGCATGCGCCTCGACAAGGCGGCGGACGGCGTGCAGCAAGGCGCCGGCATTGGCGGGCGCAAACTGGAAACCGGTCGCCACGCCGGCAGAGATGGCGGCTTCGTTGGCATCGATGATCGTGTCGGCAAGGCCGCCGGTGCGCGCGACCACCGGCACGCAGCCATAGCGCAGGCCGTAAAGCTGTGTCAGCCCGCAAGGTTCGAAGCGCGATGGGATAATGATGGCGTCGCTGCCGCCCTGCATGGTGTGGGAGAGTCCCTCGTCATAGCCGACGACGACGCCGATGCGGCCGCGATGGCGGGCTGCGGCGGCAAGCAACGCGCCTTCCAGCCCAGCGTCGCCAGACCCAAGGATTGCCAGCCGTGCACCTGCCGCGACGATGCCGTCGACGGCCGCAGCCAGTATGTCCATGCCCTTTTGCCAGGTCAGCCGGCTGACGACGCAGACGATCGGGCTGTCATCGCGATCGAGGCTGAAACGGTCCTCGACCGCGGCCTTGTTGGGCATTCGCGCCTTCAGCGTCTTTGCGGTGTAGTTGGAGGGTAGATGCTTGTCGGTTTCCGGGTTCCATATCTCAGTATCGATGCCGTTGACGATGCCATGGAGATCGACGGAGCGCATGTTGATCAGGCCGTCGAGGCCCATGCCGAATTCGGGCAAGCGGATTTCCTGCGCATAGGTCGGGCTGACCGTGGTGATCGCCCAGGCGGCCTGCAGGCCGGCCTTGAGGAAGCCGACGCCGCCGTAATATTCGACGCCGTCGAGCGCCATAGCCGCCGCCGGCAGGCCAAGCTCGCCAAAGATGCCGGCGCCGAACTGACCCTGGAAGGCGAGGTTGTGCACGGTGATCATCGACGGCGTGCCGACCGCCTTGCCGTAGCGCATGTAGGCAAGCGTCATTGCCGACTGCCAGTCATGGGCATGGACGATATCGGGCAGGTAGCCCGAGATCGCACCGCCGGCAATATCACCGCCTACCTGGCTCAGGGCCGCGAACCGCCGCCAATTGTCCGGCCAGTCGGCGCCTGTCGCGTTGCCGTATGGGCCGCCGGGACGGTCGAAAAGATGCGGCGCGTCGAGCACGAACAGGTCGAGGCCGGCGATCTGGACGGCGTGCACCGACGCCTTGCCGCCCTGCAGCAGCGGATATTGCTGAACCGCCTTCTTTTTCTTGAAGGCGCCCATCACCTGCGGGTAGCCGGGGACGAGCGTGCGCATGGTGACGCCCTTGCCGGCCAATGCCATGGGCAAGGCGCCGGTTACGTCGGCGAGCCCTCCGGTCTTGACCAGCGGAAAGATCTCGGGCGCCACCGACAGAACCTGCATGCACTACGATCCCAGCCTGTTGATCATGTCCTGCGTGACCAGGCAGATGCCTTTTTCCGAAACGCGGAAACGCTTGGCGTCGAGGACGGGATCCTCGCCGACCACCAGCCCCTCCGGAATCCTGACGCCGTGATCGATGACTACGCGCTTCAGCCTGGCGTTGCGGCCGACATGGACGTCGGGCAGCATGACGACTTCCTCCAGCGTCGAATAGGAATTGATGCGCGCGCCGGTGAAGATCAGGCTTCGCTTCAGCGAAGCGCCCGAAACGATGCAATCGCCCGATACGAGAGACGACACGGCCGACCCGCGGCGGCCATCCTCGTCATGCACGAACTTTGCCGGCGGCTTCAACTCGGCATAAGTCCAGATCGGCCAGTCGCGGTCGTAAAGGTCGAGTTCCGGCGTGATGTCGGTCAGGTCGATATTGGCCTCCCAATAGGCGTCGACCGTGCCGACGTCGCGCCAATAGGCCTCGTTCTCGGCGGTCGAGCGCACGCAGGATTTGGCGAAGCGATGGGCGATCGCCTTTCCGTGCTCGACGATGTAGGGGATGATGTCCTTGCCGAAGTCGCGGCTCGAGCCGGGCTCCGCCGCATCGCGACGCAATTGCTCCATCAGGAACTTGGTCTTGAACACATAGATGCCCATCGAGGCCAGCGCAAAATCCGGCTTGTCGGGAATGCCTGGCGGATCGGCGGGCTTTTCGATGAAGGAGATAATGGTGTCCTTGGGATCGACATGCATGACGCCGAAGCCGGTAGCTTCCATGCGCGGCACTTCGAGGCAGCCGACGGTGACGTCGGCGCCGGCCTCGACATGCTGGCGCAGCATCATTTCGTAGTCCATCTTGTAGATGTGGTCGCCGGCCAGGATGACCATGTATTCCGGCCCATAGGCCTCGATGATGTCGATGTTCTGGTAAACGGCGTCGGCGGTGCCCTCGTACCATTGCGTTTCCGACACACGCTGGCTGGCCGGCAGGATATCGAAACTCTCATTGCGCTCGGGCCGCAGGAAGTTCCAACCGCGCTGCAGGTGGCGGATCAGCGAATGCGCCTTGTACTGGGTGGCCACGCCGAGGCGGCGGATACCGGAATTGAGCGCATTGGAGAGCGCGAAATCGATGATGCGGGTCTTGCCGCCGAAATAGACCGCCGGCTTGGCCCGGCGGTCGGTCAGTTCCTTGAGCCGGCTGCCACGGCCGCCGGCCAGCACATAAGCCATGGCGTCGCGTGCCAGCGGCTGTGTTCGTTTTATTTCAGCCATTCCTATCCTCCCAGGTTAGATGCTCCAGACATAGCTCAGTCCGGGACGAATTCGAGCATGATCGTCGACAGCGGCGGCAAAAGCATCGTCGCCGAAATGCCTCCTCCTTCCGCCTGAGCCTCGACGCCGCCGCTATTGCCCTTGCCGGAACCGCCATAATCCGTGGCATCGGTGTTGATGATCTCGCGCCATTTTCCGGCGTGCGGCAACGGCACGCGGTAATTGTCGCGCGGCACCGGCGTGAAGTTGGAAATGACCGCGACCGGGTTGCCGCCCGGCGCGCTGCGCAGCCAGGCAAATACTGAGTTCGCGCTGTCGTCGACGATCAGCCAGGAAAAGCCCTCCGGCTCGCAGTCGCGGGCATGCAGCGCGGGGCGCGAGCGGTAGAGATAGTTGAGATCGCGCACCGTCTGCCAGACGCCGCGGTGGAGCCGGAAATCGAGCAGGTTCCAGTCGAGCGCGCGCCCCTCGCTCCACTCGCGGCGCTGTGCGAACTCCTGGCCCATGAACAACAGCTTCTTGCCGGGATAACCCCACATGAACGCGTAATAGGCGCGCAGCGTCGCGAATTTCTGCCAGTCGTCGCCGGCCATCTTATTGAGCAGCGTGCCCTTGCCGTGCACCACTTCGTCATGGGACAGCGGCAGCACGAAATTCTCGCTGAAGGCGTAGACCAGACCGAAGGTGATGTCGTTGTGGTGATGCTTGCGGAAGATCGGCTCCTTGGAGAAATACTCCAAAGTGTCATGCATGAAGCCCATGTTCCATTTAAAACCGAAGCCCAGTCCGCCTTCATGCACCGGCTGCGAGACTTTCGGCCACGAGGTCGATTCCTCGGCGATGGTCATCACACCTGGATGGTGGCCGTAGACCTCCTTGTTCATAC
The DNA here is from genome assembly GCF_040318155.1 of Mesorhizobium sp. M1307. Taxonomy (NCBI): domain Bacteria; kingdom Pseudomonadati; phylum Pseudomonadota; class Alphaproteobacteria; order Hyphomicrobiales; family Phyllobacteriaceae; genus Mesorhizobium; species Mesorhizobium sp. M1307. The sequence goes on along the minus strand of NZ_JAMYLR010000015.1, from coordinate 93,899 downwards.
GCTGCAGGAAGCTGACCGCTTCGAGGTTCTCCCGCCCGCCCTTCTCGTTGGGAATCCATTCACCGGCCTTGCGCGAATAATCGAGATAAAGCATCGAGGCGACCGCATCGACGCGCAGTCCGTCGACGTGATATTTCTCGGCCCAGAACAGCGCATTGTTGACCAGGAACGAAATCACTTCGCGGCGCCCAAAATTATAGATCGCGGTGTTCCAGTCGGGATGGAAGCCCTTGCGCGGATCGGCATGTTCGTAGAGCGCGGTACCGTCGAACTTTGCCAGACCGTGTTCGTCAACCGGGAAATGCGCCGGCACCCAGTCGAGGATGACGCCGATGCCTGCACGGTGGGCGCCGTCGACGAAGCGGGCAAAACCGTCTGGATCGCCAAAGCGGGCAGTCGGCGCATAGAGACCCGTCGTCTGGTAGCCCCAGGACGGGTCATAAGGGTGTTCGGAGATCGGCATGAATTCGATGTGGGTAAAACCGGTCTCGACCACGTAAGGGATCAGCCTGTCGGCGAGCTCATCCCACGACAGGAAGCTGCCGTCGTCGTGAAGCCGCCATGACCCGGCATGGACCTCGTAGATCGATACGGCTTCGCGCCTGTGGTCGGCATTGCGCCAGTAGTTCCGGTGCGCCTCGTCACCCCATTCATGCGCCGGCGGCAGTGCCGTCACCGAGGCGGTGGCCGGGCGCAGTTCGGACTTGAAGGCGAACGGATCGGCTTTGAGCGGCAATCTCACGCCATCCGGCCCGATGATTTCATATTTATATGGGCGGCCAGCGCCGATGTCGGGAATGAACAGCTCCCAGATGCCGGTGTCGCGGCGGACGCGCATGGTATGCCTGCGGCCGTCCCACTCGTTGAAGTCGCCGACCACCGAGACGCGCCTTGCATTGGGCGCCCACACCGCAAAATGCACACCCGATGCACCTTCATGGTCGATGAGATGGGCGCCGAGCTTGTCGAACAGCCTGAGATGCGACCCTTCGGCGATGTAATAATCGTCCATCGGGCCGAGCACGGGACCGAAGGAATATGGATCGGTCAGCCACCAGTCACCGCCGGAATTCCTGGCGTGATAGCGCAGCGGCTGGCGTTTGCGCAGCGACAGTTTGCCTTCGAAGAAACCGCGGTCGTCGCGTCTCGACAGCTCGCCGGCCTTCTTGCCGGTCAGCGTATAGGCGGTGACGAACTCGGCATGAGGGACGAAGCAGCGGGCGACAAAGCCCTTTCCCGCCTCATGCACGCCAAGCACGGCAAACGGATCGCCGTGCGTGCCGGCGACAATCGCCGCGACATCGCCGGCTGGCGCCAGTCCGTCCGGCCCGCTTGTCGCAACGGTCGCGCGCGGCTTGCTCATCAGGCAGTGACCCTCCCCGGGCACCAAGTGTATGTTTCTAGTGGAGTTTTGAATTCGACATTCGCATGCCGCCTTACCCTCCAAGGGATGCGAGGGTCAAATCACTCCACTAGGGCCACATTGTTCGTAGTCTCATGCAATCACATCAGGCGGGCACGTGCCAGATGTCTTTCGCATATTGGCGGATCGTGCGGTCGGACGAGAACCAGCCGACGCGCGCGACATTGCGGATGGCTCTGGCGTACCAGTCCGGGCTGTTGCGCCAGACGGCATCGACGTCGCGCTGGGTGGCGGCGTAGGCATCGAAATCCGCGGCGACCATGAACCAGTCGCTCTGGTAAAGACCGTTGATCAGGTCGCGATAACGGTCCGGATCGTCAGGTGAAAAGACTCCGGATGAAACCGCGGCCAGCGCCTGCGCCAATTCAGGCGATCCCTCGATCACAGCGCGCGGATCGTAACCATTGTTGCGTCGCTCGGCGACCTCATCGGTGGTCAGGCCGAAGATGAAGATATTGTCGTCGCCCACGCATTCCTTGATCTCGACATTGGCGCCGTCGAGCGTGCCGATGGTCAGCGCGCCGTTCAGCGCGAACTTCATGTTGCCGGTGCCGGACGCTTCCATGCCGGCGGTCGATATCTGCTCCGAAAGATCGGCGGCCGGCATCATGATCTCGGCCAGGCTGACATTGTAGTTCGGCACGAACACCACTTTCAGCAAACCGCGCACCGCCGGGTCGCGGTTGATGACCCGGGCGACGTCGTTGGCAAGTTTGATGATCAGCTTGGCGTTGTGATAGCTGGGCGCCGCCTTGCCGCCGAAGAATTTGACGCGAGGCATCCAGTCGCGCTCCGGATGCGAGCGGATCTGGTCGTAAAGCGCGACCGCTTCGAGAATATTCAAGAGCTGGCGCTTGTATTCGTGGATGCGCTTGACCTGGGTGTCGAACAGCGCCGATGGGTCGACCTTGATGCCGAGCCGGTCGGCAACGAGCTTGGCAAGCCTCGCCTTGTTCGCCCGTTTGACGGCGGCGAACTTGTCGCGGAAGGCGGCGTCCTCAGCGAAAGGATCAAGCCGCTTTATCTCGTCGATGTCGTCGAGGAAGCCGTCGCCAATCGCCTCTCGGGTGAGTGCAGTGAGGCCGGGATTGCACTGTATCAGCCAGCGCCGCGGTGTGATCCCGTTGGTCTTGTTGTTGATGCGATCCGGGTAGAGCCTGTGGAGGTCGGCAAACACCGTCTCCTTCATCAATTCCGTATGCAGTGCCGACACGCCGTTGATCGAGTGCGAGCCGACAAAGGCCAGATTGCCCATACGCACGCGGCGATCGCCATTTTCCTGGATCAGCGAGATGCGGCTGATCTGCTCGTCCGAGAACTGGTCGGAGGCGCGCGCTTCGAGCAGCACTTCGGCGTTGATGGCGTAGACGATCTGCATGTGGCGCGGCAACAGCCGCTCGAACAGCGGCACGGGCCAGCTTTCCAGCGCTTCGGGAAGCAGCGTGTGGTTGGTGTAGCCGAAGGTGCGCTTGGTGATGCTCCAGGCCTGGTCGAAATCCATGCCGTGGACATCCATCAACAGGCGCATAAGCTCGGCTACGGCGATGGCCGGATGGGTGTCGTTGAGATGGATCGCCGCCTTGTCGGGCAGCGATTGCAAGTCGCCATACTGGCTGAGATGACGCTGGACGATGTCCTGCAGCGAGGCGGTGGAGAAGAAATACTCCTGCCTGAGCCGCAGCTCCTGGCCGGCCTTGTGGGAATCGGCCGGGTAAAGGACGCGCGACAACGCATCGGCCTTGTTGCTTTCGGCGAGTGCGCCGATGTGATCGCCGGCGTTGAACTTGTCGAGCAGGATCGGGTCGACCGGCATGCCGGACCACAGACGCAGCGTGTTGACGCGGTTGGCCCGCCAGCCAACCACCGGCGTATCGTAGGCAACGGCCAGAACATGTTCGGTCGGCTTCCAGACATGGCGCTCGAGCCTGCCGTCGTTCGAGGTGACCGATTCCACCGAGCCGCCGAAGCCGACCTCGAAGGAGCGTTCGCGGCGCTCGAACTCCCAGGGATTGCCGTGATCGAGCCACGTCTCGGGCAGCTCCACCTGCCAGCCGTCATGGATCTCCTGCCGAAACATGCCGTTGGCGTAGCGGATGCCGTAGCCATGCGCGGGGATATTGACGGTCGCCATGCTTTCCATGAAGCAGGCGGCGAGCCGGCCAAGACCGCCATTGCCAAGGGCAGCGTCCGGTTCGAGCGCAGCAATGATGTCGAGGTCGACGCCAAGCGACGACAGCGCCTCGCGCATATTGTCCATCAGGCCGAGATTGGAGAAGGCATCGCGCATCAGGCGGCCGATGAGGAATTCCAGTGACAGGTAGTAAACGCGCTTTTCCTGCTGGGCGTAGGCCTCTTGGGTCGCCTGCATCCAGTGATCGACTATGCGGTCGCGTACAACCTTGATCGAGGCGGTGAGCCAATCGTACTGGGTTGCAACGTTGGTGCCCTTGCCGACCCTGTATTTGAGGGCTTGCAAGACTTCCTCGGCGAGCGTCTTGGGATCCGGGTTTTTGAGCGTGGGCAGAGGAGCTTCGGTTGTCATCGCGCGCGTCATGCTGCCTCTCGTGACGTTGCCAGGATCATGCGGCTTTCACCATCTCTGCCAATGCTAGTGCATCCCACCGGATGTTCAATCGATTCGGGTGATCGCAAGCCGGGTTGCCCTGCGGCAATTTGGCATTTGGAAACATCGCGTTTGGGCCCCTCGGCGATGGGCCTCAAGTTCTTGCTCAAGCCGCCAGCGCCGCTTCCGGCGGCACCTTGGCGCCAGTCATGAAGGCGACGGCGTCTGACATCGTATACTGCTTCGGATCGATGACACACAGGCGACGGCCGAGCCGGTGAATGTGGATGCGGTCGGCCACCTCGAAGACATGCGGCATATTGTGTGAAATCAGCACGATAGGCAGGCCTCGGCGTTTGACGTCGAGTATGAGTTCGAGCACGCGGCGGCTCTCCTTGACGCCGAGCGCGGCCGTCGGCTCATCCATGATGACCATCTTCGAGCCGAAGGCGGCGGCACGCGCCACCGCCACGCCTTGGCGCTGGCCGCCGGAGAGCGTTTCCACCGCCTGGCTGATGTTCTGGATCGTCATCAGGCCAAGTTCGGTGAGCTTGTCGCGGGCACGCTTTTCCATCGCCGGACGGTCGAGCATGCGCAGCCATTCGCCGAGGAACCCGGGCTTGCGGATCTCGCGGCCGAGGAACATGTTGTCGGCGATAGACAGCGCCGGCGACAGAGCCAGGTTCTGATAGACGGTCTCGATGCCGGCCTCGCGCGCCTCCATCGGTGATTTGAAGGCAATAGGCTTGCCTTCAAGCCGTATCTCACCTTCGTCCGGGGTGACCGCTCCGGAAATGGCTTTGATAAGCGACGACTTGCCGGCGCCGTTGTCGCCAATGACAGCAAGGATTTCGCCCGGATAGAGGTCGAAGTCTGCGCTGTCGAGAGCGGTGACGCGGCCGTAGCGCTTGACCAGGCTGCGCGCGGTAAGGATCGGTTCGTGAATCTGGTTCATGCCGAGATCTTCCTGATCCACTGGTCGATACCAACAGCGATGATGATAAGGGCGCCGACGGACAATTGCGTCCATTGCGGATCTGTCCCCCAAAGCCTGAGGCCGAGCGCGAACACGCCGACGATCAGCGCGCCGAAGATGGTCCCGAGGATGGAGCCGCGGCCGCCGAACAGCGAAGTGCCGCCGATCACCACGGCGGTAATCGAATTGATGTTCTCGAACTGCCCGGCCTGCGGCGAGACCGATCCGATGCGTCCGATCAGGGCCCAGCCGGCGATGGCGCAAATGATACCAGTCAGCGTGTAGACCGCGACCAGCATCCGGCTGACCCGCACACCCGACAGTTCCGCGGCCTCCGGGTCGTCTCCGACCGCATAGACATGCCGGCCCCACGCGGTGTGATTGAGCACGTACCAGGCAATTGCCGCCATGATCAGCACCAACAGCACGCCATAGGTGAAGACGGCGCCCCCGATCCTGAACGATCCGCCGAAAAACTGCAGCAGCGGCGCCGTCGTCTCGAGATCCTGGCTGCGGATGGTCTCGTTACCGGAATAGATGAAGTTGATGGCAGCGTAGATCGACCAGGTGCCGAGCGTCACGATGAAGGGCGGCAGTTTCACCCAGGCGATGAGAATGCCGTTGATCAAGCCGCAAATCGCGCCGACAAGCAGCCCGACGGCAACGGCCACCGGCGCTGGAACACCGTAATGCATGGCAAACTGGCCCATGACGACCGAGCTCAGCACCATGATGGCACCGACGGACAGGTCGATGCCGGCGGTGAGCACCACCAGTGTCTGCGCGATGCCGACCATGCCGGTTATCGCCACCTGCTGGAGGATCAGGGTGAGGGTGAAAGGAGAAAAGAAGCGTCCGCCGACAACGACTGCGAACAGAGCCACCGAGATGATCAGGATGATCAGCGGCACCATGGCAGGGCTTTTGTGCAAGCGGTGCTGGATGCTCTCCAGCGTCGAGCGGGAATGCGTCTCGAATGAAGCGACGCTGGTGTCGCTAGTGGCCAGGACCGTCTCGAATTCCTGCGGTCCCTTGCTCCTGGTTGTTTCGACGCTCAAGTCGGCCTCCCCGCCTGTGATGTGGAGCGGCCGAAACCGCTCCACATTCTCTATTGTTCTTTTGAAGTTGAGCCGATCAGGGGATCAAATCAACCCCAGCACTTGCTGAGGCCTTGCTTCGTGTCGATGGATTCGATGCCGGCGGCAGGCTTGTCGGTGATCAGCGTCACGCCGGTGTTGTAGAAGTTCAGACCGGGCGACGGCTCAGGCTTCTTGCCGCTGTCGGCAAAGGTCTTGATCGCCTCGATGCCGAGCGAGGCCATGAGCAGTGGATATTGCTGTGAAGTGGCGCCGATCACGCCCTCGGCAACGTTCTTGACACCCGGGCAGCCGCCATCGACCGAGACAATCAGGACGTCCTTCTCCTTGCCGACGGCCTTCAGCGCCTGGTAGGCGCCCGCGGCCGCGGGTTCATTGATGGTGTAGACGACGTTGATATCCGGATCCTTCTGCAGGCAATTCTCCATGGCAGTGTGCCCGCCATCCTCATTGCCGCTCGACAGATCGTGACAGACATTGCGTGCGTCGGTTTCGTCGCCGATCTTGTTGGGATCGCCGAGGTCGATGCCGAAGCCCTTCATGAAGCCTTGATCCCGCTGCACGTCGACAGAGGGCTGGCTGGCGATAAGATCCATGTAGGCGATGTGCGCGTCCTTGGCCTTGTCGCCCAAGGTGGCCTTTGCCCAGGAGCCGATAAGCTCGCCGGCCTTGAAATTGTCGGTCGCAAACGTCGCATCCGCGGCGTCGGCAGGCTCGAGCTGGGTGTCCAGAGCGATCACCAGCACCCCTGCATCACGCGCCTTCTTCACCGCCGGCACGATGGCCGCAGTGTCGGTGGCGGTGATCAAAATGCCCTTGGCGCCGTCGGCGATGCAGGATTCGATCGCCGCAACCTGGCCCTCATTGTCGCCTTCCGCCTTGCCGGCGTAGGCCTTCAGATCGACACCAATTTCCTTGGCTTTCGCGGCGGCACCTTCCTTCATCTTGACGAAGAAGGGATTGGTGTCGGTCTTGGTGATCAAGCAGGCGCCGACCCCGGCGGCCGATGCCGTCGACGCAAAGGCCATCAGGCTCAGTCCGGCCGCGGCAAACACGGTGGATTTCAACAGTTTTGACGTGGTCACGATTTTCCTCCCATGGAACCATTTAGGATGCCGGCCAACCGGCATCTGCAGCGCGTCCGACGAAATCTCCCAGTGTCGACGCCGATCTCAAGAGACACCAGTCCGCCAGCACTGTCAATAATTAAATCACTCTTATTTATTATTGACATCGCAGGATTGTTCACCCACTCTAGACCAAAAGCATTGAGGGGAAAACGACGGGAGGAACAGGGGTGGAGACCGGCGTTACGAGGCACGGTTCGCCCGATGCGGCCGAAAGCCGTCTGCACCGCGGCACCAATCAAAGCGGCATGCGGGACCACAATGAGCGGCTGGTGCTGTCGCTGGTGCGTCAGCATGGCAGCCTGGCCAAATCCGATATTGCGCGCATGACGGGCCTTTCGGCGCAGACAGTGTCCGTCATCATGCGCGAGCTGGAGGAGGACGACCTGCTCGTCCGCCAGGCGCCGTTGCGCGGCAAGATCGGCCAGCCCTCGATACCTATGGCGCTCAATCCCGACGGCGCCTATTTCATCGGCCTGAAGATCGGCCGCCGCAGCGCCGAGCTGGTGCTGATCGATTTCCTCGGCAATGTGCGCTCGATGCTGCAGCATTCATACCGCTATCCGGCGCCGCGCGAGACGGTAGAATTCGTCACGAGCGGCATGAAGAAGATGCGCAGCGAACTCACCCCTGCGCAGGACAAACGCATCGCCGGGCTTGGCATCGCCATGCCGTTCGAATTGTGGAACTGGGCCGATACCGCCGGCGCGCCGCGTGAAATCATGGACGAATGGCGCCATCGCGACATCCGCGCCGACATCCAGGCGCAATGCGAATTTCCAGTGTATCTGCAGAACGACGCCACCTCGGCCTGCGGCGCCGAGCTCGTGTTCGGCCAGGCGGCGGGTGCGGCACGCGATTTCGTCTACTTCTATATCGGCGCCTTTGCCGGCGGCGGCATCGTGCTGAACGGCCGGCTGTTTGGCGGCCCGACCGGCAATGCCGGCGCGCTGGGCTCAATGCCAGTGCCCGGGCCGGACGGCAAGCCGACGCAGTTGATCGACGTGGCGTCGATCGCCATGCTGGAAAAGGCGCTCAACGCGCGCGGCATCGAGGCCTCGCATCTGTGGACATCACCGGGGGACTGGGGCGAGATCGGCGCCGAGCTTGACGACTGGATCGCCAGCGCCTCGCAGGCGCTTGCCTATGCCATCGTTTCGGCCTCCTCCGTCATTGATTTCGAAGCCGCGGTGATCGACGGATGGATGCCGCTTGCCGTGCGCAGGCGGCTTGTCGATGCCGTTATCCAAGCCATCAGCCGGATCGACGGCGAAGGCCTGAGGCTGCCGGCCGTTCGCGAGGGAACCGTCGGCATCCATGCGCGGGCGCTGGGTGGCGCCAGCCTGCCGCTGTCGGAGCGCTTCCTCATCGGCTCGACCACGATTTCCCGGAGCTTCTGAGCATGCTGATCGGCATCCCGGCGCTGCTCGGCCCCGAGCTTCTGGCGATATTGCGCGCCATGGGCCATGGCGACGAGATCGCCTTGGTCGACGGCAACTACCCGGCCGAGCAGCAGGCACAGCGGCTGATCCGCGCCGACGGTCATCATCTCGTCCCCGTGCTCGATGCGGTATTGAGCGTATTGCCGGTCGACGACGCCGTGCCGCAGGCGCTGTTTCGCGCCTCGGCCAAAGGCGATCCCCTGCTCGCCGATCCGGTTCACCATGAGATGGAAGCGATCTGCGCCAGGCGTGCGCCGGGCCGCAAGGTGGTTGCGCTTGCCGGCGCCGACTTCTATGCACGGGTCAAGGCCGCGCACGCGATCGTCGCGACAAGCGAGCCGCGGCTCTATGCCAACATCATCATTCGCAAGGGCGTGATCTATCCGCCGGAAAGCAAGACTTCATGATTCTCTGCTGCGGCGAAGCCCTGATAGACATGCTGCCGCGCACCACGACGGAGGGCGAGCCGGCCTTTGCGCCCTATGTCGGCGGTGCCGTCTTCAACTCGGCCATTGCGCTCGGCCGGCTCGGAGCGCCGGCTGGCTTCTTCTCCGGCCTGTCGTCGGATCTGTTCGGCGGGCAGTTCAGGGAGGCGCTGGGGGCCAGCAAGGTCAGTTCCACCTATGCGCACACCTCGCCGCGTCCGACCACGCTCGCCTTCGTGCGGCTCACCAACGGCCAGGCGGCCTATACATTCTATGACGAGAACACCGCCGGACGCATGCTGACCATCGAGGACCTGCCGGAACTCGGCAGCGAGATCGAGGCCATGCTGTTCGGCGCCATCAGCCTAATCTCGGAGCCAGCCGGGTCGGCCTATGAAGAGTTCATGCGACGCGAGCATGAGCGCCGCGTGATGATGCTCGACCCCAACATCCGGCCAAACTTCATTCCGGACAAGGCCAAGCACCTCAGGCGCATCCGCAACATGATGGCGATGGCCGACATCGTGAAACTGTCGAACGAGGATCTGAACTGGTTCGGCGAAGCCGGCTCGCATGAGGACGTCGTCCGCAACTGGCTGGAGCGCGGTCCGAAGCTGATCGTCGTCACCCATGGTAGCGAGGGCGCGGTCGGTTACAGCAGCCAGCACCGGGTCACCGTCGTGCCGGACAAGGTCGAGGTGGTCGATACGGTCGGCGCCGGCGACACATTCAATGCCGGCATTCTTGCCTCCTTGCACGAACAGGGTCTGCTGTCGAAGACGGCAATCGCCAGTTTGCCGGAAGAAGCCATCCACAAGGCGCTGACGCTCGGCGCCAAGGCCGCGGCGGTGACGGTATCGCGGGCCGGCGCCAATCCGCCATGGCGGCATGAAATCGCCTGACCGGCTGGCAACAGGCTCGCGGACCGCTTGCCGGCGATCACTTTATGTTTCGCCCAGCCAGTGGGGCGGGATACAAAGGCCACATCAAGCATGCCGAAGCCCGGATTTCCCCGCGTTTAAGAGGGCAGATCGGAAACCAGAGGTAACAGGCTGCGACACTTGAGCAATTCAGGGTTTTGCCCTGCGGCTTTCTCGGCCGTGCCAAGTCTGCTACCAGCGGCCGGTTATCTGGCTAAAACCGTTTGAGGCCGACATGCAGTTCATCGATCTTGGCGCGCAGCGCGAACGCATCCGCGACAGGCTGAAGGCGGCAATCGACCGCGTCGTCGACGAAGGCCGCTATATTCTCGGACCTCAGGTCACCGAATTCGAAAACAAGCTCGCCGCCTATATCGGCACCAAGCATGTGGTCGCTTGCGCCAACGGCACCGATGCGCTGCTGCTGCCGCTGTTTGCCGCCGGCATCGGCCCGGGCGACGCGGTGTTCGTGCCGAGCTTCACCTTCGCCGCCACGGCCGAAGTGGTGGCGCTGACCAAGGCCGAACCGGTGTTCGTCGATGTCGATGCCGACAGCTACAATATCGACGTCGCCAGCCTCGAGGCGGCAATCGCCATGATCAAGGCGGAGGGCCGGCTGAGGCCTAAGGCAATCATTCCCGTCGACCTGTTCGGCCTCGCCGCCGATTACGAGGCGATCATGGCAATCGCCGATCGCGAAGGCCTGATGGTCATCGAGGATGCGGCGCAGGCGACCGGCGGCTCGGCTCACGGCAAGATGTGCGGCTCGTTCGGCACCGTCGGCTCGACCAGCTTCTATCCGGCAAAGCCGCTTGGCTGCTATGGCGACGGCGGTGCGATGTTCACCAATGACGATGCGCTGGCCGAACAGCTGCGCTCGTTCGCCTTTCACGGCAAGGGCGAAACGCAATACGACAATGTCCGCGTCGGCATCAATTCACGGCTCGACACGCTTCAGGCGGCGATCCTGATCGAGAAGCTGGCCATCCTCGAGGACGAGATGGTGGCGCGGCAAGCGGTCGCCAATCGCTATGCCGAAGGTCTCGGCGATATCGTCAAGGCGGCGCGCAATCTGGGCGGCGGCCGCTCGGCCTGGGCGCAATACGCCATCGAAACGCCGAAACGCGACGGGCTCAAGGCACATCTCGGTGAAAAGGGCATTCCGTCGGTCATCTACTATGTGAAACCGCTGCACAGCCAGATTGCCTATCGCGATTATCCGCGCACGCCGACCGGCCTTGCCGTTTCGGAAGAGCTGCCGAAGCGCATCCTGTGCCTGCCGATGCATCCCTATCTGAGCGAGGCTGACCAGGACCGGATCATCGAAACGATCCGTAACTATATCGGCTCGAATTCGGCGCATGTAGCGGCGGCATAAATTCGAAAGCTTCGAAGCATGGTCGCGGAATACATCGACGAGTTCATCATGTTCTGCGCCGGGTTGTGGATGGCTGGCGTCGGCTTCGGATTTCTCGCAGACCCGTTCCAAGCTCGCCCCGGCCAGCAGCAAGCATGGTGGACCAACTTTGGGACTCGCTTCAAATGGATGGGACCGCTGTTGATCCTCATCGCGATAGCGCTCGCATTCGCGGCGCCTTCCTAGGCAGGCTATTTCATGAAGAAGATTGGTTTCCTGTCGTTCGGGCACTGGACGCCCTCGCCGCAATCGCAGACGCGGACGGCATCCGACGCGCTTTTGCAGTCCGTCGAGCTGGCCGTCGCGGCCGAGGAGCTGGGCGCGGACGGGGCATATTTCCGCGTGCATCACTTCGCCCGCCAACTCGCCTCGCCGTTCCCACTGCTGGCGGCGGTCGGCGCGAAGACCAGCCGAATCGAGATCGGCACGGCGGTGATCGACATGCGTTACGAGAACCCGCTCTACATGGCCGAGGACGCCGGCGCCGCCGATCTGATCGCCGGAGGGCGTCTGCAGCTGGGCATCAGCCGCGGCTCGCCGGAGCAGGTAATCGAGGGATGGCGCTACTTCGGCTACGCCCCGCAAGAGGGCGAGAGCGATGCCGACATGGCACGCAGACACACCGGAGTGCTGCTCGAAGTGTTGCTGGGCAAAGGTTTTGCGCAGCCTAATCCGCGGCCGATGTTTCCCAACCCGCCCGGCCTGCTTCGCGTCGAACCACACTCGGAGGGCCTGCGCGAACGCATCTGGTGGGGCGCCGCCACAAAGGCGACCGCCGAATGGGCGGCGAAACTGGGGATGAACTTGCAGAGCTCCACGCTTAAATTCGATGAAGGCGGAAAGCCGTTTCACATCCAGCAGGCCGAACAGATCCGGGCTTTTCGTGAGGCCTGGAAGGCGGCCGGACACACGCGCGAGCCGCGGGTGTCGGTCAGCCGGAGCATTTTTGCCTTGGTCGACGATCGCGACCGGGCCTATTTCGGCGGCAACCAGAGCGGAGATCATTTCGGTTACATCGAGGCAGACAGGCGCGCGGTGTTCGGCCGCTCCTATGCCGCCGAACCGGACGTCCTGATCGAGCAGCTAAAGGGCGACGAAGCCATCGCCGAGGCCGATACGCTGCTGCTTACCGTCCCCAACCAGCTCGGCGTCGACTCCAATGCCCATGTCATCGAGGCGATCCTGACCCATGTCGCCCCCGGCTTGGGCTGGCGCTGACGAGTTTGAACAATCGACGCCGCAGGCAGGAACCTGCCCCTCCTGACCTGCTCAGGGGCCGAACAGGCGACTGTCCCAATATACGGGTTGATGCAGGCTGGCTGTGATCAAGGCAAACTCCGGATGGGTCGGATTGATCAACACGTTGTTGTCGAGGCGAGCCACGACGCTTGGCACGATCAAGATCGCGCTGCGGCGCTCGACATACCACGTCTCGCCGAATTCCTTGCTCACCTTTGCCGTCATCATATCCCACCCCGGCAGCGACGGCTGCGAAAATATCTCGTAGCTTAGCCCGCGCGGAACCATGATCTGGACGTAGTGCTGGTTGGGCGGCAGTCTGCCGCTGCCGTGCACCAGCTTTTCCAGCAACGCTGTCGAATAGTGCTCGCTGGTGTAAATCACTGGGCTGCCAGGCGTGTTCCAGCGGCCGGGCGCGATCGTCGAGCCCGTCGCGTCAAAGATCGGATAGGTGCCGGCAGGATCGCCGATCCTGAAGCACGGCAGCGTCCGATCGAGTATCTGCGCCGTCAAGCGGCAGTGCCGTATTTCAGGCCTGCAAGGATATCGATCACCAGCTCGGCGCCGATCTCGTTTTGGATGACCATCTCGATCGGGCGTCGGTCTTCCAGCATGGGATGAGGTCGAAATAGAAAGTCACGAGCCTCATCTTCGATCTTCCAGACGTCGAGGGCCAAGTCCCATGCACGAGCCACCCGGGCCACTCGCATGCCCTCCTCCGAAGACAGTCGAAGAGCGCCCCTCTTGCGACGTTCATAGGTTGCCTTTGGAACGAGGCGGTATTTGAATTGGGCATCGGCCGGTGCCAGCAATTGTGAGACGCGTTCGAGCGCGCCGATGGGCAATCCGCCTTCAATTCGAGCCATCAGCCCGAATGGCGACCGTGCAGCCGTTTCCTTGGGCGACAGCCCCAGCACGTCGGCTATATTTCCAAATGCTAACATCTCTGCTTCCCATTCATATGAAGCAGTATATAGCCTCACATGAGGCTGAATGCAAGCGTTCTTGCGGTCTCACGGCTGCTTGCCGTCGGCTCGTTTAAGCATCGCAAATGCACGACTGATCCGTTGCAGGGCTGTGGCGTTGGCCAGCACTGCGTACAGCGCGAACCCGCCCGCCAGAATCCAGGGCGAAGCCGCGCCCATGGCGGTCGCGACTCCGTCCGTGGCGAGCAGCACGCAAATGAACACCAGACGTTCCATCCGCTCGAAGAAATCCGGCCAACCATGGTTTTCTACGGGAATTTCCAGCGCCGTCCGCGCCTTGGCGTAACTGGTCAGGATCCCGCCGGCGAACGCGAACATTGCGATCGCCCACAGATCGGCGACCCAGCCGATAGCCGCAAAGACGGCTAATTCCTGATAGCGGTCGACGACGGCATCGAAATAGCCACCGGCCTTGGTGCTCATATTTGTCCGGCGGGCGACCGCACCGTCCAGCGCGTCGAAGGTGAAGGCAAACGCCAGGCAAAGGCCAAAGGCAAGACTTGAATGGTGATAGACATAGGCGGCCGACGACAAAGCGACGAGCACCAGCCCGCTAGCCGTAACCTGGTTCGGCGTCATGCCGATCCCGATCAGCGGAGAGACGGCCTGCTCCCATAGCGGGTCGATGCGACTTTTCATGAGACCGGCGATCATGGCGGCTCCTCTGATGATGTCGTTTCACCGAGCTTTACCAGCAATTTGCGGGTTTGTTCCACCGTCGCCACCGTTCGACTTGGTCAACGCAGACGGAGAACTGGCTCAGCAACGTTCTCAACCCGCCGCAACAGCGATTTCTTTTTGGCAGATGCGGCCGGCGGATTAAGGCGCTCGCCAAAGCTGACGGAGCAAATCGACCGGCGGTCTGGCGGCCGCACCCGAACGATGTGACTATGATTGCTTGCCATCCGTGGGAAGCCGGCCGAAACTCGATGCATAAATTTTCACCCAGGTTTGCCTACCTGCTCGCGACCTCTCTTGGCGCGGGATTATCTCCAGTATGGCCGGGCACGGTCGGCGCAATGGTTGGAGTGGCTGTTGCCGCAGCTCTGATACCTGCATCGCCTTGGCTGACCGTGCTTGCCTATGCGGCCCTGTTCGCCGTTGGCGTATGGGCGTCATCGCATCTTATCTCCGGTACCGGGACGGAGGATCCGCAGATCGTCGTCATCGATGAGACCTTCGGCGCCGCCGCGACACTTTCCATGCTTCCGATCGACCCACTCTGGTGGGCAGCAGGCTTCCTTGCTTTCCGGTTTTTCGACGTCGTCAAGCCTTGGCCCATCCGTATCATGCATGACAAGGTAAGGGGTGGGGCCGGCATTATGCTGGACGACGCGGCCGCGGCTGTCGTCGCTGGGGCGTTGCTGCTCCTGCTGAACGGTTTGATTGACCATTTGCGGTAATGGGGGCATTCGGCCCCACTGCCAAAGGCCAGCACGATGGTCCATGCGAGTTTAGCGCCACAAGAGGAGGACTGGACCAATGCGAAGCTATAGGATCGCGGCCATTCCAGGCGATGGGATCGGCAAGGAAGTCGTAGCGGCCGGCCTTCGTGCGCTGGCCGCCTGCGCCACGCGCGACGGCGGTTTCAGTCTCGAGGTGCAGCATTTCGACTGGGGCTCGGACTACTACAAGCTCAACGGCGTGATGATGCCCAAGGACGGCACCGAGCGGCTGAAGGCCTTCGACGCGATCTATTTCGGCGCCGTCGGCGCGCCAGACGTGCCCGACCATCTGACGCTTTGGGGGTTGCGGCTCGCGATCTGCCAGCCCTTCGACCAATACGCCAACGTGCGCCCGACCCGCATCCTGCCCGGTATCGAGAGCCCGCTTCGCGGCGTCACGGCAGGGGATCTCGACTGGGTCATCGTTCGGGAGAATTCGGAAGGCGAGTACGCCGGCCAGGGCGGGCGCTCGCATCTCGGCCTGCCTGAGGAAGTTGCAACCGAGGTCTCGATCTTCACCCGCGCCGGCGTCACGCGCATCATGCGCTTCGCCTTCGAGATGGCGCGGTCACGGCCGCGAAAGCTGTTGACGGTGGTCACCAAGTCGAACGCCCAGCGTCACGGCATGGTGCTCTGGGACGACATCGCGCATGAGGTCGCGGCTGATTTTCCGGATGTCGCATGGGACAAAATGCTGGTCGACGCGATGACGGTGCGCATGACGCTCAATCCGTGCTCGCTCGACACGATCGTCGCGACCAACCTTCACGCCGACATCCTGTCGGATCTTGCGGCCGCACTTGCCGGATCGATCGGCATCGCGCCGACTGCGAACCTCAACCCCGAGCGGCGGTTTCCGTCGATGTTCGAGCCGATCCACGGCTCGGCCTTCGACATCACCGGCAAGGGCATCGCCAATCCGGTCGGCACGTTCTGGTCGGCGGTGATGATGCTGGAGCATCTCGGCGAGCCGGCTGCCGCGGCGCGCCTGATGCGCGCCATCGAGCGCGTGACGGCGAACGCCTCACTGCACACGCCCGACCTCGGCGGAACCGCCACCACCGACAAGGTCACCGAAGCGGTTTGCACGGCCCTACTCGGCGACAACGAGTAGGAAAAGGAGCAAGCGCCTGGCATCGCTGTCATTCCCAGTGATGGCATCGGCAAGGAAGTCATGCCCGAAGGCGGGAGGCATCCGCACTCGCCGCCGTTCACCGATAGTGTTCGTGCGCCTCCGTGCGGAAACCGAACCCATCAAGTGTTTCGATCAGCACCTGTACAGGATCAAGCACACCGTGCGTTGACCGCCACGCGACAAAGCCGTCCGGCCTGACGAAGGCGGCACCGCCGCTACGTATACTCGGAAGCGTATAAAGACTAAAATACGCTAGAGCGTATAATCTTAGATCCCCATGGACCTTCACAGCCATGCTTTCAGCTTGTCCGACCGCCGCCGGCCAATGTGACCGAAGCGAATAGTCGGCACGCTCATAAAGCTCCAAGGCAAAGCGAGGTCAGTCCTAGCAGACTGAGGCAACGGATCGGTTTTTCAAACGGATCGTGCGGCACTCAGCCAATCGAGTCGTGCGGCAGGGACAAGGCCGTAATTGTAAAAATTGATGCCGTCGACATCCGGCGCCATCGCAGGTTTCACCTTGGCGGTGAGGATATCGGGGCCTGCCATTTCCGGATAGAACAGCCGGTAGCCGGCGCCGAGGAATTTTTCCGCGCCAAGGGCTGCGCGTCCGGCTGCCATCAGTCTGGCGACCTCGCCGGGCTGCATGTCGTAGGCACACAGGATTGCCCCGTCACAGACCTTGCCGAGCGCCGCGAGATCGCAGCCGCCAAGCCAACCGTCTTTCAAATCGATGATGACAACGCGGGTCGCCGGATTGGCCACCTCGCGCAGTTCGGCGACCAGGCTGGTCACCGGTTCGAACCGCCACAGCAGGTAGCCATGGAGTTCCGGCCATGGCAAAAAAGTGTCGAGGCCGCTCCCCGGAAAGTCTGGAAAGCGCCGTTCGGGCACGGCGCGCTCGCAGGTCTCGACGATCCATTGCCCGACGAGCTTGCGCGCTACTTCGCCGTCGACGCCGGCCCCGGCCGCGCGCGCAAGGCAGGACGGACAGAAACATATCGACAACAGAAAATCGTCTTCCGGCGTCAGCCCGACACCATCTTTCTCATGATGGTATTCGTGGGCGAAGCCCATGAAGGACGGGCTTTCAAGCTCTATCCGGTCCGGCCTGTAGCTGTGCGAGATATCGGCGATCAGCGCGCGGACATAAGCGCGCGCTTCTGGATGTGATGGGCAGAGATTGTAGTAGTTGGCATCGCCGAAGGCGTTGCGGGTTACGGCCTGCGGATGAAGCATGCCGAGCCGGGTGTTGTGCAAGCAGACCGTCCAGCACGAAACGCCGAGCCCGCCCACCTCGCGCCGGCGAACAAGGTCGCCAAGCACATCGCCGCCTTCCATGATCACGTCCGCCACCTTGGGCTGGATGGCAAGGTCGGCCCAGTGTGCCGCATCTGGCTTGAAATAGATGGTTCCGTCTTCCGGAAAATAGGCTTTCCGGCGCGGGCTGCGCGGCTGCAGGAACCGGCCAGCGTGATACGAAGTCGCCAGACTGATCATGTTGAGCCCGGCACGCTCGACAAGATCGCGCTCGACCGTCTCCAAGCCCAGATCCTGGACATCCCAAGGATAGGTCCACATGGACAGTTGCATCCGGTTATCCTCAGTCTTGATCCCGATATGGGCGTATGGTCGGGAGGGCTTCTTATCAGTCGACCGGCTCGGCGACCTGCATGAGGCAGTCTCCCGCCTCGCACATCGTGTGCAGCCGGCGCGAAAGCACAATGCCGCTTTCGACGAAGTGCAGGGCTTGCTCGGCGAGGTCGAGCCGTTCGAGGTCGTGGTACCAGCCCGCCAGTTGGCCTGAAGTCACGCTGTCGCCCAGCCTGACTGCCGGCTCGAACCAACCACGGCTTGTGGCATAAAGACCCTGACTGTGCCGAGACAACGAAAGAAGCCGCGTCGGCGCCGAAGGCCCGGTTGCCGGTGCAAGAACCGGCGCCTCAACCACTCCCAAGGCGGCCATCAGGGCGTCGAGTGCGCGGGCGGTAATCTCCATCGTATCGACCGTGACAGTGCCACCGCCGCCGAACTCTCCGCTGACGCCGATGGCGCCGGCCCGGCGCGCCGCACCCATGGATGTCGGTGAGGCCTGGCCGTTGTCGGCCACGAACCCATAGGGCATGCTGAGCGTCCGCATCAGCTCCACACCGCGCCGGTGCCGGTCGGGATCGGTATTGTGCTCGACCAGCGCGGTCGGCAGATGCTCCATCGAGGTGCCGCCAGAATGAACGTCGAAGATGACGTCGTGGCGGGGAAACAGTTCCATCTCCAGGAAATTGGCAAGCCGGCTTGTTGGCGTGCCTGACGGGTCGCCCGGAAAGGCGCGGTTGAGATTGCCGCCGTCGAGTGGCGAGCAGCGCTTTGCGGCGATCACCGCCGGCACGTTCGCCATCGGCAGGATTGTGACGCGACCCTTGATCCGCTTGGGATCGAGCCGGCGCACCAGCTTTGCCAGCGACAGCTCGCCTTCATATTCGTCGCCGTGATTGCCGGCCATCAGAAGGACCGACGGGCCTTCGCCGTTGCGGACAAGGCAGATCGGGACCTTGACCTGGAAATAGGGCGAACGGTCGATCGAAAACGGAATGCTGAGATGGCCGAGTGTCTTGCCGTCCCGGTCGAAGTCGAGCGTATGGCTGAGGCCAGTGTGCATGGCGGCGGCTCAGACAGCTGCGATCGCAGTGACCTCTATGCGGAGGTCGGGATCGGCGAGACGCGCCTCGACACAGGCGCGCGCCGGCAGGCGCGCAGGATCCACCCAGGCATCGTAGATGCTGTTCATGGCATCGAAGTCGGCGATCTGCGGCAGGAAGATATTGATCGCCACTAGCCTCGACTTGCTGCTGCCGGCCTCAACAAGGAGCGCCTCGACCTTGGAGAGCACGTCGTTCGTCTGACCCTCGATGCCGGCCTTGCGGTCGTCTGCCACCTGGCCTGCGATGTGCACAAGGCCGCCATAGACGACCGCCTGAGACATGCGGGAGCCGGACTGGAAGTACTTGATCATATCAGATCCTTTCGAGGTTCTCTTTTTTGGAAGTGGCCGCGATATCTGCTCAGCCGAAATAGGTAGGAAAGGCGTGGCGGACATACCCGGCCGCGTCGGCGCCGAAGATCACGCGATAGCGATCGAGGCAGGTGCAGGGGTGCGAGATGCCGAATTCAACGACGTCACCAACGGCAATATCGTCGCCCGACGCAATTGTCAGGAAGGCGTGCTGGTCGTTGAGCTTGAAGACCTCGGCACGCGCTTTCGGCAGCTGCTTGCCGGCACGAAAGATGGTCACGACCTTCGGAAAGCCCTGGTCGAACGACACGTCGCGCATGCCCATACCGCAGATAGCAAGGCCGGGCTCCGGCCGCGACAGTACCTCGGCCCACAGGCGCAAGGCCGGATGGAAGGAATTTCGTGCGGAAGCACTGACGCCGCCGATCGCAAAACCGTCGCGGGCATCGAGTGCGCCAAGCGACCTGTCGTAGACGCCATGGTCGTGAAAGAAGATGGCGCCGCTGCGCAGCACCAACGTGGCATTGCCGTCCCTGGAGACGAGGGGCGAAAGCGCTGCGACCACCTTGTCGAAGTACACCGAGCCGCCGGCGGTGACGATCAGCGGGGTGTCGCCGCCGACGCGGGCGCGGAGCGGCAGGAACATATCGGCTGTCATTGCCAACAGGGCGGATATCGCCTCATCGGTGCGGCCAGGATCGGCTTGCGCCGCGGCACCTTCGTAGGTTGCGACCCCGGCGATCAGCAGCCGCCCTCCGGCTGCTACAACCGCGTCGGCGATCGCCTCGGCTTCGCCGGTGGTCCGGGCGCCTGCCCTCCCCGCACCAAGTTCGACGAGCACGCGCAATGGCGGCAGCGTCGCATTGGCGCGCCAAGCTTCAGCAAGCGCATTCACGGCGTCGAAAGAGTCGGCAAAAACGTAGAACTCGGCGCTTGGCCAGGCGCCGACAAGGACAGCAAGTCGGTTCGCACCACCTGGTCCGCCGACCTCATTGGCGATGATCAGCCGAGAGAGCCCGGCTCTGAGCATCACTGTGGCCTGCCTTATGTCGGCGACGGTCGTGCCCCATGCTCCGGCCTCGATCAGCGACCGGGCAAGGTCAGGCGCCATCGGGGTCTTGGCATGCGGGGCGATCACGGCGCCCTGTTCTCGCGCATACCCCAGGAACAGGTCACGATTGGCGATGAAGGCCTCCTCGTCGAGGGTCAACACCGGCAACGACATACGTCCATGCGCTGGATGCCAGCGCTCAGATGCGACAAAGCTGCTGTCCAGCCCGAGGGTGCCAGGCGGCACGCCGCGGATACGATCGTCGAGCAGGAAATTTTCACGGGTCGCGAGCGACAGTACGGGTGAGTTTTCGGTCATCCGATGCTAGTCCTTTCGCTTTCGCAGGATGAAGTCCGGATCGATTTCCGATGCCGGCCACACCATGAGAGAGATGCGTGCCAAAGCGTTACTGCGGACCGATCATCGATGCCCACCATCACCTTTGGGATCTCGGCCTCGGCCGCCATCCCTGGCTCACGCCCACGGCTGGCGAACGCGGCGGTCTGGGCGAGCTTGGCCCCTTGCGGCGAAACTACCTTCCTGAAGATTATTTGCGCGACGCCGGCCAGCACAGTGTCGTCGCCACTGTCCATGTTGAAGCCGGTTGGGCCGGGGATGACTGCGTCGGTGAAACGCGGTGGCTTGAAACCCTCGACAAGTCGCGCGGCGTGGCCGCCCGTTACGTCGTTCACGTACCTCTGGCGAACCGCCAAGCGCCGGCGCTGGTCCAGGCGCAGGCGGCATTCGACCGTGTCGTCGGCGTACGCGACATACTGAGCTGGGATCCGGATCCCGCCCGTCGTTTTGCCGCCCGTGACGGCATCATGGACGATCCGGCCTGGCGTGCCGGCCTGTCCCTGCTTGGGCGTCGCCGGCTGGTTTTCGACCTGATGGTATTTCCGCGCCAGCTCACCGGCGCGGCGCGCCTTGCAGCGGCCTTTCCGGACCAGCTCTTTGTTCTCAACCATTGCGGCAGCCCGATCGATCGCGATGCGGACGGGATGCGGGTGTGGCGCGAAGGGCTGCGGCTTTTGTCGGAGCGCGAGAACGTCGCCATCAAGATATCGGATCTGGTCGCCTACGATCATGATTGGACGCTCGACAGCCTAAGGTCGGTTGTCATGCATTGCATCGACTGTTTCGGTACGCGGCGCGCGATGTTCGGCAGCGACTTTCCGGTCGCCGGCCTGCATGCATCGTTCAATGCGGTGTATGACAGCTTCAAGGCCATTGCAGGAGAGCTTTCCGCGGACGAGCAGACGGCACTATTCTATGGCAATGCACGGCGCATTTATCGGCTGGACGATATGTCATCGGCGGGCCTGCTCTCTGCCTGAGAGAAGCAGCAGCCCCAGGATCAGCGACCCGAACAGGATACTGCGCCAGCCGGGCGATGCGTTGACCACGGTGATCAGCGCCGTGATCGTAACCAGCAGGATGGCGCCGGGGATGGTGCCGGCATAGGTACCGAGCCCGCCGAGGATCGAGGTGCCGCCAAGCACCACGGCGGCAATCGAGGCGAGCAGATAAGGATCGCCGATACCGACATAGCCTTGTCCGTTCATGCCGAGGACCAACACACCGGCAAATCCCGCACAGAAGCCGCTGATGCCGTAGACCGCCAGCGTGGTCGAGGCGACCGGAACCCCGGACAGCGCCGCGGCGAGCGGATTGGCGCCCATCGCGAATATCCGGGCGCCAAGGGATGTCGCATGCATCGTGGTCAGAACGATCACTGAAATGACCACCCACAAAAGCACGCCTGCCGGAATACCGACCGGCCGCGCATTGCCGAGCCAGCGGACCAGCGGGTTCTCGGCGGTCACGGCACTGCCGCCGGCGATGATGATCAGCAGACCTTGCAGGAATGTCGCCATCGCCAGTGTCATGATCATTGGATGAACGCGCAACAGCGCCACGCCCAGCCCGTTCACCAGACCGATTGCGCTCGTCAACGTGAGAACTGCAAGAACGGCGGTGAGCCCTGTCGGATCCGCCTGCCACGAAAGCAGCGGCAGGCTGACAGCGCTAACCGTGACGATCGCCGCGACGGAAAGGTCGATGCCGCCGGCAATCACCACGAAAGTTTGGCCCGCCGCGACCAGGCCGATCACCGCGCCCAATTCAACCAAATAGCGCAAATGCCCATAAGCGCCGAAGCCAGGTGAAGCGAAGCTCGCCGCGATCCATACCGCCGCAACTATAGCGATCGTAAGGAAGGGCCGGCTGCGCAGAATCGTCACGGCGCGCCTGGCGCTCCGTGCTGTCATTGCTGCACCTTGCGGAATTGCGGGATGGCTACCGCCCCGATGATGATGAGGCCCTGGGCGACATATTGGGCGACCGGCGTGAAGCCGAGGAAGAACATGACACTGATCATCAGGCTGAGCAGCAGGCTGCCCGCAAGAGCGCCGCGCATGGTACCCTGGCCGCCGAGGAAACCGATGCCGCCGAGCACTGCGGCGGCAATGGAATTCAGCGTGAACGCCGTGCCGATGACTGGATCGCCCGAACCCGTTTGCGCGGCGATGAACAGGCCGGCGCCTGTGCAAAGCAGGCCGCTAATCGCGTAGGCGGCGATCCGGGCACCGTCGATCGGCACGCTGGAGCGGTAGGCGCCGACGGGATTTTCGCCTGCAGCATAGATGCTCAAACCAAGCGGCGTGGCGAGATAGAGTTTCCACAAAAGCACGATGAGTACCAGCAGCACGAATGCCGCCGGGGTGTTGCCGGCAAGCAGGTCCGACAGCCACTCGGGTATGGCGCCGCCCGGCCTCGGCAGGATGAGCAGCGCAGCGCCGCCGATAATGAAGGAGCCAGCGAGCGTCACCACGATCGCCGGCAACCGAAGTTTCACGACGATGAACCCGATCGCGGCACCGATGCCGAGACCGGTCAGCGCCACCGCAGCGGCACCGCCGGCTATGCCCAGCGGTCCGGTCATCGTCGTCGCAGCAATCACCGCGCCCAGGCTGACCATGGCGCCGATGGCCAGGCTTATGCCGCCGGTGAGCATGAGGATCGCCTGGGCCATGGCGACCAGCGCCAGCGGAAACCAGCTCTGGGTGAATTTGGCGAAACCGGACGCTGTCAAGAGGCCGGGAAACAGGAAACCGTAGGCAATGACGAACGCCAGGACCACAGCGAACAGGCTGCGCACGCCGACATTGCGGCGCAGCTGAACCGGCCAGTAGAGCGCGCCGGCTTGGCTTGAGGATGCTACCGTGCTCATGCCGCAACTTTCTGCTGTTCGGCGTCCATTGCGGCGGAAACGATGGCTTCCTCGCTCAGTGCCTCGCGCTTGAGCATGGCCACGATGCGGCCTTCGCGGACCACGCCGACGCGGTCGCAAAGGTGCACCAGTTCGGGTGTGTCGGAACTGAGCAGCACGATCGCCTTGCCGGCGGCGGCGAGTTTGCGAAGCATCATGTAGATCTCACGCTTGGTCTCGACATCGACGCCGCGCGTCGGGTCATTGAGGAGAAGCACAAGCGGCTCGTGTGGCATCCATTTCGCCAGCGCGACCTTCTGCTGGTTGCCACCTGAGAGTGCCTGCGCCGGGCGGTCGAGGTCGCCCTTGATGGCAAGCTGGGCGGCGAGGCCCCTTGCCATATTGCGCTCGGCGCGCCGGCTGCGCAGCTTCAGCGCCGGCAGCCTTGCGAAGGCGGGCAGCATCATGTTGGTGATGATGGGATGGATCAGGTGCAGGCCTTCGCGCTTGCGGTCAGCCGGGACATAAGCGAGGCCGAGCGCATTGGCTTTCGGCACGCCGCCAGGCAAACCCGAAACACCGTTTACCGTCGCGGATACCGTCCTGGCGGGGATCGCGCCGTAGAGGCCAAGCAGCAGATCTTCCTGCCCCTGCCCGACCAGGCCGCCAATGCCAAGCACCTCGCCCGTCCTGATGTCGAGATCGACGTCGCGCATCAGGCCGGCCGAAAATTTACGAACCGAGATGGCGTCGGCCGGCGATGGCGAAGGCCGCCATCGTGGAAAGAGATCGCCGGGGTCGCGGCCGACCATCAGCCGTACCAGTCCGGCGGCATCGGTTCCTTCCAGCGAGCAGTCCGCCGTGCAGGTCCCATCCTTGAGCACGGTGACATGCTCGCACAGCGTCATCACCTCGTTCAGTCGGTGTGAGATGTAGAGAATAGCGATGCCCTCGCCCCGAAGCCTCTCCAGCAGGTCGGTGAGGATTTTTGTCTCAGTTGCCGATAGCGATGAGGTGGGTTCGTCGAGAATGAGCACGCGCGGCCGGCGGTAAAGCGCCTTGGCGATCTCCACCATCTGCCGGCGGCCGAGGGACAGGTGCCCCACCGGCGTAGACAGCGGTTCGTAAAGCCCGACAAGATCGCATGCGGCTTTGGCCTGGACGGCAAGCTCGTTGTAGTCGATCAAGCCGAACCGCTTGGGATAGGCACCGAGCCCGACGTTTTCGGCAATGGACAAGCTGGCCGTCAGGCTGAGTTCCTGCTGGACAACGGCGATCCCGGCCTGTCGCGCATGAGCGGGGGTCATGCGCGAGACCGGGCGCCCATCGACCTCGATCGCCCCGCCGTCCGGGCGCAAGGCGCCGGACAAAAGGTTGATCAGTGTCGACTTACCTGCGCCGTTCTCGCCCAGCAGCGCATGCACGCGGCCCGGCTGGAGAGCGATTGAAACGTTGCGCAGAACGGGGTTGCCGAAAAAGGACTTCGACACCCCCTGCGCGGCGAGAAGCGGAGCCGTGGTTGTCAATGCTACAACCCTTCAGGCTTATTTCTGGGCCAGCAGCTTCTTGAATAGATCCTCATCGTACGGCGAATAGATGTAACCGTCAGCCGGGAAATCCTTCGCCCGGGCGAGGTATTCGTCGATGTTGGAATTGTCGATCACCGGCAACGGGATCTTGACGAAAGCCGGCACATCCTCGCCCTCCAGTGCCTGGACGGCGGTGTAGGTGGCGAAGGCGCCGAGCCAGTTCGGCTGCATCGTCGCCCAGCTCTTCAGGCCCTTTTCCTTCCACAGTTCGAGAAACTGGCGCGCATTCTCGCCGGTGATCGGCACCTGGTCGCGGCCCTGCTTGTCGAGCGCGAGCACGGCGCCCGCCGACAACGCGCCGCCCAGCGACAGGATGCCGTCGATTTCGGGGTTGGCGAAAAGCAGGCTGGTCACGGCCTCCTGGGCGGGCGCGACATTGTAGGGCGTGTTCGTCTCGGCAAGCACCTTCACATCGGGATGGGCCTTAAGTTCGGCATCGGCGCCTTTGCGCCGGTCGTCGCTGACCGAAACGCCGGCTGGGCCATTGAGGATGAGGATCTTGCCCTTGCCGCCGATGGCGTCGATCAGGAACTTGGCCGCCTGATCGCCCCACTGTGAGGAATCGGTGTTGACCTTGGCGGTCACCTGATCGGTATCGACGAGGCTGTCGAAGTTGATGATGGCGATGCCCTTGGCGCAGGCGTCCGCCAGCACGCGCGCCGGCGCGGTCGACGAACCAGCGATCAAGATGATGGCATCGACATCGGAATCGATCATCGACTGGATCTGCTGAATCTGGACGTTGGCGTCGCCCTGGGCATCGGTCACGACGAGTTTGTCGACCAAGCCTTGCTTCTTCAAAGTCTCGACTTCGGCTTCGATCGTGCCCTGTGTCTGCTTCATCCAGGTCGGCACTGAATAGATATTGGCCCAGCCGATCGTATATGGCGCTTTGCGATCGCCCTTGATGCATTTAGCGGCGGCGTTGGCCTGCGAACCGGCGCCGAGGCTGAGGAGAAGGCCGAGGCAAAGGGCACTGGCGGATGCGAAAAACGATGATTTCGTCATGATTGTTCCCTTCTGAGGTTATGGCCTGGGCGTGCGGGGTCGGGACGAGAAAACCCGCCGGTTGCCGCATCTCGGAAACCGCCTGTTTTCTCGTCAGGACTTTCTGCGCCTGGCTCGTTATTGTCCGATATTTCAGACGTTAGGCCTGTATATCGGACAAATGGATGCTAGACTGAGCCTTGACATCTTTCAAGCGTCTTGAGACGAGGGCCGAATGATTTTTGCGCGGGTGCGGCCTACATGAGCGATAGCGTCACTGGTCTAATTGAAACGGAAGCCGGCGCCGAGCCGCGCAATGGCGAACGGCGTCGCGGGATCGACCGCGTCATCATGCTACTCGAGGCCCTTCTGCGGCACCGCGCGCCGATGCGCGTCGGCGACATCGCCAAGATGATCGGGGCGCCGCGTTCAACCACTTATGAAATCGTCAACAGCCTGCTGGAAGCCGAAATGCTCGAGAACGTCGGAACGGAAGGCTATGTCTATTTCGGAAAGGCGATGCATCTGTTCGGCTGGGCCTACTCACATCATAATGCCCATTACCGGCGCATCATCGAAACCCTGGACAGACTAGCCGCGGAGACGGGCGAGACCGTCCAACTGTGTGGCCTGCGCGGGAACAAATACGTCGTCCTTGATTGCAGGGACTCTCCTGGCCCGTTCCGGATTTCAAGCGATGTCGGAGTCGAGGTTCCGATCCCGTGGACGGCGTCCGGAAGGTTGCTGCTCGGCCATTTGAGCGAGCAGGAAATACGGGACTTCATTGCGCCTGGCGACTACAAGCTTCCCGACGGCCGCGTCATTGCACCAGCCGAGTTCTTCGGCGATGTCGCTCTGGCGCGCCAGCAAGGTTTCAGCGAGACGGCTGCTCTGGCCGACCGCTTCACGTGGTGCATGGCCGCGCCCATCCGCGACGGCAACGGGGCCATCAAC
This sequence comes from Mesorhizobium sp. M1307, assembly GCF_040318155.1. Lineage (NCBI taxonomy): Bacteria > Pseudomonadati > Pseudomonadota > Alphaproteobacteria > Hyphomicrobiales > Phyllobacteriaceae > Mesorhizobium > Mesorhizobium sp. M1307. The sequence goes on along the minus strand of NZ_JAMYLR010000015.1, from coordinate 66,902 downwards.
AAGACGCTTTGCTTCGTGTTGCCCGTCGACACACCGGAAGCGCGGCGCAGCGAATTGCTTGCCCTGCTATGCGAGCGCGCCCGTGGGTTGTCGTTGGCGGGAAGCGAGTAAAAAATCGGCGCGCGAAGGTCCGGGATAGGCTCCGTTCGTTCAGCCGCAGCAGCGAAGCCGGAACTGATACTCCGGAGTATGGCAAAGGCGGCAGCGCGCTCCTGCTACCAGATCTTCTAATTATTTGATTTCTAGATTTTTAGGACGGGTCGCCCGACAACATTGACCTTAATGAGTATCTTCAGTCGGGCGAGGTCGCGACGGATGCGAGGTCCAGAATCATCGCTACAATCGCCCTCGAGTGTGAAGGATGTAGGCCTCGGCTGGCGCACGAAGGCCACAAACGCAAGCTCGAGCTCGGCTACACCCGTCGCCCAACGGCACACGCAGCGGGACGCTTCCCTGATATCTATATCTAGATGATGCGGTCGTCTATAAAACCATCTTCAAGGACGCCGGCGGTACGATCATCCGGACTCGGAGGCGTGTTCGGACGTCGTCTACCTTACTTTAGAACTCCTGACACTAGATTCGTAGGTTGATGGGCTCACTTTACTCGGCCTACTTCGTCGTCCAATCGACAACGCGGCGAGTGAGAATGCGAATATCGGCGTCATCGATCACGAAGTCGAACTTGACCTCGAGTGTCCATCCGTCCCCCTTAGGGCAGATTGTCCACCAGAGTCCGCATCATAGGGGCAATGAACGCGCCCGGTCTGGCGGCTAGACGAGCTAGAGGAACGGAACACTATCATTTTATTGAATTACTAATGACGCATGAAACGGGCTATAATTCGCTCGTAGCCGGCAGCGCCGTTGGCAGCCGGTTAGGTCCGGCGGCCCACCGGTCACCCCGATCGGCTGTCGGCCCGTCCCCATCAAAGTTACGCGCGGTGGCGACCAACGTGAGACGAGATCGATCCAACAACCCCGCACCCGGCACCAGGGCCAAGCGCCACGCGACGCCGGCCAACGACGAAGCAGGGTTTTTCGAGTTCTGCCCCGTTTGTGGCCAGACGTTCGACAAGCGAAACTTTGGCGAGGTGCTGCATCACTATCTCCCCGGCCACATCGCGCTAGCCACTTGTCTAAGCTGGCTGGAATTCCGCGGAGTGCCCGACTTCCTGCAGGGAAGGCCCCGGCTGGCACAATGGTATAGACCCTTCGTGGAACGCCCTTCAATGCGGGCCACACCCTACGACGGCGACACGCGAGATTGATATCGATCGCCAGGCTTTCGAATCCAGCATGTGTCGGTCATCAGCCAGGCATTCTCGAAGCCAAGAGAAAGCCTGCGCTGCAGCCGGCCAGGACCGCGGTTGCGATCCGCGCGCGCGGATCGGGGAAATTTCGGACGCAATGATGTTTCGGACTGCTCCCGACGGCATAGATCGCTGGTGGAACGACGTGCCGCACGCTACGACGGCGACACGCAAGATTGACATCGATCTCTAGGCTTTCGAAATCCAGTATGTGTCGGTCATCAGCCAAGCGTTCTCGAGACCATTTGCTGGTCGCCCTCGATGGTATTGCGCGAGACGGGTGACCTTGCCTCGGGCAGCCTTGAGGGCAGCCTTCAAGGCCTTTTCTTCGTCACTGCGCCTGGCTCCGCTGCACGGGTAAAACCCGCATGGCATAAGAGACCGTACAGGAAACGTATCGCCAGCCCTTTGCAGAAGCATCATGAAGCCTCGTTGGTCTTCAGCCGTGAACGGCAGTGCCATCCTGCCAGCGTCGGACAAATTCGAAAGCCACCGTTCCGGCACGTGCGTCACTCCGGCAAAGGCGACCACGACATTGAGGTCTGGCAGATCAACTGCCTGCGTTGCATCACCGGATACCACTTCGACATGGGCGTAATGGGCAAGATTGCTTTGCGCGCGCCGGGCTAGTTCTTCGTCGATCTCATAGGCAATCACGCGCCCTTGAGAACCCGTCAGTTCAGCGAGGATGGCGGTGAAATAGCCGACACCGGCGCCGACCTGAAGGACGGTCTGGCCGGGAGCGATGTTCACATGGTCGAAAACCAAGGCCCAAAGCGATGGCAAACCGCTGTTTAATCCGCGTTTTTCGTCAAGTGAGACCAGAACGTCGTGGTAAATCTCATGAAGTGCGGCTGAAGGGCTGGTATGGACCGCCCCGATCTGCAATCTCGAATGGATGCGCCACGGCCCGTTGCCAAGGTAGTGTTCGCGCGGAACCTTTGCGAAGGCCTCGATGACCGCAGGGTTGTGTAAGACCGGTGACGCGACACGCAGGTCTTCGGCAAACCATCGGCGCGCTTCACTGGCATCGGTTCTTGTCGGCATGGAATATCGGCTCCCGGATTGCGCGTACCCGAGTCATGCTCTCAGAAAACCGAACGGCGGCAAAGGGTACCTATCCTCGCGTCCGCCCTGCAGTCGAAGTGATTCGGAGCCGTTGGATCAGGCAAGCTCCGACTTGAGCACGATCATTGCAAGCTCGCGCCAAGCTCGAAATTAGGCCAAGACAGCGCTCGTGCATCCACGTCGGTGATCAGCATATGGCCCGGCGAGACTGTGATGGAGATCGCGAGTTCGGCACGAGCAAGAGCGTCTTGGGCGGTCAGGCTGCTCGCCCAGAATACAGGGATCTCCCCGTCCAAGACTTCGACGGCATCACCCCAGTCGGGAGCCATCAAATTTCGGATGCCGACCGTCGTGGGCTCTCCGACATGGATGGGAGACCCGTGCGCATGCGGAAAGCGCGCGGTGAGCACGCGAACCTTGTCGACTTCGCTATGCCGTATCGGACGCATGGAGACGACCATTTCGCCACCGAACGGTCCGACTTGGGACGTCTCGATCTTGGTGCGGAACTTGGGGGCGGTTTTTCCACGGCCGATACGCCGGAGCTTCACGCCTCGTTCGACAAGTGCGGCCTCGACGGTGAGCGAACTGCCGAGCGCGAAGGCCGCAAAGTCATCTCGCCACAGGTCGATGATGTCTGTGGTCTGGCGGATCATCTCGCCGAAGTGATAGATGCTGTACTGTGGTGCATCGGTCCGGATATCGATATCGCCCAGCGCAGGCAGAAATGGGCTGCCCGCACGGCTCACACCGACCAAAGGGCAGGGTTTCGGATTGCGGACACAAAACTGATAGAAATCGGCGGCAAAGCTGCGCGGCACAATCACGACGTTGGCCTGGAGCTTGCCGCGCGCAAGCCCTCCTGTATGCCCTTCATAGGCACCCATCCTGACGAGTCTGCGCAATCTGCCCGCATCGACCATTCGCAAATCCTCGTAGATCGGTAAAGTGATCGGGCGAGCCATGGCTTCCAACGGATGCGCGTTTCAACGACACGTCGAGAGCGCGTAAGATCATCGGCAGGTCTGCCGCTTGTCAAATCATCAGAATCTTTCCTCATTGATAAATCGTATTTATTGGCCGGCGAAGGATGGCGCTTTTTATTAGCTTTTGCTCATATTTATTCTCATTGACACTCGCGGCAGCCGATCGCTTCTATCTGTCGGCTTGCCTCATGCAGGAAACCAAGATCGCGGTTCATGTAGAAGAGCAGGAAAGCCACATAGAGTACAAAGACGAGACTGAACACCAGCGTCTTCACGATCAGCGACAGTGCAAAAACATTCAGGTGCGGAGAGGCCCGCGCCAGGAAAGCCAGCACAATGTCGGACAGGAGCATGCTGATGATGAGCGGGAAAACGAGGGTCAGCGCCATCGCCATGATGCGATTCAGCAGACGCAGAAATATTCCCGCAGCATCCTTGCTGAATACAGGCAGAAGACTGTCGATCGGCCACAGGCCGTAGCTCTCGTAGAGACTGGTCAGGGAAAGCTGCAGGCCGCCGGCAGCCAGGTAGATTGTGACCATGATGACCGCGAGCAAGGTGCCGGTAGCACTCGTCTCGTGCGTCATCATAGGGTCGATCAGCGTCCCCATCGTAGAGCCCCGCTGCAGGTCGAGGATGTCACCGGCAGCCTCTGCTGCCCAGAACGGTATCCCCATACACAGCCCGAGCGTTACACCGACCACAACCTCCTTGAGAATGTAGGCTGCGATCATCGTGGTCGTGATGTCGCTGTTCGTCAGCTTGCTCACGACCATTGGAAAGATTGGAACTGCCAGCGCCAATGCCACGCCATTGCGCAGAAGCCCTGATAGCGGCACACGCGAAAACAGCGGCATCAGAAGCATGAAACCACCCACGCGTGCGAGCGCGAAAGCGCCTGCCAGGAGATAGACCTGAAGGTCTTTGACAGATGCGAAGAGTGGTTCGACCGGCACCTGCGTGCCTCAACGTGTGACGACCGGGAATTCGTCCAGAGCCGTCGATGCCTGCTGCGCGATCTGCTGGCCAAGCACAGGACCTAAGACGATGATGACCAGCAGGATCACGACAAGCTTGATCGTCTGCGGCAGCGACTGGTCCTGAATCTGTGTCAGCGCCTGGGCAAGGCCGACGAGGATGCCGACCGCCAGTGCCGCAATGATCGCTGGGCTGGACGCGAACAGCACCGTCAAAAGCGCGCTTTGGACCTTCGCCAGGATGAAGTCATTGCTCATGCGTACCCGCCATATCGTCAGCCGTAACTCAGGATCAGGCCATGCATCAGGCGCGACCAGCCATCTATGGCGACGAAAAGGAACAGTTTCAGGGGAATCGAAATAAGGACCGGCGAGACCATGATCATGCCGAGCGTCATCAGGATATTGGCGACAACGATGTCGATGATGAGGAAAGGAAGGTAAAGCAGGAAACCGATCTCGAAGGCTCGGGTAAGCTCGGAAGCAACAAAGGCCGGAACAAGGATCGAGAGATCGTCGTCCTTCAGGTTCTGCCGCGCCTGTTCCGGCCAAAGGCGGCTCGTTCCATCGAGAAAAAACTGCCGCTCCTGCGGCTGAGTGAATTTCATAAGGTGTCGCTGCAGTGGTTCCCTGACCAGTTGCGCTGCCCTGGCGAGGTCATCGGTCGTCTGGAACTGAACTTGCCCTTCTTGAAGTCGGCCAGACATCTCGCTCAGCAACGGTGTCGTGACATAGACGGTGAGCACAAGCGCTATGCCGTACAGCACCAGATTGGGTGGCATCTGCTGGACGCCGAGTGCATTGCGGATGAGAAACAGCACGACCGAAATCTTCAAGAACCCCGTCATCGTGACCACCGCCAGAGGCAGCAATCCGACGAAGCCGACGGCGATCAGAATACCAAGGAGATTGGGCGAATTCTCAACCATTATCGAACATGCGCACGATCCGCACGCCCAGGCTTTCGCCGATCCGCACGATCTCACCGCGGCCGACACGTTTGCCGTTGGCGATGATGTCGACAATCGCCTCCGTCACATCGGCGAGCGGAACAATAGTGCCGGGCGCAAGCTGCCTCACCTCTCCGAGAGGCATTGCCGTGCGGCCGATCTCGAAGGCAAGCACGACCGGCAACTCGTCCAGGGTTGATTCTTCCAAAGTCTGGCCGGCTGGCGGCGACGTGTTCTGGTTCATGGTCCACTCCCAATTGGATCCGGCGATAGCCGTCGGCGCGGCAAGCAATTGCGGCCCGGCGGCCGTCAGGGCGACCGGCGCATAAAGGCGCTCGGCAATGATGAGTGCCGCCATGCGTTCTTCCGCCTCATTCCTGAAAAGCACTACGTCGTCAGGCTGGAGGCTTTTAAGCTCGCCAAGGGTTAGGTTGAGTGCGCCACGCCGAAGGCAGATTGGCAGAGGAAATTCGGCCGGGATCGGCGGTCTGGCCTTGGCGATCTCGTCGAAAAGACGGCCGATCCGTACCGCCAGCCCGGCGTCATTCGTGTTCAAGACGCAGTCAATCGTTTCCTGACTGCCGGTCAGGACAAAAGCCAACGGGGTCTCGCCCGAAACCGAAACTGCTTCTGTTTGTGTGACCGAGGTGAGCGCGATACTGTCGCCCAGCTTGGCCTCAATCCATTCGAGATCCTCTTCAAACGCGGATTCCAGCAGCAGTGCGGCGTGGGCGGGGGCCAGCCGCTTCATGTCGACCAGTTCGTCTGCCCTGGCGAAGCCTCTTTCGACCACGGAAAGCGGCAGGCGCAATTTGCCCATCGTGTCTCCGACGGAGAACGCATGGTGTACCACCGCTGGTCCGCAGGGTTCGGCGCCGCCCAGATGGCGGCAATCGGCACCGCCCTGCCCGCGATCGTGATTTCCGCGTGCGCGCGCCGGCGGTAGAAGGCGTTCAATGCCTCAACGTCGACAGACGCAACAGAGTTCAGCACCAGCCGCTCGCCAACGCTCGACCGTGAGGCCTTGCGTTTTGCCGGCTTTACCTGCGCTCTCGTTTTTCCCGACGCAAAGGCTTGGGGCATCACATCCATATTCACGATCACAAAATGGGCTATGTGGGCAGGCGCGTTGGACCGCGCTCTTCTTCCTCGGAAAGCTCGGCAAGCGCCAGGCGACGTCGTGCGGTGCGGTTGATCAGATGCTCCAATACCCCGTCCAGCTTCGTCAGAGCTTTCATGGCCTCACGATGATCATTGCGAGCTGCCGACAGTTCCGCTTGCCGTTGCTGCTCGACAACGCCCGCCATCTTCTCGTTTTCACGCAATTGCTCGGTTTTTCTGGCGGCGATTTCAAACCGGCCCTGTAGCTGGTGAAGGCTGGCAGCTTTTATCGGATGCCCAATAAGCGAGCCGAACGCTGCATCTTCGGCATCGACCGTGCGCTGCAGGTGCTCCGTGATCGCACTGGCCGCCTGCCGACCCTCCCTCGCGGCCCGGTCCAAAGCGGCGTGCCGTTTGATCACCTCTTCCCTTGCACGGTCCTCACGCCGGCGTCTGAGCTCGCGTAATCGAGTGATCATCTCACGATCTTTCACCGACGATCTCCCGCATGAGTTGGCGTGTCCTCTCGAAGCTCTCATGTGTGGCGGACGCCTGACGCAGGAAGGCGTTGATGGCATCGATCTTCGCCACCGCCTCGTCCGCCACCGGATCGCTGCCTTTTTCGTATTCACCGACGCGCAGGAGAAGCTCGATGTCGGCGTAGCGGGCAAGCAGCTCGCGCAGGTGGCTGGCGTCGGACCGATGTGCGGGCTCCACAACCGCATCCATGAGGCGGCTTCGGCTGCGCAAGACATCAATGGCCGGGAAATGGTTGCGCTGCGCAAGCTCGTTCGACAAGAAGACGTGGCCATCAAGGAGCGCCTGAACTTCCTCGGCGACAGGATCCAGCGTACCGTCGCCTTCAAGAAGAACGCTGTAGAGGCTTGTGATGGATCCGACGCGACCGGGGCCTGACCGCTCGAGCAGACGCGGCAAGACCGCAAACAACGAAGACGGAAAACCGCGACGCGTCGGCGGCTCGCCCGCGGCCAGGCCAATCTCTCGCTGCGCACGGGCAAACCGCGTTATGTTGTCCATTGCAAGCAACACATGCTTGCCCTGGTCGCGAAAATATTCGGCAATACTGGTCGCCACATAGGCGGCCTTGACACGCTCGATGGCAGGACGGTCGGAGGTCGCAACGACGACAATGGCCCTCGCCCGCCCCTCCGGCCCGAGCTGTTGTTCGAGGAATTCGCGCACCTCACGTCCGCGCTCTCCAACAAGGGCGACCACGGCGACATCGGCATCGGTGCCGCTGACGATATCGGAAAGCAGGATCGACTTTCCCACCCCAGGTTCGCCAAAGATGCCGACGCGCTGCCCGCGCGCGCAGGTGAGCAGCCCATCGAGGGCGCGTATTCCGAGCTGGATCGGCTCGGAAATCAAGCTGCGCTCCAACGGAGATGGCGGATAGGCATTGACCGGATAGCTGCCGATGATGCCATTCGGCGAAAGCGGCTTGCCGTCCAATGGCTCGCCAAGCGCGCTGATCACTCGACCAAGAAGGCTGGGACCGACTGGCACCTGCTGGTCTTTTCCGGTCGCCACGACCTCAGTCAGGTTTGAAAGACCGGCCAAATCGCCAAGCGGAACAAGGACCGCCATTTCGTCCATGAGGCCGACGACTTCCGCCTTGGTCATCCTGCCTGTCCTGGGGTCGACGAGTTCGCATATCTCGCCAATACGGGCCTCCTCCACAGTCGCATGAATGACCGTGCCGGCGACCCGCCGTACACGCCCCTTCCTGGGCCGGCCGGTATCGTCGCGCAGGCCCGAACGCAGATTCGGAATGATGGAGGCCAGACGGCTTTCGATATCGGCGGCGGGCGCGGTCATCGGACCTCCGTCTTCGACGCAATCGCGGCAGCCATGGCTTTGAGCTGCGCGTCGATGCTCGCATCGACGACGGCAAAGTCGGTCGAAACGATGCAGGCGTCGGCAACCAGCGCGTCATCCGCGTCGATCTCGACCGTCATCCCCAGATCACTCTCGCGCAAGACTGCGTCCAGCTCCTCGCGAACCCTGTCGACGGACGCGGGATGAACTCGGACTTTCAGGTATTTGGCGCGGCGAATTTCAGTCACCGCCTGTCTTGCGGCCTTGGCGACAAGCGCGCCGACGTCGAATTCTCCCAGAATTCGCCTGACGATATCGACGGCAAGGCCAACGACTTCGGATTCCAGCCCACCGAAATAGCGATCCACTTTGACCGCCGTCTCGCTGATTAACCGCGTGGCCTCCGCATCGCCTTGCGCCCTGCCGTCGTCATAGCCCTGCGCGTATTCGGCCGCATAGGCTCGCCGTGCGGCGTCGCGCAACTGCTGCGCATCACGCCTTGCTTCATCGAGAAATGCATGCCCATCCTGCAAAGCGCGCACCTCGGCGGCCCGCAGGATCCGGGCGTAAGGACGCCTCGGCATAGCTTCCACCGCTTTGCCCGATTCGATCATCTCGTCTAGCTCATCGCTCGTCGAACAATCGCGGGGCCGGCCTCGGCAAATGGTTCGGCTACCGGCTGGTGAATAAGCTGTTGCGGCATCAGCTTGAGACGCACCCGCATGCTCGTATCGCTCGGCATGGTCTGACACCAGGCGCCAAGGCAACTCAGGCCGTCGGCATAGACGCGACCGGAAATGTCTTCCAGCGGCCCCAACCGCTGCATCGGGCCGGCCAGGTCGCGGTTGGCTGCGGCGAAAGCACATAGATCAGCGCCAAGCGCCGCCTGCAACGCGGCCGCTTCGCGCCCGACAATGACAGCGGCCAGACTCCCGGCCCAGTAGATCGCGCCCGAGCGAAGCGCAAGTTCCTCCAACTCTTCGCCAGACGACAAGGCGATCGCTCGATCCACCGCATCGGCCGGCTCTTCGACTGCTGGAGAGAGCCTATGCCGGTCGAGCAGAAGCTTCGACAGTCGCTCCTGCAGGCGTTGCGACCGCAGCATGCGCTCGCAGGCAGCCTCGCCGATGGCGCCGTCAAAGCACTCCGCGAGCCAAGCCGCATCCACATAGGATGCGGGGTTGGACATGAATGCCTGCCATTCCGGGCTGGCAGTTTGCTCCGAGCCGGGCTGGGTCATGTTTTCTTCACCGGCATTGCGGAAGCATCGAGCGCATAGATGCCGGGCCGTCGATACCACTGCATGTAGGCCAACCGACCAGCCAGCGCGAGTATGGCCGCCGCCATGCCGTAAAACAGCGACATCGCGGCGGCGACGCTGTCGGGATGTAGCCACAGGCCGAGGAAGCTGGTGAACCCGGCCTCGCCGGTTTCCTGCTCGGGGGCTGTCGCTGCAACCGGAATGAGGGTGACGGAAACATTGTCATAGGTCAGTCCGGCGATGCCCTTAGCCACCAGCATCTTGACCTGCGGGATGAGCTCATTCATCGGAACGGATGCGCGATGCCGGATGAACACGGAGGCGGAGGACGGTACCAGTTGCTGCCTCAGCGGATCGTTTTCGGGCAGGACGAGATGAACGCGCGCCGAAAGCACGCCGTCGATGTCCGAGATCGTCTGCGAAAGCTCCTGGCTCAGGCCATAGATCATCGTTGCCCGCTCTTCCACCGGCGAGGACACAAGCCCATCCCTTTTGAACACCTCGCCGAGCGTCTGGAATTCCTGTTTGGGCAAGCCGCTCTCGTCGAGAATGGCCATAGCTTCGGCGAAGCGGCCCTTCTGTACGGAAACCGTCATCTTGCCGTCCTTGCCGACCTCGCGTTGGGCCGGGATCCCGTGACGCATGAGCGTGGCCACGATCTCGTTGGCCTGCCGCTGGTTAAGGTTGGAATACAACTCCACCGAACACGCCTGGAGCACAAGCATACCCATGACAACGAGCGCAACGCGACACCGGACGCCGCATTGATTCAATCGCGTTGAACGCCGCAGCGAGGTTGGCATGGGCACGAACACTCCGCGGCGCTTACTGTTGTTTGATCAGCGTGCTGGTGGACGACGTGACGGCCGTCACGCTGCTCGTAACCACCTCGAGATTGGCGGCTGCCCACATCACCGAAATCGATCGTTCCAGGAGTTGCTCTACGTTCTTGGCTGGGGAGTCTTCGCCTTCCTTGCCGGACGGGGCCGTCTTGTCGGCGCGATCCTGCATGGCGGCCGTTTCAGCACTTGGGGAAGCGTTAGCCTGGCCAAGAGCCTTCTGGACCTGCTGCATGGTTCCTTCCAGCGACTTAACGGCAGAACCGAAAAGGGCCGATGGTTCCGTGAACACCCCACCTGCAGCCTTCTCCGTCTCGGCCATGTAGTCGAAGAGTTTGTGTTCGACGATCGGCTCGGTCTTCTCCGGTTTGGAAGTCTGTCCGCCGATTGCCGGATTGGCGCCGGGCGTCTGCGCCACCTGCTGACCAGCCGGCATCGCGACATCACTGCGCTCAGGCATATTGACCTTCGCGGCATCGTGCTTTTCTTGCTTGGCGCCCACCATTCGGTTACCGGGCTGCGCTGCCGCGGCGGCGGTGATTTGCTGTTGCGAACTTATGCTGGTGGTCAAGTTTGCAAGCGTAGCCTCTAGGGCTCCAATCGGCGCGATTTGCATGAATGTGCCCTCCAGTTCTTAGTTCGGTTTGGCGGAGGGGACAGTCTGCGCCTCCGCCTGCTTTCCGCGGAAAACGCGGACCGACACAGCTTTGCCGGTCTCCTGCTTCGTGCTCGGCGTGGCAGGAACCCCGAGCGTTTTCCTGACGAGTTCGATGTAGGATGGCGGCCCCGATACCGAGATGACATCGTCTTGCTTGGAAACCTTTATTGGAAACTTCGGGTCGTTGACGCCCAGCCGTGAAAGCCTGTCTTCGGCGTCAGCAGCCATGTTGGCATCAAGCGGGATCATTTCCGTCTGGACTTCCGCTTCGGTCGCGACGTTCATGACGATACCGTCGAAATGCCAGACCAGCCCGTATCGATTGCATATCTCTTCGAGGAACTCGCGGGCCGTTCCAACCGGCATGCCGGCGCTCAGGCGCCCCTTTACCAGCTTGCTGACACGCATGGGCACCCGCATGTTGCGGCCGAGCTCAACCAGCGCGTCTGTCACGGACTGATCGATCGTGATGTATTTGTAAGGGCCAGGGGGCCAGCCCGGTTCGGCAGCGGACGCACGCTGCCAATCAAAGCCGAGCGCCAGGATGACGGCAAGGCCGCAGGCGACAACGGTAGCCCTGCCTCCCGACAACCGATCCGCATGGTAGATACCGCGTCCCGTCACATTGGTCCTATCGCAAGCGACCCACGAGTGATGACCCGCCTCGCTTACTTCATAGCTTGTCCGCCGATGTCATCCTATCGCGCACACTCGAAAATTGGAAGTCCAATTGGATTATATATCAACGACCTGTGCCAAATGTTGCGAACGATCCGCAAGGCGATATGGTGCCGCGTTGGAATCGGTTACCACGGGATTCGCAATCGTCGGTTCAATGTGGAAGGGAGTGGTCTCGGTGACGGCAAACAACAGGCTGCTCGCGAACTTGGACCTGCCCGCAGGCGTTGCTCGAAGCAAGAGGTTTGTGGCAACGCGTCTTGTCGAGGGATTGAGTGCATCGGTTCTGGTCGCCGTGGCGTCGCTTGCCGCCATCGCTTCGGCGCAGGCCCAATCGAACAGCGGTTATGACCCTAGAAGCTGGACATACGATCGGGCGAGAAATGTACTGGTCTCCCCTAGCGCTTCCGGCCTGACGTCGGACGGAGAAATCGTGCCCGGGCGGTCAGTGATTCCCAGGCAGGTCGTGACATTCAACGAGGCTCAGCCGAAGGGGTCGATCGTGATCAACACCACGGAGCGGAGCCTCTATTACATCCTGGGGGGCGGCAAAGCGCTGCGATACGCGGTGGGGGTTGGCAAGGAGGGGCTGGAGTGGTCCGGTCGCGACACGATTTCGAAAAAGAAGGACTGGCCAGATTGGCGGCCACCGGCCGAAATGCGATCCAGAGAAGCATCAAAAGGCCGTATCTTGCCTGCGCACGTGGCCGGAGGCCCGAACAACCCTTTGGGCGCACGGGCATTGTATATCGGCAACACGCTCTATCGCGTCCACGGCACCAACCAGCCATGGACCGTCGGACAGGCCAACTCCTCCGGTTGCATTCGCATGACCAACGAAGATGTCATCGATCTTTACGACCGAGTGAAGATCGGTACCCAGATCATTGTACGGCATTGATGGTTCGACGCCCCCTCCCCGGAAAGCCGCAGATGAGCGATCGACCGTAATGATACCTTTCAACATCAAGCAGCTCGAAACCTTTCTCCTGGTGGCGACTCTCGGAAGCTTTCGAAAGGCGGCGGAACGCCTGAATACCACGCAGCCGGCGGTATCCACACGAATTGCCGGGTTGGAGGAAGCGCTGGGTGCCAAGCTGTTCGAGCGGCAGAGCAGCACAGTCAGGCTGACCGCCGAAGGACAACGGCTGCTACCACCTGCCCAACGGGTCCTGCGCGTAGCGGAGCGGCTGCAACTGATGGCCAGCTCTCTTTCAGAGACTTCAGAGACGACGAGGGTGCTGAGGCTTGGGGTTGCCGAAACGATCGTGCACACCTGGCTCCCGGATTTCCTCAAGGCACTGAAGGCAAACTATCCGCTTGTCGAGACGGATATCGTCGTCGATGCAACGACGACCCTTCGCAATGAACTCATGTCACACCGGCTCGATCTTGCGGTGCTGATGGGCCCTGTCCTGGAGTACAGCATCGAGAATATCGGGATGCCGTCCTTTCCGCTTGTTTGGGTCTGCTCGCCGCAATTGGAATTGCCCAATCGACGCAAGGTGACGCTGAACGACTTGATGCAGTTTCCGATCATCAGCTACGCGCGAACCACGCGCCCCTATAGCGAACTCTACCGCAAGCTCACCGGTGAATTCGAAGAGACGCCGCGCATATTTCCGGCCAATTCGCTGGCCGCTTCCATCAAGATGACACTCAACGGAATCGGAATAGCTTCCCTGCCCGCGGGAGTCGTCCAAGACTATATCGCAAACGGTAAACTGCGCATCGTCGAATGCGAATGGCACCCGTCCGACTTGCAGTTTACCGCCTCCTATTCTTCCGAACCATCCAATCCGATAGCGGAGCGGGCGGCAAAGCTGGCCGCCTCCGTAGCAAACGCCTATGCCGCGAGAACCGGCAAGGCGCAGGAGCCAACGGACGACAGGCTTGGCCCCGCGGTTTCTCAGCCGGTCGAGGTGACCGGCAGATAGATACGGTCGCCTGAGAAGATCAGGTCCGGGCTCAGGATATGATCCATGTTGAGCACAACCGTGTCCGCCACGTCCGCAGAATGGGTCTTGGCTATCAGGCGAATGCTGTCGCCATCCCTGACCTCGACCCACTGATAACCGTCTTTCTCCAGCGTTGGGTTCGTGCGGCCCTCAGGATTGCTGCTGCCCTCGGCATGAGCCTCGACATAGTCGCCGGAAACCCAGCCGCTATGCGTTTCGCCGTCCGGTCCGAAACCTTGGACAGGTATCCAGGTCTCCCCTGACGGATCGGCCGACGGCTTCGCGGTCTGTTGGACGAATGTGCCGGATTGCAGAACGGTTCCCACGGTCGAATCCCCGTCAGGCCGGGTCCGCAAATTCAGGCCATCATCGGTGACCACGACCAGTTGCGGGAAATCTTCCACCGGGGTCTGCGGCCCACCTGGATCATCCGAAGGATCATCGGATTGCTGGGACGAGGCATCGCCATCCGGTTTTTTCGGATCGGGTGGAGGGGGCGTCTTCGCGCCCTCCCAAGGCTCCGCGAGCAGGGCGTCCAGCGAGAAGAGAAGCATTCCAACACCGAAGGTGATGCCCAGAGTCCACCGATCCCATGCAGCCCATCTTTTGTCGGACTTTTCCGCCGCCGCCATATCAGCATCGGTTCGCGGCACTGAACGGCGATTCATCCGGTCCGTCCTTATGGCCGACGCCCAGAATTCCGCGCAGCCGAAGGTGAACATGGTGCCGGCGACTGTGGCGATCGGCGCCGGCCAGGAGTGCACCGTATAGACAGCGCAGCCAAGCACATAGCCGGGTCCAGCCAGATATTCGGCCAGGTTTCGGATCACCGGTCTGCCGGTGAACGACTGCAGCATCGACTTCGTGCCATAGACGATGTTGCCGAGCGTGAACGTGCTGTTGACGACAAGATCCTTACCCTGGATCATCCCGGTCGCGGCACCTGGTGCTGCGGCAATGAATGTGGCTCCGCCGAGCGCGTTGAGGAATCGCCCGAACGGCTTGTGACTTGCGGTTGCGTTGGGGAAGAGCGCCTGCGCGCCGAAAACCATGCCTCGCACGCCAAATGCCACCGATCCGGCGGTGGCGGTCCAGGTTGGCGGCAACGAACTCCACAACATGTAGGAGGTGGTCGACGTGCCGCCAAAGGTGGCGAGCGCCTGAGCGTTTTCCCGCATCCTGGCATGGCTGAGGGCCAGATCGACGCTGGTGCCCTGATCCGGCGTCATCGCCTTTTTATGGGTCGCCCGATAGGTCGTTATCTGCAGCACGGAAAGCGCGTTTGTTTGCTCCGTCGACATCCAGGCAAACTGCTTGGGCGTGAACTTGCGCAACTGGCCGGGGCTTAACTCGCCAAGCTGCTTCGGCGTCAGCGCCGCTATCTGTTGCTTCCTCAGCGCCTCGATCTGATGAATGGTCAGAGCGCCAAGCTGCTCCCGCATAAGCGCCGAGATGTGGTCCGGCGACAGCTTTGCCGTTGTCGCGGGATCGCGTGCTGCGACGAGATCAGGGTCCAACGCCGCGAACTGGGTCGCATCGAGATGGCCGAATTGGGCAGGTCTCATGGCGGCGACTTGTTCCGACGTAAGCGCATTGCGCTGCTCATCACTGAGCTTGGCGATCTGGTCGGGTGTGAGCTTGCGCACTTGCTCAATGGTCAAGGCAGCAAGCTGCTCGGGTGAAACGGCAGCGACCTGATCCGGTCGCAAAGCGCTGATACGGCCAGGGGCAACGGCCTGCAATCTGCTTGGCCTGATCGCCTGGAGCTGTTCGGCACTCAGCGCCCGCAACTGCTTCGGTCGAAGCGCCGCAAGTTGATCAAACGTCAGCTGCCCGATCTGCTCGGGGCTCAGTGCAGCAACCTGCTCGGGCGCCAGCTTGGCGATGTGCTCCGGCTTGATGGTGTGCAATTGCGTGCCGGTCAGTTCGGAAATCTGATCGGCTGAAAGCGCCCTGACCTCCGGCCCGGTCGGCGCTCGCACCGGTTCCGCATATCCTGGTTCCGCGGCGGAGCTCACCGGAAGCTCAAGGCTGACGATCTTTCCG
This sequence comes from Mesorhizobium sp. M1307, assembly GCF_040318155.1. Taxonomy (NCBI): domain Bacteria; kingdom Pseudomonadati; phylum Pseudomonadota; class Alphaproteobacteria; order Hyphomicrobiales; family Phyllobacteriaceae; genus Mesorhizobium; species Mesorhizobium sp. M1307. The sequence goes on along the minus strand of NZ_JAMYLR010000015.1, from coordinate 51,228 downwards.
CTGGCAGGGTCAAAAACCGCCCTGCCCCGGTCGGGCACCGGCGGCCATGTAGCGGCTGTCGGCGTTTCGGCAGCAATATTCACCGCCTGCGGCGTTTCGCCAGTCACAGCCGGGGCTTCGTTGCTGACCACCTCGGCCACTGGGGGCGGCGGCGCTTCGGTCGGCGCTGGCGTATTGACATCCCACAACTCGTCGGCCGGCCGCAAGATGACCTGCGGGCGTTTTTGTGTCGAGGTGCCGGGCGCGACGGCATCTTCATTGCGCGTGAACTCACCGACGAAATTCCCGTCCGGATCCATGGTCCGCCAGCCATAGACCTCGCTCCATGGTATGCTGCCGTCGATTGCGGTCTCGTCGACGCGGGCCATCCTGTCGCCGACGGGTCGGCCCATTGCCTCGAATTCAGTCGGGACGTGGAGGCGCGGTCTGCTCGGATTCAGCGTGTAGAGATAAGTGTAACCTTGCTGCCGCGCGGCTCGTGACTCTTCCGAAACGAAAGCCTTGGCTCCCGAGATCGACTGGCTCGTGCCGACGAAACGGCCATGGGTATTGCCCATGACATAGCTGCTCAGGGCGATGCCTTGCGGATTGTCCACCCAGATTCCTGTCGGGGGCGGTGGTGAGAAGCCTCCCGCGTCCCTAATCTCGGTTGGCGAGCGGGTATCGGCCCGGAACACAAACGGGCCGACATTGCCGCGCAACGGTCTTGTAGGGTCGCCCGCGCCTTCGACAGGCTGATTGCCCTCCTCGGGATGCCCAAGGCTCCCCGGCACATGGTCGTCAGAAGCACCACGTATCCAGGGTAGAACATAGGGCTCTCCGGTTTCCGGATCCCGGAACAGGATATGTGACTTGTGCATCAACTCCAGTTCGTCGCCGCGCGCTATCGGAGCATCAGCCGGCGGCACATAGACATTCTCCGGGCTCTTTGGCAGCGGTCCGTAACGGGTTGCCGTAACGGACTGCCCGTTCTCGTCCCTTATCTGGATCGGTCCGCTTCGGCGGCTGCCCACCTGCGAGGAGAGGAACGTCAGCACGCCGTCGGCAACGTTCTGGCGCACGAAGCCGCCATCGACGATCGACGGGCCGAATTCCGTCCGGAATTGCTCTATCGCCGCGCGCTGGTCGGGTCTCGCCTTCTTTTCCAGTTCGCCGAGGAACTGCTCCAGGGAGGCCTTGCCACCCTTCGGAATGGCTGTCGCCGCGCCGTCACGCGAGGTTTCTAAGGCATGAGCAAGCCAGGCCGGGACCGTCAGCGTTTCATTCTGTCCATCGGCTCGATCGAAGGTCAGCGTCGCTGTTTTATCCTTGGCGATTGAAGGAGCGATCTTGGCAGCCTTGGACTTGTACTGGATTCTCACTTCAGCACTGAAAGCCACCGCCCCGGCAGGCAGAGGAGGTGTCGACAGTGAAAGCGTGTAGCGCGTCGCCGGCGTGCCGTGCGAACCGTACAGGTTCTGATAGATGTTGCCGGCGCTCGGCATATAACGGGGCTGCGGCGTCCCGTCGGGACTGAAGCGCGCCGGCAGCCACGACTGTACCGTCGATTTCACCTTATAGGCCGCGGAAGTTATCGTCCGGTCGGGATTGAAACCCAGCACACCGGGAAGCCTGTTGCGGTCGTTGAAGATGATGTCGACCAGCATCGCCTCGGGATTGACGACGCGTGCCTTCTCACCGGTCAGCAAAACGATGTCTGCCGTGGGCGCCTTGCCCGGTACGGCCGAAAGCCGCAACCCGCTTAGCGTCGGTTCATCAACAAACGAAACTGTGTTCGACGGATCGATCTGACCAGATTTGACGAGGTCGCGGATCGACCGGATGCCATCACCCTGTCCGATCGCTGCGATGAGTTCGGACGCCTTCGCCGGATCCTCGACCGCGAACTGGATCTTCAGGCTTGTCGAGCCGAGAGCGGACTGGATCTGGTCGTAGGTCTGCTTCGACACGATGTCACCCGGCTGGAGCGTGTCCTTGACGGGCACTTCCGGGCGCTTCTCGAAGCCGACGCGTGGCATCTGGTCGACCGCCCCGACATGATTGGCCACGATCGGCAGCCGCAGTCCGACCTTTGTTTCGGTCATGACACGGTCGAACGGAAGCGCACCTTCCAGCTTGACGTGGCCAGCGCTGTTTTCCGCCGGCACGCCAAGGAAATCGTGCTGGCCGGGGGCGAGCGTGACCTCCTCGCCCTTGAGCGAAGGCGTATAGGTCATCTCGATCACGGTGCCTTCGCCGTCTGGCGTCACGCCGACGATGGCAGCATCCAGCGGCTTGGCGTTGTAGCCAGTCGCATCGCTGAATATCGCCTTGGTTGCCGCCGCCGAAAGATCGCTGCTGCGAACCGGGAAAGCCGTCTGATTGGACACCGGCCAGACACCGGCCTGAAGGCCGGTGATGTTCCTGTATTCCCGTGCCCGGTAGGATACGACGCCTTGAGTGCCGAGCGCATCCGTGAATGGTGTCAGGCTGCGCTGGCTGATGCTGTCGACGACCGACCACCCGATCATGCCGACATCGGTCTTTGTCCCAATACCGAAGCCCACGGCCGCGACCGTCGGCGAGCCGATGTCGAAGCCCTGGCCCGTATTTAAGCGCGTCCGGAATGTGACGCCGATGCGGAAGTCGGGCAGTATGTCGCGGAGCGGCGTGCGCGGTATCTGAACGCCATCCGGGCCGTAGCGCTCGGCCAACTCGCGGTTCGAATAATAGCTCTTTTCTGCCTCGTATCGCGCTACAAGCTGCTCGACGCTCAGCCCGTCAAGATAGGCTGAGGGAGTCTTGGCATCCTTGCCACTGGTGTAGATGTGCCCGCTTGTGTCGGGTTCCGGCATGCCGGTGAAGCTGCGCGTCTCCGGATCCCAGACGAGGCGCATCGTGTCGTCTTTTCCTGCCGGCTTGTTCGGCACAATGATGGGATCGCTATCAGCGGGAGGCGGTGAATTGCGCCCGGTCGACCCATGCGGATTGCGGCCCGGCAGCATCGTCGGACCGTCACCGCTGGCGTCGCTGGTCTTGATCACTTCTCCCGGTATCACAGAATGGTTGGGATCCTGGAAGACCCGCTCCCCCGTCGGCCTGTAAACGCCGTCGGCGCCAATTTCATAGACATTCATCGGACGTCCGGAGGGGCCGGGTTCCAGCGCCGGAGGCGACTGCCGTGGTCCTCTGCCGTCGGACCAGGGCGGCGGCTGGTGCGGTCCGCCGCTGCCCGGTGGCTGGTTGGCGCCGGGACCATTGGCGCTTGCCTGCGTGCCCGTTCCAGGTCGCAGTGTCCGCAGACCGTGAATGCCGAGGCCCGTGCCGGCAATGCCGGTGCCAAGGCCCGTAAGCGCGTTGGCAAGCTGAAGACCGTTCATCTGGTCTCCGTTGACGGCGAGATCGTAGGCCGATGTCGCCAGCAAAGGTGCACCGACAATCACGGAGCCGACATCCGCTCCCCACGCCAGCTTGTTCAGGCCGGCGGTCGACTGCATGTAGGTTCGGGTTTCGAGCGCCAGGGGCGAGCTGGACCGTGTTGCGCCTATGCTGCCACGGAAGGCCTGCAGGGCCGTCATTTCCTTTCCCGCCAATCCGGCGGCCGTCATTTCCCTTCCTGCTAATCCAATGGTGCGCAGACCGCTGGAAGCCATCGGCAGAACCGTGGTTGCCACGCTGGCGACATTCATCAGCGACTCGGTATCGTCCCACTCGCCGCCATGTTCCAGATGGTTGACCTGGTTTATGACCGCTCGGGTGCCGAGATAGGCAGCGCCCGTATAGGCCAAGGGTGCTGCAATCGGCGCGGCCGGCGTGAACGACAGAATGGTGGCTATACCCGTCCCGATGCCAACCAGCGGATCGACGACCTTGTCCCAAGCAGAAACATTGCGCGACTTGGCGACTTCCAGTTCGATCCTGCCGTCATCGCCGGCCTTCATCTCCAGACCCTTGGGGACGACGAGCTTGCCATCTTCGCCGAACTGGTTGTTGTTGTCCTGGAAATCTCCGAGGTCGTCGAACTTTTTGCCGGTCACATCGACATAGCGAGTGTTGCCGTCTCCGTCACGCACAGCAAACAGCGCGACCTGCTGTGTCCCGACCTCGTCGTCAACATAGAAAATCGGCACGCTGCGGACATAAGGATTGTCGCCGCCGATATCGCGGATCTCTTCCGTCACATTCTCGATCGCCTCGCGACCTTCCTCGGTCGAACGATCTATGCCGAGCGTTCTGGCGACCGTCTCCTCAAGGGCCGTGCCGCGCTGTTCACGGAACTCGTTGTCGTAGCCGCTGTCGAGCAGTTGCTGGAACTTCGGCTGATAGATGCCGTCAAGCGTCTGCTGCTCATGCTCGTCTAGATAGGTCTTATCCACCGTGCTGTTTCGGTCAACCAGCAACGAGGGATCGCTGGACCGAAGCTCATGATAGTCGCTGAAGCCTTGCACCAGCCCGCGCAGCTCCTCGGCCTGCGTTATCTGAAGCCTTGTCGCGTCCAGCTTGAGTTTGGCGACCGCTAGTTCGGGATCAACCCAGCGTCCACTGGCGTCGTCATCTTTTGTATCCAGGTCGATCCAGACTGCCTTCCCGCTCTGGGTCAACGCATCGATCCCTATCTCGTTGTATGTCTGGGCAACCTCCGGCGCCACCTTGATTGTCTGTCCGCCGACGTTGATCTCGACAGGCTGCACGCCATTGGGCAGGGTGCCTTCAGGAGCATCGACTGTTCCTGGCCCGTGCTCCGTCAACGCATTGTTGAAGTTGGTCTGCAGCGTTGACAGCTCGGAGTTCAGGTCTTCAATGCTGTCGCCGAGCTGCCGATCCAGGACATCGTTGAGATTCTGCGCCGCCTGCGCCTCGCTGGCCCTCACCGCTTCCAGGCCATTTGCCGTGCACACCGGCCCGGTGGAACTGCTGCCGCCCAAAAGCTGCTGCCAGTCCTTGTTGAGTTGCCGATCGCGGTACTCATCCCTGACGTTCGTTTCGCTCAGATTGTAGGTGAGCTGCTGCTCGGTCGTGCCCTCTTCGAACTGGTTGACCACCCACAGCTGGCCGTCGCGGACCTCAAGTCTTTGCGATTGGAAGAGACCCAGATAATCGCCACTGACCCTTTGATGTTTCTTTCCCTGTTCGAACAGAAACTGGTGCTCGCTATTATATTCGGCGAGCAGTCTCTGCTCGAGGTCCGTCTGCTGCGCACCCACTTGCGTAGCATCGGCATGGGCGTTGAAGTAGCTTTGATAGGCTTCCGCCAATTCGAGCTGATTGCCTGCTGTCGTCTGCAGCGCCTTGAGGTCCTGATATTCCTTCGAGTCGGTCGGAATGCCGTCAAGCTCGGCTTGCCCCACCAGGAAGTCGATGGTGAGCTTGTCGCCCTTGCTCAGATGCAGGCCGACTTCGGAGAACAGCTGATCGACAGCCGCATGATCCGCGAGGCCTTGCGCGTACTGCGTTTGCCGATTGGGACCTGGCTGCCCTTGCGCGGATGCAACGTCTGCATTGGGATCAATCAGCGGGGCTAGTTCGCTCTGCTGGGTGATGGCGTCGGCGAGAATGCGCCCGGCAGTCTCATATTCGCCACGGGCATCCTGCGCGTTCTGCAGCAAGGTGTTGGCCTTGGTAAGCCGCTCCTGCGCATCGGCAAGCGTGCCTTCCGGTTTCTGCGGGGTCCATTGCAGACCATGGGGTGCCAACGCCTCGTTTATAACTGTCTGCGCCCCATCAACAGCATCCTTGTAGGCGGAGTCGAGCATATAGACGTTGAACTGTTCCTGCCGCTGACCGGCCAGAGCTCGCGTCTCTGTAATTTGGGACAGCGCGATGTTCTCAGCAATGATGGCCTGGGCCACCTCGGGATCGACCCAGGTCCAGACGCCATCGATCTTCATCGGCGTCCACTTTCCGCCGGAGGGTGCATTACCCTGCGGCGGATCGCCGAATGGATTGACAACCCTGTTCTCACCGTCCAGCTCGGGCGTGGCGACGGTACCTAGACCATATCTCTCGATCAGGTCCTGTTTGTTTTGTCCGGCTTCTTCTGCCGCGTCGATGAGACTGGGCAAGGCTTCACCCGCCAGCAGCCCTTCGACGAAGGTCTTTACGACCTCGCCCTCTTTTGCCTCCGTGGCATCACTGCTGTTGGGGTTCACCGCCAACAGCGTCCTGGCCAACGCCTCCTGCGTACTTCCTGCTTCGATCTTCAGGTCGGTCCCGGTGGTGTTGTTGTGCAGCGTCATGCTGCCATCAGGGCTCGTGGTCAGCGTATAACCGTTGAAGGTGACTTCCACGGTCGTGCGGGTACCGTTTTCGATGGTAACCTTTTCGCCCGGGTGAATGATGTCGGGGTCACGAGGGGAATTGAAGAGCTCGGGGTTCGTTCTCCTCAGATCGTCCAGCGACACGCCATATTGCTGCGCTATCAGGGTCAGGTTGTCGCCTGGCTTGACCTCGTACTCGACGGGCTCGCCGCCATTGATCTCCTCGGTAGTCGTTGTCGTCACCCGACCGTTCTTGTCGGTGACGATCGTGGTTTCAGTTCCGGCCTTCGGATCGACCATTGTGGTTGTGGTCTCGCCCGTTTCGGTGTTGCGAACACTGTTGCGCGTCCTGCCGTTCCCGTCCTCCGACACCGTCGTTTCCTTGCCGTCAGACGTCGTCACGACGGTGCGCTCATCATGCTGGTAGTCGTGATAGTAGACGGTCTTGTCGCCGGTGTGCGGATCGACGACTTCAACCGACTGCACGTCACCATTGTCGCTCGTCGGTTCGCGCGTCGTGACCTGATAGCCGGCGGCCTGCAGCTCGGCGATCACCTGCTCGTTGGTCAGACCCCTTTCCTGCGCGATTTGCTCGATGCTCTTGCCGTCCGCGAGATCATCCTTGATGCCCTGGGTGGGTGCCCCGCCCGGATCCTGAGATGCAGCGAGGACGGTCTTGCCACCATCTGGACCGTTGACGGTGGTGACCGGCAAGGCCGGCCCGTTCCCGGGTGTAACGGTTTCCACCGAAGCGCCGTTCGGCAAGGTGGTCCGCTCGGTGACGGTTCCGGTGCGCAGATCGTCTTCGTAACGCGTCGTGATGGCACCGGTGTCGGGATTATGGCTGCTGGTTTCCTTGCGCCCGAGCCCATCCCGGATCGGCGTAGTGGTTGCCGTGCCGTTGGGTTGCTCCACGCTCGTGTAGTAGCTGTCGTGCTGGTAGTCGTAATATTGCGTGATGGTGCGGCCGCTGGCATCCGTGATCTTCGTCGTCAGCACGTCGCCATTGCCGCTCGGGTCAGCGGTCGAAACGGTCATCCCGCCGGACCTGAGCGCGGCGATAACCTGTTCGCGCGTCACGCCCCGGGCAGATGCAATCTGGTCGATGCTTTTGCCGCCGGTAACGTCGCTGACAATGTTGCGCGCAGCCGTCGCTTCCGCGCCGTTGTCTTCGGGCGTGCTGCCATCCAGTTTCACCGGTGTCGCGGCCAGCGCGAGATCGGTCTGCGTGTAGAGAGCCGGCGTCACCGTCCTGCCATTGACGGATGTGCCGTTGCTGGCGTTGACGACGTTGACACTCGGCGCTGCCGAAGCCGCAACCGGCGGCGACTGAAGCGAATCCAGTTGCGTGCTCACATGGGCCAGTTCCTGGCGGGCCTGTGCCGCCCAATCACGCTCGCCCATCCTGTTGGCAAGCCTGATCTGCTCCCGCAGCTTGGCAGCCTGGGCCTCCAGCCGCGCTATCTGCGCGGCGTTTGCCTTGGCATTGACCTTTTGCGGCTGGACCGGCGGCTTGGTGGGCGTTATCGGGCGAACCATGAGGAAGATCTCCGGAAATTAACGTTGCCGGCAGCCTGGCTGCCGTCACGCCCGCCCGATCGCAACCTTTCGGATGTTATCGAGGGGGCTTCCAATAAATGCCGAAAGCAGCAAGCTGCTCTTCCGACTGTTTTACCCGTTCTGCGGCGTTCGTTTCAGACTGCGCTGCCGCCAGCGCCGCCAGAATCTCGACGGCGGCGAACGCCGGCGCCATGCTTCGGAAGAACGACTGCGAATTTGACGTAACGATAATTGTTTCCCGCGCGATCTGTGTCAGCGGCGACACGCTGCTGTCGGTGATCGCCACCACGCCGATGCCCTGCCGAGCCGACTGGCGCGCAACGTCGATCGTCGTGCGCTCGTAGGGCGATAGGCCCACCGCAAGAAGTACCGCGCCGCGTCCCGCGTGCTGGAGGGCATCCAGGCCCGGTCCGGCCATCTCGCCGACAAGCGTCACCTTGCAGTCGGTGCCAGCCAGCAAGGACATGATGTGAACGAAGTGGCTCGCGACCGGATAGGCGGCGCGCGAGCCGACAGCGAACAGATCGCGTGACCGGGCGAGCAGACCGGCTGCCGCGATGAACTGCATGGCGTTGCCGTATTCGCCAAGGCTTGAGATCTGGGCGGCGAGCGTGTCGGCAACGACGCCGGCAGTCGAATATCCCGGATCGCCATGCTGTCCGATACCCTGTCGCGCCGGCTCGCCCGCGATGGTCTCGCGCAGCGCGCGCGCATAAAGGCTGCGCATATCTTCGTAGCCTTCAAGGCCAATCCATCGCGCCAGCCGCATCATCGTGCTGTGCGAAACGCCGGCCTGGTGCGCCTGCTCGCGCATCGACATCAGTGCGACATCCTTGGGATGATCCAGCACGAAACGTGCGGCGACCCGCAACTGCGGTGGCATAGTCTCGAACCGTTCGACCAAAAGCTCGGCCAAAGGACCTTTTTCCATTCTGAAACCCCATTCACCCACCTGCCAAGGTACTCCTTGAACACAGGCGACGCAACAGTTGGAACCGAAGTGTCTCAAATATTCCAACTGGACTTTCATTTTCGGCCATGCTGCCTTAAGCTGCCTTCGCAACCCTCCGGACTGCAGCGATGTGAGTCCGGAGTTTGCAACTTGGATAGTCCCTCAAGGAGACAATGATGGCTGCTACCCCTCCCATTACCTCCGGCTCAGCAGGGTCGCCGGAACAGAACCTGGACAAGATGATCAAGCACCAGGAGCGCATGTTTGGCCTGGAGATCACGAAAGAGATCGCGAAATCCCAGCATGACATGCTGATGAGCACCGCCAGGACGCTCGGCCAGTCGGCTGAAAAGGCCTAAGGCGGCGGATTCCCGAACCATGCGCCGCCGCAAGCACCCGGCGGCGTACTTTGCACGGCGCAATTTTTTCAGCGCCGTCATCAGGCCGCATTTGAAATGGTCATCGGCGGGAGATGAAGTGGCATGACCGCTCGTCCTATCACCAAACATCTGGAACCAGCAGCGCCGGCGCGCCGACTCGGATCGATCATCGCCCCCTCTCCGGAAACCGGACATTCCATTGCGCTGAGCGTGACCCACGGATTTCACGCCGGCGCCGAAGTCAGTCTGGTCGAGCCACAATATACGATCGGCTCCAGCACTGAGTCGGACATTGTCCTGCGCGATGCCGGCATCGCACCGATTCACGCAAGGCTGCGGCGCAAGGGCAGCCAAGTTGAAATCGAAGCCGTCGGCGGCGATGTCACGTTGGCCACGGGCGAGACCATCCATGAGGGACATGGCAGCCGCTGCAGGCTGCCGCTCACCATAAGTGTTGGCGAGGCGCGCATCAAGCTGGTCAGCCTGCAACGCGTACCCAATCGATGGTCCTTTGCCAATCGCCCGCTGCTGGTCGCGAGCAGCGTTCTCTGTGCGGTTCTCGCAATTTCCGTTGCCGCGAACGGGTTTTCTTTCGCCAAGCAAGAGATTGGCGCAAAGGCGTCCTCTCAAGACGGGCAACCAGTCAGAGTGGCTTTCGTCGGCCAGGCAGGGGAAAAAATCCTGGACGATTCATCGCCAGCGCAAATCCACACTGCCGCCGAAGCGGAAAGCCAGCTCAAGCTGCGCCTCGAGCAATCCGGCATAAGCACATTAACGGTTCTGCAATCGGAGGGACGCCTCGTGGTCTCGGGTATGATCCCGAATGACAAGAGTGATGTCTGGGCACAAACGCAATCCTGGTTCGATCAGTCGTTCGGCGCTTACCTTCCCCTCATCTCAAACGTCATGGTTGGCAATGCGCAGCAGGCCCCGCGCCTGAGGCTGCAGGCGATCTGGTATGGCGAGCGGCCCTACGTCATCGCAGCCGATGGGGCGCGCTATCACGAAGGTGCATTCACCGATGACGGCTGGGCCGTCAAACACATCGGCGAAACCGAACTTTTCCTGACCAAGGGCGGCGCCACGGTCGCGCTGAAATATCCGTGAACCGGCGGCTTGAAGCGGCACGATTCGACACGGCACGGGTTGACACGGCGGGCCGCGAGGGGCGGCAGGCGGAAGGTGTGCGGGGCCAGGCCATCAGCCGGCGGCGGATGAATGGGGTCGACAAAGCAGCAAACCGTGCTCAGGGGACGAAATCAGCCGCCGGTGCAGAAAGGCCGGAAACGGCGGAATTCCAGGCTTCTCAAGGTGCGGCCGGCGAGTCGCTCGACGAGATACTCGCCAATTTCGTCATGCCCAATATTCCCGAACCAGCCATCCTGCGTCGCTCCGTGCCTATTCTCCAGCATCTTGTAACGCACCTGGTCCCAAGCCTGGAGGGCGGGGAGCAACTCAAGACGCTCGCCAGAACGCTGATGGAGGATGAAATCGAGCGTCATCGCGATCTGCTTGGTCGCATGCAGGAAGGATAGAACTCTGACCGAGCCGCGTGACACCGTGCATCTTTTGCATGTCCTAGGCTATCTCTACGGGTGTCACGGGCAGGCAAAGCGGGGCGCGGCCTACCTGCTTATTGCTGCACAGCTCTCGCCGGGAAATGCCGGCGTCCTCAGAACGTTGGCGCACCTTCTCATACTCGATGGCGAGGCGGAAAAGGCGCTTGCCACGATTGCCAGGCTGGAGACCTTGGAAGGAATGGATCACCCGGTGCTTACATTGCTGAAGAGCCGCGCCTTGCTCGTGGCGGGGCGCAAGACGGAGGCGCGCAGTGCCTTGCTTAACTTCCTGTCGCAACGAGGCGTCGGATGACCGTCTCGGAACGACTGATGCAATTTCTTGCCAGGCTGTCACGCCGCAGCGATCTGGTCATTGCCATCCTGATGCTCGTCGCGGTGGTGATGATGCTCATTCCATTGCCGACGTTTCTCGTCGACATTCTCATCACCGCAAACATCGCCATCAGCGTGCTTATCCTGCTGGCCTCGTTCTACGTTTCTCATCCACTCCAGTTTTCGTCACTGCCGTCGGTCATCCTCATCGCCACTTTGTTCCGGCTGGCGATCACGATCACGACCACGCGACTCATCCTGCTCCAGGCCGACGCAGGCGAGATCATTGCCGCCTTCGGCACCTTCGTCGTCGGTGGCAGCATTGCGGTGGGCCTCGTCATCTTCCTGATCATCACTGTTGCGCAGTTCATCGTTGTTGCGCGGGGTGCCGAACGCGTCGCCGAGGTGGCCGCGCGCTTCACGCTCGATGCGCTGCCGGGCAAGCAGATGAGCATCGATGCCGAGTTGCGCAACGGCGACATCGATCAGGCGGAGGCACGCCAACTGCGCCAGCAGCTAGAGCGCGAGAGCCAGCTGTTTGGCGCAATGGATGGCGCCATGAAATTCGTCAAGGGGGACGTGATCGCAGGCATTGTGATCATTCTGGTCAACCTGATCGGTGGTTTCGCAGTCGGTACGCTGCAGCACGATATGTCGATCGGCGACGCGGCTGCGACCTACACGCTGCTCACCGTGGGCGACGGCCTGGTGGCGCAGATACCTGCACTGCTCGTCGCTCTGGCCGCCGGCACAATGGTGACGCGCGTCGGCAGCGCGGACGGAACGGGCGATCTTGGCCGGCAAATAACCAGCCAGCTGCTGCGCGACTCCCGCGCGCTCGCGCTCGCCGCGGTGATCATGGTCGGCCTTGCCATGGTGCCAGGCTTCCCCTCCATCGCCTTCCTAGTCCTTGGTGCCTGCTGCGGAGCCGGCGCCTATGCAATCAATCGCCGCACCGCCCAGGAATCCGAGGCTCAAGATATCGGCCATATCGCCGCGCCTGCACAGCGGGGGAATTCCGCGTCGCTTTCGGCAATCTCCACCGCAACACTGTCTCCGTCCTACCGCGTCGTCGTGCGCTTCGGAACCGAGCTCGGACGCTTGGTCCCGGAGCTCGAATTTGCCGCGCTCGCCGACGGCGTGCGCCGCGACCTCTTCGGTGATCTCGGTGTCGACGTTCCGGCCATCGGTATGCACGTCGACGAGATGCTTTCGCCACGAAGCGTCCGTGTCGATCTGGAAGGTGCGCCCATCTTGGATGCCGAAATTCGTGCCAACCGTGTTCTTGTCGAAGCGGACACGACGCATCTCGATCTGCTCGAAATACCCTACGAAAAAGGTTCTCCGATTGCCGGTCAGCGCAAATTCGTGTGGGCCAATGACAGCCACCTGTCGGCATTGAAGGAGGCCGGCTTCGTCTTCTCAACGCCGGTGCAAACAGCGGCCAAATGGACCGGCAATGCACTTCGTCTATATGCCGGCCATTTCGTCGGGATTCAGGAGACACGCAGGCTGCTCTCGGACATGGAACCGGACTATGCCGATCTGGTCAGGCAGGCGCAGGAGATCGTGCCGCTCCAGAAGATCGCGGAAGTGCTTCGCCGGCTCGTCGGCGAAAACGTGCCGATCCGCAATCTGCGCCTTATCCTCGAGGCCCTGATCGAATGGGGACAACGCGAACAGGACGTCGTCTTGCTGACGGAATATGTCCGCACATCCTTGAAGCGTCAGATCAGCTTCCGCTGCGCCGGCCGCAACAACATCATCGCCGCCTATGTGCTGCAGCGGTCGGCCGAGGATATCCTGCGAAACGCAGTGCAAAGCACATCGACCGGCACCTTCCTGAACCTTTCGGACGATGATGCGCAGGCTTTGATCACCGAAATCGAGCGAGCCCTGTCGCAGAACACCACCGACGTCTCGCCGGTCGTCCTCGCCGCGATGGATGTGCGCCGTCACATGCGCAGCCTGCTCACACACAATGCCATCGAGCTTCCGGTTCTGTCCTTCCAGGAGCTCGCACAGGAATTCAATGTCCAGCCGCTGGCCACGATCGCCGGCCGCTCCGGCAAAGCCAGCGCGCGCATCGTCTCCCAGCCGCTCCCGTCGGCTCAGGCGAAAGCCGCGCAGGAGGCACCCTCCTGACGCCAGCCGGACGGATGGGGACATCGGGGATTCAGGAGAGGAACGGCATGACATTCCACAGTACCGCGGCAGGCGTTGGATCAGCCGCTTTCGCCAGGCGGGCAGATTTAGGCCGGCTCGCTATCGCGACGATTGGCGTTCTGCTGGCGTTGTTGCTCATAGGGGCCGACGCGACAGCACAGAACATATCGCCCTTGCCGAGCAAACCAACGATCGGCTTGCCGGTCGGGCAAGGACGCCTGTTGCGGTTCAATGACCCGGTCGAATCCGTGCTGATCGCCGATACCACGATCGCGGACCTTCAGGTCGTGTCGCCGAGCATGGTCTATGTGTTCGGCCTCAAACCCGGCCTGACCAACCTCATTGCGGTCACGGCCGATGAGCGGATCGAGGCAACGGCCCAGTTCCGCGTCACCCCCGATGTCACGCCTGCTACCGAAGCCAAGCAAGCAATGCAGCCGAGCTCGGCGACAAATCTCCACATTTTTGGCACCCGCATCGTTGCCACAGGCGAGGCGCGAGGCGTCGATGAGGCAACGGATCTGGACAATGTCGCCCGGACCTTCTCGCCGCCGGAACAGCCGCCGCTGAACAACATGACCGTGCAGGGCTCACAGCAAGTCAACATCCGGGTTCGCTTCGCCGAAGTCTCGCGCACGGAGCTGCAGTCGTACGGCGTCGACTGGTCTGTCGGCTACAGGAGCGGCGGCTTCGAATTCAACATGTTCCAGGACAATGGCGTGCCCTCTGGGAACGGCAATTTCGGTTTGAACATGGACCAGGCGCATGGCCTCAACTTCGACATTCTGATCGAAGCCCTGCAACGCAACGGCATCGTCAAGATACTGGCCGAACCGAACCTGACGGCCATGACCGGTCAGACGGCAAGCTTTCTCGCCGGTGGCGAAATTCCGGTTCCGATCCCGCAAGGAACCGACGTCGTCACCGTCCAATACAAGCCCTTCGGCGTGTCCCTCGGCTTCACCCCGACGCTGATCGGCCGCAATCGCATCGCGCTCCATGTCCAGCCGGAAGTCAGTTCTCTATCTGAGACCGGATCCGTAAGCGCCAACGGTTTCGCCATGCCGAGTTTCGTCGTGCGCAAGGCCGACACCACGGTCGAAGTGGCGAGCGGTCAGACATTTGCGATCGCCGGCCTTTTCCAGCAGCGGACTTCGCGCAATCTGGAAAAGTTTCCGGTGCTGGGCGATGTACCGGTGCTTGGCCCGCTTTTTCAATCACAGCGTTTCCAGCACGAAGAGACCGAACTGGTCATTTTGATTACGCCCTATCTGGTGGAACCGGTGCGCGACAGCCTCGCCACGCCGCTTGATCGTCCGGCAGCCAAGCACCGCAGCCGCAAGCACGCCAATGACGCATCGGCGACGGGTCTGATCATCAAGTAACGAGGACCGGATATGACATCCCCCATCGCATTTTTCTGCGTTGTTCCAGCGCTGGTTCTGGCCGGCTGCGCGAGTAGCCCGCAACAGCGGCAGGATTATTCGCCTGGCTACAACTATGTTTCGACGGATGCAGGCGGCTCCGAGAAAGGTGTCGGCGGCTCAGTTCTTGCTCCCGATGCCTGTCTGGCCGAGCCAGCCGACGACGACAACTCTGCTGCCAAGACGAATCTGACGATCGTCTCCGGCGTCGGCTCCCATCTGCCGCCCGGTTGCGCCAATGCCTTCAATCTTCAGCGGATGTCCGAAAGCCAGCGTGACCTCGTAGAAGGCCGCCGCATGGGCCCGGCGGCGGCGGCACCGACCGCGCGCGCGGCCCGTCGCTACCTCGATGGCGAGGAGGCTCCGATAGGCGGCGCCAACAGCGCGCCGTCGGTGCCGCAAACAACGCTCCCAGTCGAGTGAGCCGGCGCGGTATTCGCCCGCGTAGTGTCACCCTACGCGTCGCGCTTGGCGGAAGATCGCTTCAGGCCCTCCGGCCCGATTCGCTAGCCGAGGATGGAGCCGAGCGCCTTCGCTTTGGCCTGAGTGCTGCCCTTCAGCCGAATGGTTCTTGCGCGGGCAAGCAGGGTGGCCACCTCCTTGGTCGTCAGCCCGATTGGCGGCGAGGCCTTGACCTGGTCGGCCTGGCCAAGAAGCCCGTACACCACCACAATGTTGCGCTTGTGGTGCAATTGCGCATTGGGAGCGGCGGCAATTTTCTGCACCAGCGGCAGCGCCGCAGCGGAATTGTCTTCGAGGGCTGCCGCCAATGCCATGTTGGTCTCGACGTCAAGATCGCCCGGCGCAAGTCTCAACGCCTGGGCGAAAGTCTCCTGCGCCTGCCCTGTCTGCCCGGCGAAAGTCTGCGCAACGCCCAATCGGTTGTAGGCGCCACTGGTGTTGACCAGCGGCGCTGCCTGCGCAAGCGCGCGCATGCCTGCATCGATATCGCCTACCTCCATCATCGCCGAGCCAAGCCCAAGCATTGCTCCCCCGTCATTGGGAGCTTTGGCCAGCGCGGCCCGATAAGCTTTGGCGGCATCGGCAGGATAGCCTGCCCGCATGTAAGCGTCGCCTGTCTTGACGAACGCGCTCGCCTTGGCGCCCGGCATTGCTGCGGCGCGCTGGTAGAGCGCGATGGCGGTATCACTTTCTCCGCGCGCATCAATATCGTCGGCAAGCTTGATCAGGCGCTCGGATTGAGACGATGGGCCCTGCGCCTTGGCCTGCACGGAGCCGGTTTGGGTCGTCTGGCAACCGCTCAGCGCCAGCGCGACGACGACTGGCATGAATACGACACGCAACCGCAAATCCACCTCTCCGTATTCAAGCCTGTCCCACCTTACACAGGGCATCGGCCGACTGGAACCACGATAGTGCGGTAAGATTGCAACATGGCCGAAGAAGCTGAGGAAAAGAAATTACCGGCGTCCGACAAGAAGCTTCGTGACGCCCGCCGCAAGGGCCAGGTTTCGCAAAGCCGCGACCTGGTATCCGGCTTCACTCTTTTCGCAGCGCTTGGCTATCTCTATTTTTGCTGGCCGCTGCTCTTCAAATATCTTTCGGAACTCGTGCAGACTGTGACGGTGCCCGGCGGCTCTTTCGAGGAGGTCAGCCTGCGTGCCATCCACCACTCGTTCTCATTGCTGATGCTTGCCACATTGCCGCTAGTCGGCATCGTTGTGGTTCTCACCGTAGCCTTCGGCATGCTGGCCACGTTCGGGCCGGTCTTCTCGTTCGAGCCGCTCAAGCCGCAGTTCGATCGCATAAACCCAGCGAAGGGCCTTCAGAAGATCCTGTCGCTCCGCAATGTCATCGAGTTCGCCAAGGGCCTCGTCAAGGTGGTGTTCCTGGCAAGCCTTTTCGTATTCATCCTGATCGCCTGGCTACAGCCTCTCTTCGATGCGCCAGGCTGTGGTCAGACATGCCTGGAGCCGACCATCAAGGCGGTGATGACACCTCTCGGGACTGCCGCCGCCCTGGCCTTTATCGTCATCGGCTTGATCGATGTTCCTATTCAGCGCTGGCTGTTCCTACGGGACATGCGCATGACAACAACCGAATACAAGCGCGAACACAAAGATCTCGAAGGCGATCCATTGATCCGCCGTGAACAGCAGCGACAGCGGCGCGAAGCAGTGATGCAGCCTGCGAAGCTAGGTGTGAAAAACGCGGTCATCGTCTTGGTGTCAGGCGACCGCGCCGTGGCCTTGCGCTACGTCAAGGGCGAAACGCCTGTGCCGACAATTGTCGGCAAGGGTCAGGGCCGTGCGGCCGAAGATATGATGGCTCAGGCGCGCGAGGCAGGTATCCCCATAGTCGAGGATGCCGTTACCGCCCAAGCGATCTTCGAAAATGCGAACATCGGGTCTTATATCGGCCAGCAGATGTTTTCCCCGGTCGTTCGCCACCTCGTCCGGCACGGGCTCACTTGAGCCAAAATCCTGCGATTGTCGTTCTATGCCAGTTTAGCCCTGTCGGCTGGTGGAAGCGAAGCGGAAGTCCGCTGGTCGCGCATCCGTCAGTGTCAAGGCGGCACGGCGGAAGACCGACCAGGCCGATTCAATGAGGGCGTTTCGGAGGACCTGTCATGCCGCCCGATCCGCAGCTTGCGTTCATTCGCGTTGAATAACAATGCGTCCTCAGCCCCGGCTGGCCAGCAGCCTTGTCAGCCAATCCGGATCCATTTCCGGCACGGAGGATAAAAGCCGTTCGGTATAGGGGGCATGCGGCGGCGTGAGAATTTCGCTCTTTAATCCCTGCTCAACGACTTTCCCCTGGTGCATGACCACAATCTCGTCGGCGATCGCCCGCACGGTGGCAATGTCATGGGTGATGAAAATGTAGCTCATGCCGAGCTCGCGCTGAAGCCGCATTAACAGCTTGAGGATTTCCTCCTGCACAATCTGGTCGAGCGCAGACGTGATTTCGTCGCAGATGATCAGTTCCGGATCGGCGGCCAACGCTCGGGCGATGCAAACGCGCTGCTTCTGGCCCCCCGACAGTTCGGCCGGCACACGATCCAAGTAAGTTTCGCTCATCTCGACCATGTGCATGAGTTCGCCGATCCGCCGATCCCGCTGCGCTCCCTTGAGGCCAAGATAGAATTCAAGCGGCCGAGCTATGACTTCTTCGACCGTCTGGCGCGGATTTAGCGCGTTGTCGGGCATTTGATAAATCATCTGTATGCGACGCAGAATCTCTTTTGGGCGGGTCTCCAGGGTCTTGGAAAGGGCCTGGCCGGCAAAGGAAATCGACCCCGACAGCGGCGGCAACAGGCCGGTAACGACGCGAGCGAGCGTCGATTTCCCGGAACCGGATTCGCCGACCACAGCCACTGTTCGTCCACGTGGAACTTTGATGGAGACATCCTGGAGCACCTTGACCCTCCGCGCGTAAGCCGCGGTGACGTTGTCTATCGTAAGCAGATATTCATCGGCCGGAACTTCGGGCTTGGCGAGCTTGCGCACGGCCCAGAGCGTTTTGGTATATTCCTGGCTGGGCGAGGCGAGCATCTGGCGTGTTTCAGCCTCCTCCACGGTAAGTCCATCGCGCAAAACCATGATGCGGTCCGCCATTTGCGCCACCACCGCCAGATCATGCGTCACATAAATTGCAGCCGTGTTGAATTCCTCCACGACATTGCGAATGGAGGCGAGAACTTCGACCTGCGTCGTCACATCGAGCGCCGTCGTTGGCTCGTCGAAGACGATGAGGTCCGGACGACAGGCCATCGCCATCGCGGTCATTGCCCGTTGCAACTGTCCGCCGGAAACCTGATGAGGATAGCGAAAGCCGATGGTCTCCGGGTCTGGAAGCTGAAGACGCCGATAAAGATCGACGGCACTCCGGTTCGCTTTCTCTCGGCTGGCAATCCCATGCGCCACCACAGTTTCGACAGTCTGGTCGAGGAGCCGGTGGGCCGGATTGAAAGAGGCCGCGGCGCTTTGTGCGACATAGGCGATACGGGAGCCTCTGAGGCGACGCCGCCCTGTTTCGCTGAGTGCCAGAAGATCGAGCCCGTCGAACAGGATCGAGCCCTGTGTGATACGGCAGCCCGGCTTGGCGTAACCCATCGCGGCGAGGCCAATGGTGGATTTGCCGGCGCCTGACTCGCCGATCAGGCCAAGAACCTCCCCCCGCTTCAGCGCCAGATCGACCCCGCGGACAATGGGATGCCATCGCTCGTCCGAGAAGCCCTCCACATGGAGATTGCGGATCTGAAGTAGATCCTTACCTTTTTCGCGCGAGGCCGGACCGCTACCTTTCATCCCGCAACCCGCTTGTTGCGTGCAGGAACCAGTCGACGACGAAATTCACGGATACCGTGAGGAGGGCAATCGCGCCGGCCGGCAGCAGCGGCGTGACATCGCCGTAGGTGATCAGGGTTGCATTCTCGCGCACCATCGATCCCCAATCGGCGGTCGGCGGCTGAATGCCGACGCCCAGGAAGGACAGTGCCGCGATCGTGAGGAATACGAAGCAAAATCGCAAGCCGAACTCCGCGACCAGCGGCGGCATGACATTGGGAAGGATTTCCTTGGCGATGATCCATTTCGGGCCTTCGCCGCGCAATCGCGCCACCTCGACATATTCCATCACTGCTACGTTAAGCCCGACGGCGCGTGCGAGCCGAAAGACGCGGGTGGAATCGAGCAGCGCAATGATGATTATCAGGCTGGTGATCGACGACCCGAAGATCGAAAGCAGCACCAGGGCGAAGATCAGGCTTGGGATCGACATCAACACGTCCACCGCACGCGACAGTATCTGGTCGAGCCATCCCCTGTACAATGCGGCAAGAAGGCCGAGCGAGACGCCGACGGCGAAGGACAGCAGTGTGGTCGCGACGGCGATACCGATGGTGTTGCGCGCACCGTAAATCAAGCGTGTGAGCATATCGCGGCCGAGCTGGTCGGTTCCCAGTTTGAACTGCTGGCTCCACGGTGCGAAGGCTTCGCTGAAGACCTGCGTTTCGCCGTATGGGGCGATCCAGTGCGCGAACACCGCAACGATGACATAGCCGATGATGACGAGGATGCCGAACCAGGCACTGAAGGGTGCCTTCTTCAGCGCCGTTTTGGCCCGGGTGGCGCGCGAGCGCCTCAGCCTGTGAACCTGAGCGATGGGTTCGTAGCTGGTCATCGTGGATGCAAGAGCCTTGGATTGGTGGCGATCGAAATGATGTCGGCAGTCAGATTGAGCAGGATGTAGGTCGCCGCGAAAATCAGGGCGCAGGCCTGGACAACCGGAACATCCCTGGATTTGACCGCATCAACCATCAGCTGACCGATGCCGGGATAGACGAACACCACTTCGACAACGACCACTCCGACGACCAGATAAGCAAGATTGAACGCCACCACCGTGACGATCGGAGCCCATGCGTTGGGCAAGGCATGCCTGAGTACGATGGCCATGGGCGACATTCCCTTCAGCCGCGCCATGTCGATATAGGGGCTTGCCAGCATGTTGATGATCGCCGCTCGTGTCATGCGCATCATGTGGGCGACGATGACGAGCGTAAGCGTGGTTGCCGGCAAAGCTACTCTCCAGACGTGATTCCAGAACGGCGTCTGGTCGTTCACGTTGGACAAGGTCGGGAACTTGGGAACTGCGTTGAGTATCCAGTTCAGTGACACTGCGAGCCAGTGCGGCAGGGATTGTGCGAACTCGGATCCGATGAACGTGTCGCGCGAGATGACCAGGTAGGCAAGCATATAGGCGACGAAAAACTCCGGGAACGAAATGGTTGTCAGCGTCACTGCGTTCACCAGCCGGTCGAACCAGCCATTGCGGTAGAGCGCAGCGAGGATGCCAAGTCCCAGGGCCAGCGGAACTGCGATCAGCGCGGTCATCGACGCGAGGAACATCGTATTGTAGAGGCGCGGCGCGATGATCTCGGCCACGGTGCGCCGATACCCGGTGCGGCTCGCGAACGAAGAGCCGAAATCCCCGTGGAGCATCTGCCCGACCCAGACGAAGTAGCGCTCGACAGGCGGACGGTCGATGCCAATTTCTCGCTGGAAGGCGGCGACCGTTTCGGGTGTCGCGGATTGCCCGAGCGTCGCCTTGGCGAAGTCGCCCGGCAGCATTGCGATCGCCGAGAAGATAATGATGGACACGATGAACAGCGTGACCAGGCCGAGGCCAAGGCGCTGCAGAACCGTTCTTGCGACGGGGTTCATGGGTACGCATTTCCCGTTGCGGCCGCTGCCCTCCCACATCCGGCAGGGCACACCGGGGCCAACCGGACCCTCGCAACCATCGCGGGTCCGGCCCGCACTCTCACGCAGTGGCGATCCACCAGCGTTCGGCCATCTTCAGTCCATCGTTCTCCCAGTTCGGCGCCACTTCGCCATGTGCGAGCTTATTGGATTTGGCGCTGACGAAATTGTTGAAGACCAGTACGATGCTGCCGCCATCATCATGGGTCAGTTGCTGCATCTCAGCATACATTGCCGCCCGCTTGGCCTCGTCGGTCTCGGCGCGCGCCTGGACAAGCAACTCGTTGAAGCGGGGATTTTTCCAGAACGACTCGTTCCAGCTGGAGTCCGCGGCGAAGGCTTGCGTGAACATCCAGTCGGCCGTCGCGCGACCGCTCCAATAAGAAGCGCACCAAGGTTTCTTGAGCCAGACATTGTCCCAATAGGCGTCCTCGGCCTCGCGCACCACGTT
This sequence comes from Mesorhizobium sp. M1307, assembly GCF_040318155.1. NCBI lineage: Bacteria > Pseudomonadati > Pseudomonadota > Alphaproteobacteria > Hyphomicrobiales > Phyllobacteriaceae > Mesorhizobium > Mesorhizobium sp. M1307. The sequence goes on along the minus strand of NZ_JAMYLR010000015.1, from coordinate 29,940 downwards.
TACGTCGATGCCGCACTGGGCGGCCGTTTCGCGGATGAGCGCAGCCGCGTCCACAGCGCCTGCAAAAGCGGCATCGGCGACCGAGAGGTCCACCTTCAGTTTTTCCATTCCGGCCTTTTTCAGATAATGCTTGGCTTTCTCCGGATCGAAACTGTGTTGCGGCTGCGGATTCGTGGCGAATTTGATTGCCGGCGCGATCGGGTTGTCGTTGGCCACGGTGGCGTGGCCGAGAAAAATCTTGTCGACGATCTCCTGACGGTTGATCGCCCATTTCAAGGCCATTCGGACGTCCGGATTGTCGAACGGCGCCATCGTGACATTCATCGGCAACGTATAATGGCCATAGCCGGTGACCTCGACGATCTCCACCTTGGGGTTGCGTTTCAACATGCCTAGGGTCTTGAGGTCGGCGCGGCCAATATAGTCCACCTCCCCTGTCGATAACGCGGCCATGCGAGCGGCGAGATCGGTGACGGCGATGAACTCCACCTCGTCGAGATAGGGCTTGCCGTTCTTGAAGTAGTTCGGATTGCGCTTGAGCTTGGCCGAAACTCCGGGCTGGAAGTTCTCAAGCACGAAAGCACCGGTGCGAACGCCTGATCCCCAATCCGCCTTGCCGTCCTTGGCCGGCATGATGACCAGATGGTAGTCACTCATGATGTAGGGGAAGTCGGCGTTGCCGCTCTTGAGCGTGAAGACAACCGTCTCCGGGCCGTCCGCCTTGATGCTGGCTACGGGCTCAAGCAGCGGCTTCGCCGCCGATTTGGTTTCGTCGCCCATATGATAGCGCAGCGAAGCCACGACGTCGTCCGCCGTGACATTCTTGCCGTTGTGGAAGGTTGCGCCCTTGCGCAGCTTGAAGACCCAGGTTTTGGCCCCGTCCGATGATTCAAAGCTCTCGGCAAGGTCCGGCTGGACGTTGCCTTTCGCGTCGACCTCGGTGAGGCTGTTGGACATCGAGCCCGAGAACGCGGTTTGTGTGAATGTGTCCGGGTAGCCGGCCGGATCGATCGAATCCGTCGTCGCGCCATGTGCCATGCCGAGCTTGGCGAAGCCGCCCTGCAGCGGTTCGGCCCGGGCCGTGCTGACGAAGAGCTTGTCCGCAGCGGTGACCGTCAGCCCAGCGGCCAGCCCAAGATGAATGAAGTCGCGACGGGAAATCTTGCCGCGACCAATCAGGCTTTGAGCGATACCAAGCTTGTATTCAGATTCTGACATTTGACTCTCCCGTTGCGGATTTTCCGCGTTATTGTTCGTCAAGCACCTGTGAAGAAATCTGCTCGTCAGCCGCGATCACCCTTTCTTCTGACCGCTCAAATCCGCACCTCGATCAGGCTGTCACATAGATGCTGCCCGCCTCGACGGTGACTGGAAATGTGCGCGCGCGAACGGACGGATCGACCAGGGCCGCGCCTGATTTGATGTCGAATTCCCAGCCATGCCAGGCGCAGCGCACGATCTCGTTTTCGCGGTGATAGATGAATTGCGCCCCTTCGACCGGTGCAGTTGTTCCGCATTGCGGCCCCTCGCAAAGCGGAGCGCCGCGGTGCGGACAAACATTCAGCAGCGCGTGGAATGAATCTCCGATGCGGAAAACGCCGACCGAAAGGCTGCGGATCTTGGCGATGAAGGGAGATCCGGTTTCGATCTCGTCGACTCTACAGATGTATGTCTTCTCAGGCATCGTCTGCTTCCTCAGGCAGCATTCGCCGCTTGCGCGCGCGGGATGCGCTTGTAAACCTCCAGCGCATTCAGCCCCATGATCTTGCTCTTCCAGGCAGGAGGGATTTGCAGCGTGTTGGCATCGTCATAGTCCCAATGCGGATAGTCGGAGGCAAACATCAGCGTATTTTCGCCGTCCATCGCCTCGAGAGTGGACCAGAGATGCTGAATATTTGCGGGCTGCTCCAGCGGCTGCGTGGAAAAGCGGATGTTGCGCCGGCAATATTCGGACGGCAGCATTTTCAGCCATGGCGTCTCTTTGCGTAGGGCTTGGTAGTCGGCGTCCAGGCGCCACAATACCGATGGCACCCAGGCGACGCCGCATTCGATGACGACGAAGTAGAGGTCCGGCCATTTTTCGAAGACGCCATGCGCAATCATGCTTGCGACATGCGAAATGGCCGACATGTGCAGGATGGCATGGGTCTCCCAGAAGAATGTCGTCGGGGCCGGAGCAATCGCGGTCGAGTTCACGCCGCCATGGCCGCCCAGATGAATGGCAAAGGGCAGCCCGACCTCGGCGCAAGCCTCATAAATTGGATGGTAAAACGGATCGCCATAGGGCTTGACGGAGCCTTGCGAGGCAAGAACCTGAACCATGCGCGGATGATTGCCCAAGCGGCGTATCTCGATGGCCGCGAGCTTCGGATCCTGTGGCGCAATGATGATCGAGCCCACGAAGCGATCGTCCTTCGGCAGCCAGTGGTCGATCTGGTAGTCATTGTAGGCGCTGACGAGAGCGCTGGCATAATAGGGGTTGGCGAGGGTAGACGCCTCGATCGGCTCATCGCCGGTCAGGATCGCCACGTCGACCTTGTACTTGTCGAGGTGTTTTTCCTTCATGATGAGATAGTTGTCGGCTTCAGTTTTCGGACGGACGTCCTTGCGGGAGAAGTCCTGCGGATGAAACCAGGGACGATGGCCATGCGGGAAGGCGCCAACGGGACCTGTTTTCTCGCCTTCGACGAACATGTCCTTCCACAGGCCGGAAAGGTAGGGCTCCAGTACAGTGGCGCTTGACCAGTAATTGTGACAATCGCAGTCGACTATGAACACGTTGCTCAGCTCCGTAGCTTCAGCCTGGTCGATCTGCCGGCCGATTTCACCGCGTCCAGCTTCCGCCTTGAGTATTGTTTGATCAAGCTTATGATCCAGCGCAATATGATCGACTTTTTCGATTGGAGGTAACGTGCAGTTAGATCACATCGAAACCTTTCTCGACATCATCGAGTCGCGAAACTTCAATCGCACCGCCGATCGGCTGGGATTGACCCAGTCGACGATCAGCACCCGGATCAAGAATCTGGAGAGCGCGATCGGGTCCGAGCTCTTCCAGCGCGGGCGCGCCGGTGCTGAGCCCACAGCCGCCGGACGGCGGTTCGAAGCTTACGCCAGGTCCCTGCTGTCGACCTGGTCGCAAGCTCGACACGACGTGCGAGCGTTCAACCGGTTCGAGGGCACCTTGCGCATCGCCGCACAGGTAGGCATGACCCGCTCGGTTCTGCCGGGATGGGTCGAGACACTGTGCCAGGCCCTTCCAAAATCCTCGATCCATGTCGAGTCGGATTATTCGAACCAGATGGTCAGCGACCTAAGCATGGGAAATCTCGATATCGCCGTGCTTTATGCACCTCGTTACCTGCCTGAGATCGCCTACGAGCACCTGATGGTCGAGGAATATGTGATGGTTTCGACGGCTGCCAGAACGCTGTCCGATGTCGACCCTGAAACCTACATTCGCCCGGGCTACACCGCCGTGCTGGAAAAGACGCACGCAGAGCTGCTGGCCGAGTTGGCGATCTGTCGGCTTTCGACGGGATCGGAAACTCTGGCGGAGATCATGCTCCGACGAACGGGCGGCACCTGCTATATGCGTAGCGACGATGCGCGCAGGTTCACTGCTGAACTCCCATCGTTTCTCGTCGAGGGAGCGCCGACGCTGCACCAGCCAGTCCACACCGCGATACTCGCGCGCCGCAAACACGAACCCATCATCCGCAAAGGCATCCGAGCTCTCCAGGTTGCTGTAATGTCACTGGAAGTCTAATCGAAATTACCGATCATAAAGGCAGGATTGCGCGGCTGTTCAGCGGGGTTTGAAGTGGCATCTTGGCTCGACTTCAAACCCGAGTTGACTGATGAATGCATACGCGGCCTTTGCAGCCTCCGGCTTCGTCCCAACAAAGCGTCACCGGCATTGGGCACAGACCACACCGCAGCTTGTGCTCTGCCGGCGCGTGATCGACGAAACGCACGATGTGAAAACATTCGTTCTCACACCCACTTCAGATCGGATGTTCTGCTTCAGCGCTGGCCAGTATGTTCTGGTGCACCTTAGGATCAACGGTGCCGCGGTGACGCGCTCCTACTCCGTTTCGTCACCGCCGACGCGACCGCTCGACCTACAGATCACCGTGAAACGCACGCCGGGCGGGCTCGTTTCGAATTGGCTCCATGACAACTTGAAGCCGGGCGACGGGATCGAGATCGAAGGGCCGCTCGGCTCGTTCAATCTCGACGATCTGCCGCATGCAAAGTCCCTCTTCCTCTCAGGTGGCAGCGGGATAACTCCCGTCATGTCAATGCTGCGCGCATTTACCGACCGCGCAGCCGACCAGGATATCCACTTCATTCATAGTGCGAGAACGCCGGACGACATCATTTTTCGGCTCGAACTGGACGCACATGCCGCTCGCTTTCCCAACGTTCATGTGACTTGCATTTGCAGTCACGGAGACCCGGCCTGGACGGGTCCAACCGGGCGAATTAACAGTGAGATGCTCCTGACCTTGGTTCCCGATCTCCACAGCCGTATGATTTTTGCCTGTGGGCCGGAATCCTACATGAAGGCTGCACGCGGCTGCCTCGATGCAATCGGGCTCGCCCCTTCACAGTATCATGAGGAGAGCTTCGGGGGCGGCAACATTTCGCGTTCGCTATCGGATTCAAAGGTTTCGTCTTCGGTCCGCTTCGCCCGCTCCGGCCTTGCATATCACTGCGCGCCCGGAGAGACCCTGCTGGAAGCGGCGCGCCAATGTGGCGTCTATGTCCCAACCGCTTGCCAGCAGGGAGTTTGCGGTACGTGCCGGATCGCCAAGCTGTCCGGCGAAGTCGTCATGGATGACCTAGGCGGACTGACCTTGGAGGACAAATCGGCAGGCTATATCCTGGCGTGCTGCAGCCGCCCACAAGGCGACATTTTGCTTGATCTCTAATTCTACCCATCGCGGAACGAAATCGGGCAGCCTATGCGTTCAACGACCGAGCCATACTACTGCGACCGCAAGTGATTAGGTTTCGGAACCCGGATGGGCTCGCCCGATTTCTGGCGCAGCTCACGCTGGGCATCGCAAGCGACAAAAGTCCTACCCAGCAATACGCTTGAGCTATCATTCAGCCGTTGCATGGGATCGACCTCGGCACAAAGAGGCGCGGCAATTCGGCTCCAGCTACACCGTCGCGGCCGGATCAGGGGCGTTGCGGTTGAGATGAACCGCAATCGAATTACGGTTCACCAGGCGACCCGCGAGGACACGGTGTTCAAACGGTGCGGTGTCGCCAGCCAGCCTCTTCAAGAGAAGCTCGGCTGCCGTCGCCCCGATCAGATGCGCCGGCTGCGCGATGGCTGTGATACCTTGGGCCACGAACTGCATCCAGTCGAGATCGTCGAAGCAAAGCAGCGAAACCTCTCCTGGAATCGCAAGCTTCAGTGCGGATGTCGCCTCCAGAACGCCTGTCGACATCACACCGTCCGCGGTAAACAGGGCGGACGGCGCATTGCGCATTGTCAGTAGATCGAGTGCCTCCTTTCGTGCTGCCTCGCTGGAATAGACCGCCACGCGGCGGATCAACTGCGGATCCGGCGAAATGCCCGCAGCGCGATGGGCTTCGAGATAACCCAACAATCGTTGCCAGCTTGGATGATGGTAGCGAACGTCGGAGCTGGAGAGATCAGCGTTCGTCACAAAGGAGCCAACATCATCGCGTTGGTCCGGCCCGAGTTCCGCCAATATTCCGATGCGGCTGTGTCCGGCGGCGATGATCGCCGCTATGCTGCTACGCGTTACAGAAACGTTATCGACCACGACCGAATCGGTTTCCATGCCCGCCACGATGCGATCGAACTGCACGACGGGACAGCCGGCCGCGACTGCGTCACGAAGATGATCCGGCTTGTCCAAGAAGGTCGATGAGACGACTAAACCATCGACCTGCTTTTCCAACAGCAGCTGCACCGCCTCTCGCTCGAGTTCGGCATTTTCGTCACTATTCGTAACGATAACCCCGAAGCCGCCACGGCGCGCGACGTCCCCTATTCCGCGCAGCACGCTTGCATAGAATGGGCTTTCGATGTCGCCCACGACAACGCCGATAGTCTGGGTCTTACCGGTGATCAGACCTTTGGCCAGGCGATTGGGTCGATAACCCAGCGCAGATGCTGCGGCGCGCACCCTCTCCTGAACCTCGGGGCTGCTGTAGCCGTAGTCACCAAGCACGCGCCCAGCCGTGGCAGAGCTCACTCCAGCCCGGCGAGCGACTTCGATGATAGTTGCGTTTTTGGATCTTTGAGTCACCCAGCAAGTCCCGCCGACCATGCAACGTCGTGGCGACGAACTAGCGGCAGTTAGGCACGCCCCGCAAGGCCGAACACCGTAGAACCCGCCGCTGCGCACACCATTTGAATCATAGCACCTCCGACAGAAAGCGTCGAAGACGAGGGCTCTGCGGATTGTCGAATAGGTCTTCTGGTCGGCCTGCCTCGACGATCCGGCCCTCGTCCATGAACACGACCTGGTTCGCGACCTTGCGAGCGAAATTCATCTCGTGTGTAACGACCACCATCGTCATCCCGCCCCGCCCGAGGTCGGCCATCAAGTTCAGGACACCTTTGACCAATTCTGGATCGAGGGCGCTGGTGACTTCGTCGAACAGCATAATTTCGGGTTCGAGGGCGAGCGCACGCGCGATGGCCACCCGCTGCTGTTGCCCGCCCGAGAGATTGGCCGGCCGATGGTCCTTACGCTCCAGCAGTCCGACTTCATTTAGCCTCGCCAAGGCCGCGTCATTAGCCTCCTCGCGCGACATGCGTTTAACTTTGCGCAGCGCCAAGGTGATGTTGGCGAGCGCGCTACGGTCGGGGAATAGATTGAACTGCTGGAAAACCATGCCCACGCGCCGCCGGAGTTGGTCAGGGGTCTGCTTGTAGATGCTTTCGCCATCGAGCAGAATGTCACCGGCTCGACACTCTACGAGACGGTTGAGGCAGCGCAGCAAGGTCGACTTGCCCGATCCGGACGGACCGATGAGGCAGGTGACGGTCCCGGGCTCCACTTTCAGACTGACGTCATGCAGCACCTGGACGGCGCCGTAGGCCATGTCGATATTCTTGACCTCGATGCCGCCACCCTTGAAGCGTGTGGGCGCTGCTGCAGGCAACGTCGCTGCTCCCGGCACGACGGCTTCGGCAAGCTCGGCGACTTCCTTGAGGCCACTCTGCACGGCGGTTATTCGTTTGCCGACGCGCATGCGCGCGTCGATGTAGTTGACGAGATGGGTCAGCGGCACCGTGATCACGAGATAAAACACGCCGGCCAGCAACAGCGGCGACAAGTTGCCGGTCAGCACAGCCTGGTCCTGGCCGACGCGGAACAGTTCGCGTTCGGAGGCGAGCAGACCAAGGAAATAGACCAAGCTGGAGTCTTTGACATTGCCGATGAACTGGTTGACCAGTGCAGGCAGGACGCGACGGATGCCTTGCGGGATCACCACCAGGCGCATGCCTTGGCCATACGTCATACCGAGAGTGCGCGTGGCGTCGATCTGACCCCGCTCGACGCTCTGAATGCCGGCGCGGAAAATCTCCCCGATGTAGGCGCCGGCGATCAGGCTGAGCGCCAGAATGCCCAGCGGATAAGGCGATGGACCGAACAGATCTCGGCCCAACCGCGCGAAGCCTTGGCCAATGATCAGGATTGTGACAATGGCAGGAAGCCCACGGAAGATATCGGTGTAGACTCGGGCGAGGAGTTTCAGCGGCCGGTTCTCGGAAATCCCCATGACTGCGAGGACGATACCGATCAGCGTCCCGAAAAACGTCGAGGCAAGGGCCAGGATCAAAGTGTTCTTGAGGCCGACCATCACCATGTTTGGCAGAACTTCTGCCATCGCCTGGAAATCAAGGAAGCTGCGGGCGAAGGTATCGAACCAGCTCATATCAAGGCCATCTATAACTCGGCCGGGCACCGTTGCTGACGGGCCCGGCCGGAAACGAAAATGAATACGCGCGAATTTACTTCTTGGGCAGATATTGATCCGGCATCGGAGTGCCCGGGAACCATTTCTCATGCAGCCGTTTCCAGGTGCCATCGTCCATGGCCTCGCGCAGCGCCTTGTTGAGCGCCTCGCGGAAGGCATCGTTGCCTTTCTTGACCACGAACCCGGCCGGCGCATCGAAGGACGGCACGTTCATTGTTATCTTCAGGTTCTTATAGCGCTCCACATACTGCTTGGCGGACTCATAGTCAGTGAAATGGCCATCAATCGTGCCGTTATTCAGCGCCGCCACCGCCGTGTTGTTGTCGGGAAATTTGACAATGTCGCCCTTGAGGTTCTTCTCGGCATAGATTTCCTGCAGCGTTCCCTGGATCACGCCGATGCGCTTTCCGGCGGTGCTCTCATTGCTCGCCAGTGCTGGATCCGCCGAAATGATCGACAGGTAGCCGGCGAGATAGCCGTCGCCAAAATCCACGGTCTTCTTGCGCTGCGCCGTTGTGCCGATGGCGGCGACAGCGACGTCGAAGCGGCCGTTGGCAACGGACGGCAGCAGCGCCGAGAATTCCTGGCCGGTGAAAACGACCTGCTCCTGCTTGAACCCGAGCCGGCGCGCCACATCACGGAAGAGTTCGGCGTCGAAGCCGGTGAAGTTACCGTTGGCGTCGGTGAAGACATAGGGTTTCGCATCGCCCATGGTTCCGACGCTGATCACCGTCGGGTCGATGAGGTTGTAGGGGTTGTCGGCCGCGTTTGCCTGCGTTGACGAGGCCAACGTGCCAAGTCCTGTCAACAGCGCGATCGTCAGCGCCAGACCGGATTTCACAAGTTGGCGCCTGCTCGAATTCGTGTGCATGTCTTCTCCTCTTACGATTGGCCGAACTCGGCCCTGCGATCCCACTCGACGTCTCATCCATCAAAACGCTCTTAGGTGGCGTTTTGGTCAGACAGGTGAGAACGTTATCATTTTCTGTAGCATTGTCCATTTCTCGCGTCAATTGTTTCGGAGAGTTTCGCAGCTAGATGGTTTTCCCGTCTTAAGCGTGGGGGATCTCCGGCGTCATCTTTCCTAAGTCGATTGCTGTCGCATGGCCGATTGCCCCGTAGTACCGGCAGGTAGCAGCCGCCGCGTCCGCGGCATGACCAAGGATGTCTTGAGGCGCCTCTTTCTTAAGCAGGCCGAATAGCGTTCTGGCGATGAAGGTGTCGCCCGCGCCCAGGGTGTCGACGGGTTTGACCAACCGCGCCGGGGTTCGGTAAGAGACGGTGTCGCCGTGAAGCACCGCGCCGGCTCGACCACGAGTCACAAGAACCCACTTTGAACCACATGCAAGCAATTCGGCCGCGATTGCGGCCAATTCCTTGTCGTCGAGACCGTCACCCGAGACACAAGCCAGATAGCAATGGGGTCCAATCTCGCGTCGATGTCCCGGTTCCCGTCGCGTGGAAAAATCATAAGACAACAGTGACTTACTTGATACAGTGGCAACCCACGGGTCCAAACCGCTGGACTGGCCGATGTGGACGGCCTGAAAGCCCGAGAGAAAATCCAGATCTTCTTGCGTCGGCGTAAACACCGAAACTCCGAGATCGAAGTCCAGGAAAATCCGATCGGCGTTGCGGTGACCTATGAGGCAGTAAGCGGTCGGTCCCTCGAGGCGCCGTAATCGGGTGATGTCCACGCGCTCCGACGCCAGTGCAGTGCAGATAAGGTCCCCCGCCCGGTCTTTGCCGATCGCTCCGACATAGGCCGATCGCCCGCCGAAGCGGCTGACATAGACCGAGACATTGAGGCAATTTCCACCAGGATACATCTCGCCGCGAGCAAGATAACAATCGACCACGTTATCGCCTATCGCGGCAATCTTGACCATTGCAGGACTTTCAGTTTAAAGGGTGTGATAACGTTCGCACAATGGCTGCCCACCTGTCAATGTGGGCCGGCCAACGAGACGAGGAAGCTCATGATTTCCGCCCTGCCCGCCGACGTGGAACGCGCTCTGATCGCTACGGCGGGCACGCAGTTTTCGCACCTATTCCTCGTGGCATGCGGCGGTTCGCTCTCGATCATGATGGCAGGCAAATACTTCGTCGACCGTCACAGCGGCACATTCGCCTGCGACATCTACAACGCGGATGAGTTCGTCTGCCGAGCTCCGCGACGGTTGGGACCTGACGCGCTCGTTGTCCTTTGCTCGCAGACCGGCACCACCCGCGAAACTGTGCGAGCGGCCAATTATGCAAAGGATCGAGGCGCAACGACAATCGCCATGACACTCGACCAGATATCGCCCCTCGCGCTGGCGGTCGACCACGCAGTCGCCTACCAGGCCTCCTACACGACGGGCAAAGCAGTCGATTCAGCCTGCAGCAACTACGGCGTGCTCTACATGTTGCTCGCCGGCCTGATCGATGCTCGGGAGGATGCCGGGCTAACTGCCGATCTGCTGAGGAGCCTGAGCCATCTTCAGCCGGCGATCGAGCGTGCGCACCGGACCTATGCCGACCGGTTTCAGGCCTTCGCCCCCCGTTTCGCGCCGCGCAATGCGATCTACACTCTGGCCAGCGGTGCCAGCTATGGTGCGGCCTATTCGTACGCCATCTGCGTGTTGATGGAGATGCAGTGGTACGACTCGCAGGCCATACACGCCAACGAGTTCTTTCACGGCCCATTTGAGGTGGTCGACCGGGACGCTTGCTTCGTGGTCTTAGTGGGTTTGGACGAAACGCGGAGCCTTTCCGAACGGGCCCGCGATTTCCTTTTCAAGTACGGCAGCCGGGAAAACATCCTGGTGCTCGATGGAGCGGAACTCGACCTTCGCGGTATGTCCGAACACATCAAACCTTATCTCGTGCCCTTGGTCTTCTTCGACACGCTTTGGCGTTTTGCCTACGAGCTGGCCGCCCTGCGCGGCCGGCCAATGCTTGATGGCCGGCGCTACATGAAGAAGCTCACCGACTATTAGTTCCGCCGCGCTCTGCAGCCATCCAACAACTCCCAGCCCGGCTTCTGCGAAGAAGGATTTCCCTATGACTGCATCTGCAAAACCGCGCCAAGTCGTCGTTGTCGGCGCAGGCATCTTCGGCACCTCTTCCGCGCTGCACCTCGCTCGTCTTGGCTTTGATGTAACCATTGTCAATGACGGCGCGCCGGCCAACGGTGCATCCGGCCGTTCACTTTCCTGGCTGAACTCAGCGCGACGTGCCGACACTGCCTATCACCGCTTGAGGCTTGCAGGCATCGACCGTTATCGGACCCTGGCGGCCACAAGACCGGAAACCGCGTCGTGGCTTCGCTTTGACGGCGGCCTCACCTGGGATGCGGATGATGAGGCGAACCAGATCGCGTCCATCTGCCAGCTGGAGCAGGAAATTGGTTATGACGCGCTTCTGCTCGGCCCTGCCGAAGTTGGTGCAATGACGCCCGGCGTCAATGCCAATGCAATCACCCCGCAGGGCGCAATCTTCAATCCTGGCGAAGGATGGGTCGACCTGCCCTCCCTGATCGATCTACTACTCAATGAATTCCGCTCCCGCGGCGGCAAGCTTATCCAGGACGCTGGACGCGTGCGGATAGATGCCACAGGTGGTCGCGCGCGTGGCGTCATCACTGCCGATGGTGCGCCGATAAAGGCGGATGCAATGGTCCTTGCCGTTGGGCCAGCGACGCCTGTCATGCTTGCGGAGATCGGCGTCCGTGTCCCCGACGCCACGCCGATTTCACTTCTTTTGAAGACCAAGCCGACCAAGACCGAGCTCCGTGCCGTGCTGAATACGCCGCGCGTGGCAGTGCGGCCGACGCCGGATGGCGCATTTGTTTTGGATTCGGCATGGTCGGAGGAAGAAGTCGTGGTCAACCCGGACGGCACCTACACCGTGCACGACAAGACCATCAAAGGACTACTCGACGAGGCCAGTGCCGTGCTCGACGGCAATCCGCGGCTCCAACTCGCTACCTATGCTGTCGGCCCGAAGCCTATCCCCGGCGACGGCGAGCCGGTGCTTGGCTCAGTCGAAACCGTCGCCGGTCTTCACGTCGCCTTTAGCCACAGCGGCGCCACGCTTGGACTCATCGTCGGCGAATTGCTTGCCAAAGAAATCGCCTCCGGCAATCCGCACCCGATGCTTGCAACCTTCCGCGCCAACCGTTTCAGCTGACAGGGCATCGCGGCCGAGGTCGAACTGGCCAGATGGGCCGCGGGCCTGGGGAATCCTGGCAAGGTCGCTAAACAGCGAATTTCTGCCTCTTGCAGCTTCAACGTTGGACCGAGGGTGGTCAAGGCCAAGAAGCTGAGGTGCCCGGAGGAGCATCTCCAACCCGAATCCGAGCGTGAACTCGGCCGCGCCAGCCATCGAGATGAACACGTCCCGCGGCATACCGAAGGTCAGAAACGGCTTATCTTCGACCAGCGGGTAGAACCACTCCGGATAGGCTCGATGTCGCGAGGTCCTAGAGGTGGTAAGGTGGGACACGAACGTGCGGCGCGTCTGTCTGGCGCCAGTCTCGAAAGTATTGGCGACTACACCGCCAGCGCCCCTGAGCACCGATGTCTTGCAATGGATCACCCAGCAAACATTCGTCGCCAAGAAACAACAGCTTCGCTTCGTAAGCCGACGCATTGTACCAGTCGCAGGCAGCCGCGCAACGGTTCAAGCCCGACCTTGACTGGAAGCTGGAGAACGAACCATCCAAGAGGGGCGGCATGTTGAGACACTCGTGGCCTTGGACGAACGGTAGCGCATTGCGCCTGAGCGCACCGGCCTGATGGTGCTGCGCGGCTATGCCTATCTCAACCTGCGCGGTTCGGCGATGCAGAACAGACAAAAAGAGCCTGGCGGTCTACCTTGTGGGAATCAGGTGCAGTGCAGACCTCCCGCCCTTCACGGCCGCGACTGACAGCTTGCGGTCAAAGCTCGCAAGTTGGCCGCCACGCGCCTTGGCGAGCGCGAGAAGATACGTATCCGTGACCTGTGCCGAGGTCAGGATTTTCGCTGCATCGATGTCGCCCGAGCCAACCAGGCTCACATCGTCGGGCCAGAAGCTGTGCCCGTGCAGAGCCCGCAACTTGGTAACGATTTGCGCAACGACGGCGGGCGAGCCGGGAGAATTGGGATATCTTTGGTTGCCGACGATGCGCAGGACGCCGTTTTCGGTGATGGGACACGTAGCCCATGCGGCGTTGCCGGCCTGTTCGAACCAGTCATGCGCGTCGTCATGGGCGACGTGGCCAGGATCGATCAGTGCGATCAGCACATTGACATCGAGCAGGAACGTCAAGGCAGTTCGTCTCGCAGGGCATTGACCGTCTCAAGCGTGACAGGCGGTGCATCCGGCCGAGGCGACAGTAGAGGAATCCCGTTGCGCTCGCCGCCGGCTTGAGGCCGGCGCAGCGAGCGCCGGGCGAGATCGGTGATGACCTCGCCGAGGCTGCGATCCTGCTGCCGGGCGATGGCCTTGGCCGCAACCAGGACGTCGTCATCGATCGCCAGTGTGGTTCTCATGTCGCCCTCCTGGTGCGCATCAATCATCACGCATCATATAGAGCAGCAACGTCGGGCACTCAAGCGGTGCGACTTCCGACAGCGGTGCGACTTCGTAGCGTCGTAAGCAGATGAGTTGTCCGGATTAGGTAGCAGACGAGTTGTCCGATCACTCGTAAGCGAGTTTGGTTTCCCTCACCCTTTGACTACCGACAAAGTTGCGCAGGGCCGAGGGGACCGTTATGGCCGCGCTACCTAAGGGACGTGCCTTCCGGAAGCTTATCAGCTCGGGAGACTATCGGCAGAAGCTACGGAGGCTGCAGCAAGGACCGACGCACCCTTTTGGATGCGTCGGAGCAAAGGTCTACGCGTGGCGGATTTCCGTTCCCAGCACCTTCAAACATTCGCGAATGAACGCTGCAAGGGCCGTCCAGCCCTTTGCCGAAACCATCGTGCCATCCACATATGCCTCCGTTGGAGACAGGTCGATATAGGTGCCGCCCGCAAGCGTCACTTCGGGCTCGCAAGCCGCCAGTGCGCCGACCTTCTTGCCACGCACGACGCCGTCCACCGCAATCAGGATCTGCACGCCGTGGCAGATCGTGAAGATCGGCTTCTTGGTTTCGTGGAAGTGGCGCACCATCGCCTGTACGCGCTTGTCGGTGCGGATGTATTCGGGGCCACGGCCGCCGGCGCAGTAAACAGCGTGGTATTGGTCGAGCTGTTTTTCAGCGTCGGAGAAGGTCTTGTTGATCAGCGCATAGTGGCCGAGCTTTTCGGTGTAGGTTTGATCGCCCTCGAAATCGTGCAGCGATGTTTTGATCAGGTCTCCGGCGCTTTTGTCTGGGCACACGACGTGGACGGTGTGGCCCACCGCTTCCATCGCCTGCTGGTAGACGAAGATTTCGTATTCCTCGGTGAATTCACCGGTCAGCATCAGGATCTTTTTGCCTGGCATGGTACTTCCTTTCCTGTGACAACGGCCGGGCGAGACCTGTACTCGCCTGGTAGGTTTGAGTTTCTAGAAGGGTGAATCGGGGAAGTAGTCTTCGTTGGCACTGGCCTGCGTGATGACCGTCAACGGCGGGTAGGGCGACATCGGGACAGTCTCAGTCGAACGCCAGCAACAAACGGTCGCGGGAATGCTCGATATGGCGACGCATCGCCTGCTCGGCAGCGGCAGGATCGGCCGCAGCGAAAGCAGCCAGGATGGCCTCATGCTCGTCAAGCGCCTCTTCGGTGACGCGCGAGTGGAACATCAGGCGAAATATGTGGAAGTGGGTATGCTGGTGCGCCAGCGTCTCGCGCACGAGTTCGTTATTGGCGAATTCCATGACCTTGTCATGGAAAATGGCATCCTGGCGGGCGAAGTTGGAATACCGCAGCCGCTCGTCCTTGCCCTCACGGCGCGCCATGACGCCGGCCGATTTCTGAAGCTGTGCGAGCTTTGCCTCGTCCATGAGCACCGCTGCCTTGGCTGCACCATGAGGCTCGAGCAGCAGGCGAAGCTCGTAGAGTTCATCGAACCGTCGTTTCGTGATCTGCGGCGCAGCGCGGTAACCGATCAGATGCGTCTTCAGCACCAGGCCTTCGCCTTCGAGCCGGCCGAGCGCCTCGCGGATCGGCGTGTGGGATACGTTGAATTCCTTGACCAGGCTGTCGACGGTGATGCGCGAGCCCGGCGCAATCTTCAGGGACATGAGTTGCGCAAAGACCGCTTCGTAGACGTCCTCAACCAAGCTGCTGGAGCGCTGGATACGTCCGCCGGCGGGGTTCGCTTCGTCTACACTGGGTAAGTTCATGGGCTGCATTTTTTGCCTCTTGACACATCAAGTTGCTAACACGATGCTCCGGCCAATGCAATCCTATATCCTATACGATTTTATAGAGGATATTATTTGAGGCCGTTTCAAGACAAAGCCATGGCGCTTGCGGTGGTCCTGCTGGAACAGCGTGCCGCCCTGGCAGCCCGTGCTTCCTCACCTGCTGAACGGACAGCCAGCGTTGCGGGCGATGGTTCGGCACGTCGATACGCAACCGCGTTGCGAGACGCGTTTTACATAGAACCCGGCCTTTGGGCCGAGTTGAACGCCATCTCGCATTCCAATCCAGTCATCATCACAGGATGCAGGTCATGAGCCTTTTCGCTGCCCTAAGGCTGCCGCGCGAAATCCTCTTCGGGAACGGCCAACGCCACGTCATTCCGGTTGTCGCGGCGAGGCTCGGGCGTCGCGCACTCGTCTGCACCGATGAACGTTTTGCCGCAACGGGCCCGTTCGCAGAGATTGTCACGGGGCTGCGAGCCGCCTCGATAGACGTACTGGTGCATGATCGTGTGCTGCCCGACGTTCCTCGGGACACCGTTGCCGTCTGCGTCGAGGAAGCACGGAAGTTCGCGCCCAACGTGGTGATCGGCATTGGCGGCGGCAGTTGTCTCGACATGGCCAAATGCGCCGCGCTGCTCATCAGTCACGGCGGTCGGCTCCAGGATTACTACGGCGAGTTCAAGGTGCCCGGCCCGACGCTGCCGCTGATCGCGGTGCCGACGACAGCCGGCACCGGCTCTGAAGTCACCCCGGTTGCCGTGATCTCGGATCCGGATCGCACGCTGAAGGTCGGCATCTCCAGCCCGTATCTGATCGCGGCCGCAGCCATCTGCGATCCTGAACTGACGATGACATGCCCGCCGGCATTAACCGCGATCGCAGGCGCCGATGCGCTGACGCATGCAATCGAAGCCTTCACCGCCGCCAGGCGCGGAACCGATCCCGGCCTTCCGCAGAAACATGTCTTTGTCGGCAAAACCGCCTTGACCGATCACTTCGCCCTGCTGGCGATCAAGCTGCTTGGCCGAAGCCTTGAAACGGCATACCGCCGGCCGTCCGACGAGGACGCCCGGGCCGACGTCATGATGGGTGCACTTGCAGCCGGCTGCGCGTTCGGAACGGCCGGCACAGCGGCAGCGCACGCCGTGCAATATCCGGTTGGCGCGATAACCCACACCGCTCACGGATTGGGTGTCGCCACCATCCTGCCATTCGTCATGAAGTACAACAGAACAGCCGCAGCGGCCGAGATGGCCGAGATCGCCAACGCGCTCTGCCTCGATGGAAAAGGCCGGACGCCCGAAGAGTTGGCCGACGCGACCATTGGCGAGGTCAGTCGGCTGTTTGGGGCAATCGGGATCACCCCCACGTTGGCCGAGCTGGGGCTGCCTGCCGACAAGCTCGATTGGACGGCGGAACAGGCGATCGGTATCGAGCGCCTCATCAAGAACAATCCGCGGCCATTCGATTTGAGGTCCATGCGACGTCTGGTCCAGGCCGCCTTTGATGGCGACCTCGCCAGCTGCGTCATGTAAACAATCGGGAATATCGAGATGAACACGTTTTCACAGGTTCTGTCGGATGATCAGGGCGTCAGCGACTTTCACACAATTTCGCACCGGCTGTATATTGGCGGCCAATGGCGGCAGTCCGCGGATGGCAGGGTAATTCCGGTCATTGATCCGTCGACGGAAGCCATCATCGCGGCCGTACCCGATGCGACCTTGGAGGACGCGGCCGCCGCCGTTGACGCCGCTGCCAAAGCAGCCCATGGCTGGCGGACAACGTCGCCGCGAAAGCGCTCCGAGATCCTCAGACGCTGCTTTGAGCTGATGACGGAACGATCGGAGGCACTGGCTACTCTCATCGCACTGGAAAACGGCAAGGCCCTGCGGGATGCCCGCGGCGAGATCGCTTATGCCGCGGAATTTTTCCGTTGGAATGCCGAGGAGGCGGTTCGCATTACCGGTGAATTCGGTACTGCGCCTTCCGGCACCAATCGCATTGTGGTCGACTACGAACCGATCGGCATATGCATCCTGATCACGCCCTGGAATTTTCCTGCCGCGATGGCGACGCGCAAGATCGCGCCGGCACTTGCCGCTGGATGCACGGTGATCCTGAAGCCGGCCAGTGAGACCCCGCTTACCGCCTACTCGCTGGCCGCGCTCTACCAGGACGCGGGCGTTCCACCAGGGGTGGTCAACGTCCTGACAACCTCCAGTCCCGGGCCTTTGACAGCCGCCATGCTGGCCGATCCGCGGGTGCGCAAACTCTCCTTCACCGGTTCGACGGGTGTGGGTCGCGCTCTGCTGGCAGAGGCTGCCAGGCATGTGATCTCATGTTCCATGGAACTCGGCGGCAACGCACCGTTCATTGTGTTCGACGACGCCGATCTCGAAGCGGCGCTCGATGGCGCAATGGTGGCCAAGATGCGCAACGCCGGCGAGGCCTGCACGGCCGCAAACCGCCTCTACGTCCAATCTGGCATCTACGAAGCCTTCTGCGAGGGCCTCGAGAAGCGGATGTCTTCGCTCAAGGTCGGCGCCGGCACCGACCCGGACACGGAATGCGGGCCCATGATCACGAAAAAGGCGGTCGAGAAGATAGACCGCCTTGTCGTCGACGCGGTCACACGCGGCGCGCGGGTCTTGTGCGGCGGCTCAGTCCTGTCCGGACGTGGTTTCTTCTACCCTCCGACAGTGCTTCGCGACGTGCCGGGCGACGCAAAGATGGCGCATGAGGAGATATTCGGGCCGGTGGCGCCAATCTCCAGCTTCGAAACGGAGTCCGAGGTCATCGCGCGCGCCAATGACACCGAATATGGGCTTGCTGCCTACATCTACACGCGCGATCTGGCGCGCGGCATGCGGGTGGCCTCGCGGATCGAGGCCGGGATGATTGCTCTCAACCGCGGGCTGATGTCCGATCCGGCAGCCCCCTTCGGCGGCGTCAAGCAGAGCGGGCTCGGCCGCGAGGGAGGGCAGCATCACGGCATTGCGGAATTCATGGAGGCGAAATACCTCGCCATCAGCATGTGAGCAGAAGAATGCAAGGCGATCCCTTTCGCATCCGCGACCACGTCGCGGATTTTGACGAAATCGTGCAGGACTTCGTTGATCGCAGCGAGGTCGCCCGCGCCACCATTGCGATGACCGCTGACGTGGCCTACGGACCGGATCCGACCGAGACCATGGACCTGTTCTTTCCCGCGGGCAAAAGAACGGCGCTTCCGGTGCACATCTTTGTCCATGGCGGCTACTGGAGAATGTTCTCCAAGCGCGACTATTCATATATGGCGACGACGATTACCCAGGCCGGGGCCATTGCCGTCATCCTTGATTATGCTCTGATGCCCAAGGTCCGAATGGCGAGGATCGTCGACCAGGTGCGCCGGGCCAAGCAGTGGGTCCTGGCCAACATCGCCGATCATGGCGGAAGCCCGGCGGCCCTGACCGTCAGTGGTCATTCGGCAGGAGCCCATCTTGCAACGTTTCTGTTCGAGGGCGAGCATACCCCCTCGAATGTGAAGGCAGCCCTTCTCCTGAGCGGACTCTATGATTTGAAGCCGCTCCAGGATTCCTTTCTCGCCGACGAGATTGGAATAACCGACGAGGAAGTCGCCATGTTCACGCCGCTCGCCTGTCGGCATGATCCTCAAACCAAGGCGGCGGTTCTGGTCGGAGCCAATGAGACGCCACCCTTCCATCAGCAAGCCGATCGATTCATAGCGGGCTTGCTGCGGCAGGGATCGTTGGTAACATCGCTTGTGCTCACGAACCGCAACCATATGGACAGTGTCAGAGATCTTGGCGTGCCAGGGACGGACGCTGCTGATTGCCTTACAGAACTGATCGCCAAGGCCCGCTGACTAACTCGGGTTCTCCAGGCGGTTTGTTTTGCGCCACTCCTCGTACTCCCCGCGGGCATCGTCATGCAGCGGATAGTAGCGTTGCAACGGCCCGCCCTCCATGAGCTTCGCTCGCGAGAACTCCTCCCAATCGTGATGCTTTTGTGATTCTTCGATCACCTTCGGGGCCATTGCGACGGGAAGCACCACCACCCCGTCGTCGTCGGCGACAATGATGTCGCCGGGGATCACCGTGACACCGCCACAGGCAATCGGAACGTTGACGGCGTTGGGATAGATGCTGGTCTGCACGTGATAGTTTGGCGTCCAGCCGCGCAGCCATAGGGGCAGATCGAGCTTTTCGACATTGGGCCGGTCGCGCATGCATCCATCGATGACGATACCCGCCCCGCCCCTGCCCTTGAAATACGTCGACATCATGTCGCCGAAGACGCCCGAGCTCATGTCGCCGCGCGCGTCGACCACGACCACATCGCCCTCCTGCGCGTGATAGAGCACGTGCCGGTGCAGCTGTGTCTCCGGATCGGCATATTCTCCTTCGGTGAAGAGGTCCGGCCGCTGCGGCAGGAACTGCAGCGTCAGCGCAGGCCCGACGATCGACTTCCCGTGGTTTTGCGCCACCGGACCGACCATGTGCGGATTGCGGAAACCCATATGGCCAAGCGTGCCGGCAACCGTCGCGGCGCCGATCTCCCTGAGTGCGTCGATCAGGTCTTTAGGCGGCCGCATGATGTCGGAAGTATGTGTCATTGTGGACTCCGATTGAATGGAACTACCAGTTCGTAACAGAACCGTCGCGGCGCTTAAGGTGAGGCGCTTCCCAGAAACGCAAACTCTGCGCCTGGACCGCAACTTCGTTGACCTCGACGCCGAGCCCAGGCAGATCGCCGACCGGGTAATCGGTCCCGTCGAGCCGTGGTTGCACGGGGAAGAAGTCGGAATTGTCGAAGCCCAGCTTTGTTTCGGGCGCCCTGGTCTCGAGCCATGCGAAGTTGGGTACCGCGGCGGCGAGATGCACGGTCGCGGCCGTGCACACTGGGCCAAGGGGATTGTGCGGCATCAGGTCCACATAATGCGCCTCGCTCCAGCCAGCGATTTTCATCGCCTCGGTGAGCCCGCCGACATTGCAAACATCGATCCGGTTGAACTGATGGATGCCGCGCTCGATGTAGGGCAGGAACTGCCACTTGCTGGCAAATTCCTCGCCTATGGCAAAGGGGATTTCGGTCATCGTGCGCAGCGATTCATAGGCCTCCGGCGTTTCGGCCCGTATCGGCTCCTCGAGAAAATCAAGCACGCCGCGACCGAGCTTGTTGCAGAAGCTCGCGGCCTCTGCCACCGACAGCCGATGATGATAGTCGAGGCCGAGGACCACGTCGTCGCCCAGCGCCTCGCGCGCCTTGTTCAGCATACCCGCGGTGGCGCCGATGGACTCGCGCGGCTCGAAGATGTCCTTGCTGTTTTGCCCGAAGGGGAAGAAGCGGATCGCCTGCCACCCCTGCGCGCGAAGTTCGCGGGCCCGTTCGATGGCAACGTCGCCCTCGGCCTCGTCGCCGGTCGAGGCAAAGGTGGGAATGCGGTCGCGCTGCTTGCCGCCCAGCAGCTCGTAGACCGGCACGCCCAGCGCCTTGCCCTTGATGTCGTGAAGGGCGATGTCGATGGCGGAAATCGCCGCCTGAAGGACTCGCCCGCCTTCGAAGTACTGGCTGCGGTAAATCTCCTGCCAGATCCGCCCGATCTGCATCGGGTCGCGGCCGATGAGAAACTCGCGATAGTGCTCGACCGCGCCGGCCACGGCCCTCTCGCGACCGCTCAAGCCGCTCTCGCCCCAGCCGAAGATGCCCTGGTCGGTCTCGACCTTGACGAGCATCTGGTTGCGCGTTCCTACCCACACCGGATAGGGCTTGATCGCGGTGATCTTAAGCTTCTCAGTCATCCACGCCCACGTTTCACGCGCATTCGCCCTATCTCAGTTGGCCTTGAGGGCCATTTCAGTTTCGCCATCGAACAGATGCATCCGCTCCTGGTCGAACTCGAGCCAGATCTGCTCGTCGGGCGCGACGGCAATGTTCGGCGGCACGCTGACGTTGACGATGGCGCCGGACAGGAACGCCTGGACGAAGGTGACGTCGCCGGTCGGTTCCACCGTGTAGGTCTTGGCCGGAATGGAACCAGGGACCGCACTCTTGTGGAGCTTGATCGTCGAGTGACGTGCGCCGAGCACGACTTTCCTGGTCGTCGCTTTCGCCACCTTCTGGGCATTGCGCGGTGAGAGCTCAAGGCGCCAGCCCTCGGCGCCGGTCAACACCGTGTTGCCATTTGCCGTCGATGCCTCCAGCGGAATAAGGCTCATCGCCGGGCTGCCGATGAAGCTGGCCACGAACATGTTCACCGGATGGGCGAAGACCTGCGCCGGTGAATCGTATTGCTGCAGGTAGCCGCCATTCATCACCGCCATCTTGTCAGCCATGGTCACGGCTTCGAGCTGGTCGTGCGTCACATAGATGATCGTCGCCTTGAGGTCCTGGTGGAAACGCTTGATCTCCGACCGCATCTGCACGCGCAGTTTGGCATCGAGGTTAGACAGTGGCTCGTCCATGAGGAACACCGCGGGGTCGCGAACGAGGGCACGGCCAAGGGCCACACGCTGCTGCTGCCCGCCCGAAAGTTCGCGCGGCTTGCGCTCGAGCAGGTGCGTCATGTCGAGCACTCGCGCCGCTTCCTTGACCTTCTTGTCGATCTCGTCCCTGGGGAGTTTGCGCATCTGAAGCGGGAACGCCAGGTTCTTGTAGACCGATTTCTGCGGGTAGAGCGCGTAGTTCTGGAACACCATTGCGATGTCCCGGTCCTTGGGGTCGAGGTCGTTGACCACCCGCTCGCCGATGATGATGTCGCCCGCTGTGATCGGGGTCAGCCCAGCGACGAGATTGAGCGTGGTTGTCTTGCCGCAGCCTGAAGGCCCGACGAGCGCAACGAACTCGCCGTCATTGACCGTCAGCGAGACGTGGTTGACAGCTTTGAAGCTGCCATAGCTCTTGACGAGATCTTGGAGGACCACGTGGGCCATCGGCAACTCCCTAGTGCTTGACCGCGCCCTCTGTAAGGGCGCGTACAAAGTATCGTTGCAGGACCAGGAACAGCACCACGACGGGCACGCTCATCATAAAGCTGGCCGCCATCAGGCCCGGAAAGTCCGTCGTATTTTCCGAGAAGAAGCGTTGGATGCCGACCGGCAGGGTCAACTGCTCGTTCTTGGAGAGGAAGGTGTAGGCGTAGATGTACTCGTTCCACGCGCCGATGAAGGAATAGATTGCGGTGGCGATGATCCCCGGCGTCGAGAGCGGCATCACGATCATGATGAAGGCCTGGAACCGTGTTGCGCCATCGATGCGCGCCGCCTGCTCAAGCTGCACCGGGATATTGTCGTAAAAGCCCTTGAGCAGCCAGATCGCCAGCGGCAGGCCAAAGGTGAGATAGGTGAGTATCAGTGAGCCATGCGTGTTTATCAGACCGATCGCGCGCATCAGGATGAAGAGTGGCACGAGAAAGATCACCGCCGGGAACATATTGCGCAGCAGCACGGCAAAGAACAGGAAATTCCGGCCAGGGAAACTGAAACGCGAAAACGCGTAGGCCGCTGGGACAGCCACGATCACCGAAAGGATTGTCGTGACGGTCGACACGAAAAGGCTGTTCCAGAAGAACCGCAGGAAGTCCTGGCCGACGCTGTTCTGCGGATCGAGCAGTTTCTGGTAGCTGGCGAGGGTAGGTTCGTCCGGCCACCATTGCGGCGGGAATTGTGTCGCCGCGAATCCGGACTTGATCGAGGTGATCAGCATCCAGATCATCGGCAACGCGGTATAAAGCAGCATGAACACGAGGAATATGCGCCCGGCCCACCGCCATCCGTCGACGCGCATGCGGCGACGGGTCTGGGCTCGAGGCGCTGTCTCGGTAATCGTGCTCATCAGGCGCTCCCCTCTTTCCGCTCGTTGCCGCTTAACGCACGGACGTAGAAGTAGCCCAGCGTCATCAGCGTGAGGAACAGGAGCACCGAATAGGCCGATGCCACGCCCCAGCGCTGCCGTCCGAAGGCGAGCTCATAAATGTGGGTTATCCAGATATGCGATGCGTTCGACGGCCCGCCGCCGGTCATGATCCAGGGGATGATGAAGGAATTGAAGTTGGCCACCGCGAGCAGCAGCATCGTCACCACCGAGACGTTGCGCAAGTGCGGGAAGGTGACGTGCCAAAAGCGCTGCCATGCATTGGCACCGTCGACTTTTGCGGCACGCAGCAATTGGTCGGGGACTGTCTGCAGGCCGGCCATCATCATGATCATGGCAAACGGAAACTCGCGCCAGATATTGACGACGATCAGGGAGGGCAGCACCGTGCTGACATTGTCGATGAAATTCGGCGGCTGGGCGGCCAATCCGAGGCCGACCAGCACCGCGCCGATGATCCCGAAATCCGAATGGTAGATCCACTTCCAGATGTAGGAGGCGGCGACGGCGCTGATGACCCAAGGGATGATCAGGACGGCGCGCAGGACACCACGGCCGATGAAGTCGCGGTGGAGCGCCAGCGCTGTGGCAAACCCCAGGACAAAGGAGATGAAAGTTGACCCCAGAGTCCAGATCAGTGTGTTCCAGGTGACTTTCCAGAACACCTGACTGGTGAGGATGGTCGTGTAGTTGTCGAAGCCGATGAAGGTCTTGTCGCGGAGTTGCAGGCCAGGCGGTGTCTTAAAGAACGACAGCTCGACCGTGTAGTAGATCGGATAGGCGATGACGATGAGCATCACGGCGATCGCTGGGAGCACGTACGCGTAGTCCGCGCGATGTTCCCAGATCTTCCGCAGCGCGCCGGACCAACCGGGTTGCAATCTTCGGCGAGCCTCGGCCTTGCCGGTCACGATCGTCACTTGTGGCGTGCCCTTTTTCTTCGGAACGAGGCGGCTGCGCCA
The DNA here is from genome assembly GCF_040318155.1 of Mesorhizobium sp. M1307. NCBI lineage: Bacteria > Pseudomonadati > Pseudomonadota > Alphaproteobacteria > Hyphomicrobiales > Phyllobacteriaceae > Mesorhizobium > Mesorhizobium sp. M1307. The sequence goes on along the minus strand of NZ_JAMYLR010000015.1, from coordinate 5,801 downwards.
GCGGCGCAGCCGGTCTAGGTCGTAGGTGTGGCCTGGACTAGAGTCCGCCCATCAGGTCTTTTACCTTCTTGGCCGCGTCGTCCGCTGCCTCGTCGACGGTCATCGCTCCGGTCAGGGCATTCTGCAGCATGTCCGGGATGATGATGTTCATGATCTCGGGGGCCTGCGGCAGAGCTGGGAACGGGATGCCGTATGGCAGCATCGAGGTGGTGACGTCGAGGAACTTGATGTTGTCCAGACGTTCCTTCATCCACTTGGTCTTGAAGCCGTTGAGGTTGCCCGGGTTTGATCCGGCGTAGGCCATCTTCAGCGACCATTCAGGGCTCGTCCACATGCAGATGATAGCTTTCGCAGCCGGCTCGTCTACCTTGCCGCCCTCGACATATTCGGGCTTCAGGATGTGAATGTTCGAGCCGCCGAACACGACGGCGCGCTTGCCGTCGGGGCCAGTCGGGATCAGGCCGTAGCGCATGTTGTCGATGACCGTCTGCGCCTTGTCCTTGTCGGTGCCCGTCGCCTTTTTCTGCAGGTCGAGCATGACGTTGTAATCGGACGGGTGCGAGATCATCATGCCGAGCTGCCCGGCGACGAACAGGGGCTGATTATCGGCCTGCTGATTGGTGAGCGCCGAAACCGGAACCGACTTGTCGCGAACATACATGTCGTAGGAGGCTTGCAGCGCCGCCTTGCTCTGCGGGCTATCGAGCTGGACCTGCTCATAGGTCGGGTTTGCCGTCGCTTCGTCGAAGACGCCGCCGCCATAGGCCCATAGCTGTGGCATGAAGCGGTACGGCGTATTGCCGGCATTCTTGCGCGCCACGAGGCCGTAGCCGGCAATGCCGAGCTTGTCGTGGATCTGCTTGGAATATTTGACGACGTCGTCCCAGGTTGCCGGAGCCTTGTCTGGATCGAGGCCCGCACGCTTGAAGATGTCGGCGTTCCAGATGAACGCCATCGTCTCGTTGTTGGTCGGAATGCCGTAGGTCACGCCCTCCCAGGTCACTGCCTTCATGGCGCCGGGCCAGAAATCCTCGGTCGAATACCCCACATCCTCTGGCTTGAGCGGCTGCAGATAGCCCTTTGAGGCGAACTCGGTACCGCCCAGGATCTGCAGGCGGACCGCCATAGGCGCGGCATTGCCCAGGAGCGCCGTGCGGAACTTGTCGAGAAGGTCGTTATAGGTGAGGGCTTGTTCCTCGAGCTGGATGTTCGGATAGGTTTTGCGGAAGGTCTCGAAGAAATCCTTGTAGTACTGGCGCAGGAGGTCGGGGTCGCCCTCGAACACGCCCTGATACCAGAAAGTCAGTCGCCCCTTGTAGTCGAGCGGGGTAACCTTGGCGCAATCGGCAGCCGTGTCAAAGTCCTGTGTGCCGGCGATGGAGCGCACATATTCCGGCGACCACTTGCTCAGATCGACCGGTGGCGCACCCAGCGCCGATGTAGACGTCAGGGATGCCATCAAAGCAGTGGCGACAGTGCCGCGCAGGACGGCACTGCCGAGCGCAATTCTCGTCATAGGTATCCTCCCTGGTTCTCCCATGCCGCCCTAGAGCGGTCCTTGCTCGTTTCGATCGCGAGGATGCTTCTGTCAGCTCAGTGTATCCTCTCGATCACTTGGTACGTTTTCAGATCATGGATTGCCTGTCAACGCGCAGAATCGTACATTGTTTGCGAAAGCCGTGTGTGATATCGGGCAAGGTATGTATTAAATTGGGGAGCCCGGCCTTGGCCGAAATAAGCGATTTCAAAGCGATGCCACCGGTGGGGACCGATCCCATCGGGGCCTCCAGCGAGGGCGCCTCGCTTTATGAATTGATCAGGGAAGATATCATCGAGGGACGGCTCGCTGCCAACGAACGGCTTGTCGTCACCGATCTCGCCCGGCGTCACGGCACTTCGACCAATCCTGTGCGCGAGGCCCTGCAGTTGTTGCGCGGCGAAGGGTTTGTCACCTTTGTCGCCAACCGCGGGGCGCGCGTGCGACCCATTGATCAGGATTTTGTCCGGGATATCTACGAGATCGGTGTTCTGATCGAGCCAGCCCTGACACGATGGTTTGTGAATATGGCTACCGGCGAGGACATCGCCGAACTCGAACGTCTCCAAGGCCTGATCGAAGAGAACAATTTCGCCGACACATTCAGGCATAGTGAGCTGGATACCGCTTTCCACACCGTGATGTACCAGCGGCACTACAACCGCCACGCCGCCGAGCTTTGGTGGAAGCATCGCGAAGTGCTGCGAGCCGTGAGCCGTCGTTTCAATTTCACGCTGGCGCGACGTGCCGCGATCATGCGCGAGCACCGCGAACTCATCGCGCTTGTGAAGGCGGGAGAGGCCGACAAGGCAGCCGAACTCGTTTCCCGCCATGTCGAGGGTTCGGGCCGGCATATTCTCGAACAGATGCGAGCGCGCAACGCCGCTCGGGCCGGATAGAATGTCCAGTCCAGAACATCGCTAACTGACCACTTCCAGGCAAAGGTAGTTGAGATGAAAATCACGAGCATTCGGCCGTGGCTGATCAAGTCCGATGCTTCTTACTGGGGAGAGTTCCTGTTCGTCGAAGTGACGACCGACGAGGGAGTAAGTGGCTGGGGAGAGATCACCACCACGACAAGGCTCGCCAACCGCGCTCTCTGCACGATCCTGCGGCAGATCGGCGTCGCCGTGACAGGCGAGGATCCGGCGCGTATCGAGCATCTCTGGCACAAGATCTTCCGCAGCTTCACCTACATGGGAAGCCGCGGCGCCGCCGTCGAATGCGTGAGCGCCATCGATATTGCCCTCTGGGACATCCGGGGCAAAGTCCTCGGCAAGCCGATTTACGAGCTGCTTGGCGGGCCGGTACGCGATGAAATCGCGCTCTACACCCATCCCAACCAGGCCAAATTCACCAGCAAGGAGGCTGTGGTCCGCGAAATTCTAGACATTGTCGAGTCCGGACACACTGCGCTCAAGTTCGATCCCTACCCGCACCAGGGCCGCAGCGCCGATGGCCTGCCCCGCGAACAGCGAGACGGCTACCTCGATGGCAGCATGACCCGCAAGGACGAGCGCGAAGCCGCCGAACTCACGGCTCTGATCCGCGAAACGGCAGGACCCGATGTGGACATTCTCATCGATGCGCACGGCCGCTTCGACGTCCCCACCGCCATTCGCCTCTGTCGGAGCCTCGAGGAGGCCGGCCAGATCGACTGGTTTGAGGAGCCCTGCCCGCCCGAGAGCCTTAACGCCCTCAAGCAGGTGCGTGAGAAGGTCAATACCGCCATCTCGTGGGGCGAGCGCGGCCACACGAAGTGGGATTTCGTGCCGGTACTCGAGAACAGGCTCGCCGACTACATCATGCCCGACGTTACCTGGACCGGCGGCATTACCGAACTCAAGAAGATTTCTGCGCTGTGCGAAGCCTACTACGTGCCGGTCTCGCCACATGACGCCGCGGGACCGATCAACGTGGTTGCGGGAGCGCAGGTAATGATGACCGTTCCCAACTTCTACAAACTCGAAACATCGGAGTGGAACCTGGGCAAATACGATCACCTGATCGACAGACCACTCGATATTTCGAACGGCAGCCTCAAGCTGATGTCGAAGCCTGGTCTCGGTATTGAGATGGACCGCGACTACCTGCAGGCCCACGAGATTGAGCTGGGCTAGCAACACTCTATGCCGGCCCAGGGTGCGGAACGACAAGCCGAAAACGAGGATAAGTCATGGCAAAGACAGGTGGCGCCGACGAAGCGCTCAATCGGGTGAACGCGAATTCCAAGCCATCCCAGCTTCGCATCACCGACATGCGGGTAGCCGAAATCGTCGGCGCGCCGTTCACCTCAACCCTGCTCAAGATTTACACCAACCAGGGCATCGTCGGGCTTGGCGAGGTGCGCGACGGCGCCAGTCCCACCTACTCGTTGATGCTGAAGAGCCGGCTGCTTGGCGAGAACCCTTGCGACATCGACCGCCTGTTTCGCCGGATCAAACAGTTCGGTGGCCACGGCCGGCAAGGCGGCGGCGTCTCGGCGGTCGAGATCGCGTTGTGGGATCTCGCCGGCAAGGCCTATGGCGTCCCCATCTACCAGATGCTCGGCGGCCGGTTTCGGGAGAAGGTGCGCGTCTATTGCGACACCGACGCTACCGTGCCGAGCGGCACCGAGACCGGCAAGCGCCTCAGGCAGCGCATGGCGCTCGGCTTCACCTTCCTCAAGATGGATCTGGGGCTGATGCAGATTGCGGATGTACCCGGTGCGGTCGTCTCCCCTGCCGGTTCACTTGAACGGTACCGCATCCATCCCGGCCGCGGCCCGGTCAAGACCATGGAGGAGCGGCGCGCCCGCAATGCCGCTTACGATTTGCATAACGTCCCCCATCCGTTTACCGGCCTCCACTTTTCCGACAAGGGCCTCGACCTGCTTGAACAGTACATTGCCGAGGTTCGCGATGTTATCGGCATGGATATTCCGCTCGCCATTGACCATGTCGGCCACATCTCGCTGCAGAACGGCATTCGGCTCGCCAGGCGGATTGAAAAATACGTGCCGGCCTGGCTCGAGGATGTGATCCCATGGCAGTACACCGAGCAGTTCCGGCAACTGCAGGCCGCCACCACGGTGCCGATCTGCACCGGCGAGGACATCTACCTTAAGGAAGGCTTCGAGCCTCTGCTCAAGAGCGGCGGCCTCTCCATTATCCACCCGGACCTGCTCACCAGCGGGGGCATCCTCGAAACCAAGAAGATCGGCGACATGGCCCAGGACCACGGCGTCGCAATGGCCATCCATATGGCCGAAAGTCCGATCGCCGCAATGGCCGCGGCACATGTCGCGACCGCGACCGAAAACTTCATGGCGCTCGAATACCACTCTGCCGATGTCGACTGGTGGGACGATATCGTCACCGGCGTTCCCAAGCCGCTCGTGAGCGACGGCTTTATCACTGTTCCGGACAAACCTGGCCTGGGGATTGACGACGTCGTCGACGAGGTGATCTCGCAGCATCTGCAGCCGGGTGTCACCGGCATCTGGCAGCCCACGGATCACTGGGACAACGAGTATTCCTGGGACCGTATCTGGAGCTGAGGCGAAAAGAACCGAAGATGAAGATCACCGATCTCCGCTGCGCCGTCATCGGCAAACATCCCATCGTCCGCATCGTTACCGACGAGGGCCTCTATGGCCTTGGCGAAGTCGAGTTCACCAAGACCTATCTCAAGCCTTGGGTGCTGCATTTCCGTGAGGCGCTGATCGGCGAGGACCCTACCGACGTCGAGCGGGTGATGCTGAAGATCCGCCAACGCGGCTCTTTCAAGCCCTATGGCGCGGCGGTAAGCGCTATCGAGCATGCGCTGTGGGACATAGCCGGCAAGGCCGCAGGCGTGCCGGCCTACAAACTGCTCGGCGGCAAGGTGCGCGATAAGGTGCGCGTCTATAACGGCTCGATCCGCCAGAAGCGAACGGGGGACCGGCCGGAGGATTACGCCGCTGACGTGAAATGGATGATGGAGCAGCCGCAGAATTTCTTCATGATCAAGCAAGGGATCTCGTTCCACTCCAACATGAAGGACACCATCGAGGACTTCCATTACGGCGTGAAGCAGAATAAGGCTGGCTACCACGGTGCCATGGATCAGGGCGTCATCAGCGAGCGCGGTTTCAACCACATGCTCGACTGCGTGATCGCGATGAAGGAAGTGCTGGGCGACAAGGTCAGCCTGGCGCTCGACTGCGGCCCGGGCTGGATGCTGCCCGATGCGATCAAGTTCGCTCGCGCGGTCGAGAAGTACAATTTGATGTGGCTCGAGGACA